>JBDSAA010000190.1:0-9826 GCA_039922375.1 Ferruginibacter sp.
ATCATCCGGTAGAATTTAATTTATACACGCCACAGGGGCAATTGTATAAACATGCCGTGCAAAATAATGCGGAAGATGGCTTCTATTTATTTAAGACCAATACCGACGCGGCTGCACCAACAGGTAATTGGCTCGCTAAGATAAAAGTAGGCGGAGCGAATTTTGAAAAACGCATCAAGGTAGAAGCGGTAATGCCCAACCGCTTAAAAATTAATGTTGATTTTGGAAAAGATGCGGTGCTCGGCGTCGGAAGTTCTACCACCGGAACCATCAATGCCAAATGGCTCTTTGGAGCATTGGGCAAAAATTTAAAAGCAAAGATCGATGCATCACTTCAGGCCAGGAAAACGAGTTTCCCAAAGTTTGCCGGCTATGATTTTGATAACCCAACGGCTGACTATTCTACGCAGAGTAAAACTGTTTTCGAAGGAACGTTGGATGCCGAAGGCAATGCAGTATTAAGGCCAACTTTCGAAACTGATGAAAGTGCACCCGGCATGCTGAACGCTAACATGGTGATAAAGGTTTTTGAACCAGGTGGCGCATTTAGCATTGATAACATGAGCATTCCTTACAGTCCTTATGCAAGCTATGTAGGTTTAAAATTACCTGCCGGCGAAAAGCCATTTGATTTTTTACTGTCCGGGAAAAACCACACGATGCAAATTGTAAATGTTGACAACCATGGTAATTTGCTTACAGCAAACAATGATGTGGAGGTGCAATTCTACCGTATCCAATGGCGTTGGTGGTGGGACGATAATGGTGATAACCTAAGCAACTTTACACAGAATGAATACAATAAACTGGTGAAAAAAGAAACCGTTCACCTGGCTAACGGAAGAGGGCAATGGCAGTTCGGCACTTCCGAAAATGAATGGGGCAGGTATTTGATTCTGGTAAAGGATTTAAAGAGTGGGCACACTACGGGCTCCACCTTGTACATTGACGAGCCGGGCTGGCAAAGCAGGGAGGGAAACGATGACCAGACTGCCGCATCCATGTTATCGTTTAGTAGCAATAAGGAAAAATATAATGTAGGCGAAGAAGTAACGCTTAACATTCCCGGCAGTAAGGGAGGCAGGATATTGGTTAGCCTGGAAAGTGGCAGCAAAGTAATTAAATCTTTCTGGCAGGAAACCACGCAAGGGCAAACACTGGTGAGGTTTAAAGCCGATGCAGCGATGGCGCCCAACGTGTATGCTACCGTTAGTTTGTTACAGCCTCATGCACAAACATTAAACGACCTGCCCATACGGATGTATGGCTCCATCCCCATTTTTGTAGAGGATAAAAACACTGTCTTAAAACCCATTATTAATATTCCCAATAGCATCCGTCCGGAACAAGCTGTTTCCTTTACTGTTAGCGAACAGCAGGGCAAAGAGATGACCTATTGCGTAGCCATTGTTGATGAAGGCTTGCTCGACCTTACCCGTTTTAAAACACCTGATCCGCACAGTGCTTTTTATGCAAGGGAGGCATTGGGGGTAAAGAGTTTTGATATGTTTGATTACGTGATTGGCGCATGGGGCGGCGACCTCGAACGCATCCTGACTATTGGGGGCGATGCCGATGCCGGCCCGGTAAAACAAAAGACAGCCAACCGTTTTAAACCGGTGGTAAAATACCTTGGTCCATTCCTTTTAAAAGGAGGCCAAAAACAAACGCAATCATTTACACTGCCATCTTATATCGGTTCAGTAAGGGCGATGGTGGTGGCCGCACATGAAGGCAGTTACGGCTTTACAGAAAAAGCGGTGACAGTAAAGAAGCCGTTGATGTTATTGGCAACCATGCCGAGGGTGTTGGGGCCTGGTGAAACCATCAAATTGCCGGTTACAGTTTTTGCCATGGAGAACAATATAAAAAATGTCAAAATAAGTTTGCAGTCAAACCCGTACCTGCAGGTAGCAGGTAGTAATTCGCAGGTTATAACTTTTTCAGCAACAGGTGAGCAAATGGTATATTTTGATGTGCTGGTGAAATCAAATACAGGCATTGGTAAAGTAAAACTGCTGGCTTCCTCAGGAGGTGAAAAAGCAGACTATGAAGTGGAACTGGATATCCGAAATCCAAACCCGCCGGTAACAAGTGTGAGTGAAATTACGCTGGCACCGGGGCAGCAATGGAAAACAATTGCATCGCCGATTGGTGCAGCAGCAACCAGCACATCTGTTGTAGAAATTTCGAGCGTGCCTTCGATGAATTTGCAAAAGCGTTTAAGCTACCTCGTGCAATATCCGCATGGTTGCATTGAGCAAACAACGTCAGCAGTGTTTCCCCAATTGGTATTAAATCAGTTGACCGACCTGGATGACTATAAAAAGGCACAGGTAGAAAAAAATATAAAAGCAGGCATTGCGAAAATGCAAAATTTTCAACGGCCGGATGGGGGCTTTAGTTATTGGCCCGGTGGCAATGAAAGCGATGAATGGGGCAGCAGTTATGCCGGTCACTTTTTAGTGGAGGCACAAAACAATGGTTACCTGGTAAGTGATTATATGTTGCAGCAATGGAAAAACTTTCAACGGGGTAAAGCAAATGCCTGGGTTGCAACCACCACTAATTTTTATGGTGGTGATTTAACACAGGCATACCGCTTGTATACATTGGCATTGGCAAAGGCACCTGAACTTGGTGCTATGAATCGCCTGAAAGAATTTAAATATTTATCACCTGAAGCTAAGTGGCGGCTGGCTGCTGCATATAAACTAACAGGGCAGGATAACGCGGCATTGGACCTTATCAGCGGCTTACCAACTTCGTTTGAAAACCGGCCTTCACCAGGCATAACGTTCGGTTCAGAACTGAGGGACCAGGCGATGGTTTTGGAGACACTAACGATAATGGGCAGGCGTGCAAAAGCGGCTGAAATATTACCAGCAATTGCAGCCCGGTTATCACAGGATAATTGGTACAGCACACAAACCACAGCATATGCATTGATCGCCATTGCAAGGTATTGTGGTAAAAATCCATCGGGCGCTAAAATAATTTCGACTGCCAGTATTGATGGTAAGTCAACCGATATTAATTCCGCCGCTTACATTCGCCAGTTACCCGTGGTATTTAAAAATGGCAACAGCAATGTGGTGGTCACTAACAAGGGAAGCAATACGCTGTATGTGCGCTTGATAACACAGGGCCAGCCATTAAGTGGTGATAGCTTGAAAGTAAATAATAACCCGGCCGTCTTGAATATGGTAGTGAGTTATATTTCGCAAAATGGCAGCGAAGTTGATATCAGTCAACTAACACCGGGCTCAGACTTTTTAGCCAGGGTGGTCATTAAAAATCCGGGCAAGCGGGGCAATTATACGCAGATGGCATTGACGCAGATCTTCCCAAGCGGTTGGGAAATATTAAATGCCCGCATGCTGGGTGGCGAGGGTACATTCAAATCATCTGCATCCACTTACCAGGATGTTCGGGACGACAGGGTGTACACCTATTTCAACATCCGTGAAAATGAAACGCTGATTTATTATGTACAGTTAAATGCGAGTTACCTCGGCCGTTATTTTATGCCGGGCACATTCTGCGAAGCCATGTATGATAACAGTATCGCAGCCGGAGTAAATGGGAAGTGGGTGCAGGTTGCGCAGCCTTAATTATTCAAATTAAATTTCTAAAACCCTGCCGGCGGTGTGTAACGCCGGCAGCGGTTTTGTTTAGAGCGCTGTTTAAATTTTTTGTCCGAACTAAGAATCTATGTGGAGCATTGTTGCATCGCCCTCTTGTACTTTTACAGCATCATGGTACGCATTTAATTTACTACTGTTTGCGGAAACTTGCAACGCAAAAAATGTACAGAAATGTACCGAAGTACAAGAGTGCGACGCCACTGAAGCTAAATAGATATTCTTCGGCCCGGCCCATAAAAATATCATAAGGAATGTATAAAATGTTGGCGGATAAAGCTTCAAACCTAATTCCCAGGTTCAACCCCTCGAAACACCCGTTGAGAGGATGGGGGGTATTCTTCATTCTTGCCCTGCTCACCTGGTTTTATTTTTCTCTTCCCAATCAATTATTCAACACTCCCACCAGTTATGTGATCGAAGACAAAGACGGTAATCTATTAAACGCTTCTATTGCCAGCGATGGCCAATGGCGTTTCCCGGCCAACAAAAAAGTGCCTTCAAAATTTAGAGATTGCATTATTACGTTTGAGGATAAACGCTTTTTTTATCATCCCGGTATAGATGTTATTGCTATCGGAAGAGCCATCATAAAAAATATAAAAAACAAAGGCGTTGTACAGGGTGGCAGCACGATAAATATGCAGGTGATGCGCCTCTCAAAAAAGGGCAGCAAAAGAAGCTTATGGAACAAGCTAAAGGAAAGCATTTTAGCCGTAAGGTTGCAATGCACTTATTCAAAAAAAGGCGTGCTGGCATTGTATGCTGCCAATGCGCCGTTTGGCAGCAATGTGGTGGGGTTGGATGCTGCGGCATGGCGCTACTTTGGCAGAAGCCCGGATAAATTGAGCTGGGGCGAAACAGCCGCACTTGCCGTACTACCCAATGCTCCGGCGCTGGTACATCCCGGCAAAAACAGGGCGGTATTGCTGAGGAAAAGAAATGCTTTATTGGACCAGTTATTGGCTGCAGGGAAAATAAATGTTTCCACCAACGAACTTGCAAAACTGGAACCTTTACCAGGTGCTCCAATGGCTTTACCGCAAAACGCACCACATTTATTACAACGATTTAAAAAATTTAATCAAGCTATTAAAGGCGAAACAAAAATTGCCACAACACTGGATGGAAATCTTCAAAAAAATGTAGCCACCATCGTACAGCAACACCAGTCTGTTTTAAAAGGCAATGGTATAAACAACGCCTGTGCATTGGTGCTGGATGTAGAAACAGGAAATACTTTAGCGTATGTCGGTAACATTTATGATCCGGGAAATAAGGAAATGGAAAGTGATGTGGATGTTATTGCAGCTCCACGCAGTCCGGGCAGTGCATTAAAGCCGATCCTGTATGCAGCGATGTTAAGCGATGGCTTGATCCTGCCCAATTCAATTATAGCTGATATTCCAACACAGATTGGAAACTATGCTCCTAAAAATTTTGACCTGGGTTATGATGGCGCTGTACCAGCCGGAAAGGCCCTGTCAAGAAGCCTTAATGTTCCGGCAGTAAAATTATTGCAGCAATACAAGTACCAGCGGTTTTACGAAACCTTGCAGCAATGTGGTATCTCTACGCTTAACCGTTCGGCTGATACGTATGGGCTAAGTTTAATACTTGGGGGCTGTGAAGTAACCATGTGGGACCTTGCAGGTGCATATGCATCGATGGCACGCAGTTTAAATCACCAGGTAAAAAATTATGGCATATTCGATCCCGAAGATTTTCATGCACCAAGGTATATTGCTGATGGCGTGGATGGCCGGGCGTTAGTTAAGGATAAAAAGCCTGCTTCCAATATTTCATTAGACCCTACTTCTACATGGTTTACATTTCTGGCCATGCAGGAAGTAATGCGGCCAGGTGAGGAGGGTTTATGGCAGCAGTTCTCGTCGTCGCAGACCATTGCCTGGAAAACAGGCACCAGCTTTGGTTTCAGGGACGGATGGGCAATTGGCGTAACACCTAAAAATGTAGTAGCTGTATGGACGGGCAACACAGATGGCGAAGGCCGCCCGGGCTTGATTGGCGTGCATACTGCTGCACCTATATTGTTCGACATTTTCCGTTTGCTGCCAACGGTTCCTTTTTTTAAGCGGCCGGTTTACAATTATACCTATGTATCGGTATGCCGGCAAAGTGGTTACCGGGCCAATATAGATTGCCCCGAAGTGGATACTTTGTTCATGCCACCCAACGGAGAAAAAGTTCCTTTATGTGCTTATCACAAAATGGTCAATCTTGATGCCACCGGCATTTTTCGGGTGACAGAACAATGCGAAAGCCCATCTAACATGAAACATAAAAGCTGGTTTATTTTATCACCCGCAATGGAATATTATTACCGCCAACGCAATGCAGACTACAAACCTTTGCCGCCTTTCAAAGAGGGATGCGGCTTCCAGGAAACAGGTAAATCTATTGAGTTGATCTATCCGCAGGAAGGAGCGAAAATTTACGTACCAATAGAATTGAGCGGAGAGAAAGGGAAGACTATTTTTACTGCGGCACACAGGCGATCAGGCGCAAAAATTTTCTGGAGCATAGATGATAGATTTATTGGAATCACTCAAAACTTTCACCAACTGGCTTTAGACCCATCATTTGGCCGACACATTATTACGCTGGTGGATGAAAGCGGCATCAGTATTTCCAGGCAGTTTGAAATCCTGGAAAAAGAAAAGCAATGATTTATTGTTCCCTATTCTCCAACTTATTATTTCTGTTGATTTACTGTTTTTTAAGCGTAAGTCCTGCTGCCTTTAAAGCGCTTCGAAGTTTTGGCATTGAGGCTGGTCCCATTCCGTGAAGCCCCAAAATATCCGCCTCGCTCAGCATGGAGAGTTGTTGTAAAGTGCTGATGCCTTTATTTTCCAATGCCCTCCTTGCAGGTGCAGCAATCTGTGAAAGAAAACCATCGGATGGTTTTCGCTCCTGTTCGCAAATAGGGCAGGTAGGGCAATCGCTGCTTTTGTTATATTGGTGTCCGTTTGGACAAACCTTTAAAGTGCCTTTTGTTTTTGCCCCGGCTTTTCCCAGGTTTTCCTGCACACGAAATTTCACAATTTTACTGATCAGATCTAACGGTAGTGGATGGTCGATTGGAAACTTTATTGAGCCTTTTGCTCCTTCAAAAACTGATAACTCTTTTTTAAATGCTTCAATTCCGGATGGGGCGGGATAAAATCCAATGTGATTTTTATAACCACCGAAATGAACCAAATTGCCATTTAAAAAGAAGGTCGGGATTCCATAACCTATTTTCTCCTCAGCATCTGGTGCTGCTTTTTTGATGGTGGTGCGTAGGCGCTCTAAAATGTCCTGCATATGTTTTGGAAAGCCAGCGATATATTGGTCTATGTTGGTGGGGCTATTCATTGTTTTCATGGTTGTAAAATTGTTTTTACCTGTGATTAAATTTATTTATAAAATTTAATTTTTACAACTGATTTTTAATTCGGTTCTTTTCTTCTTCATATTTGTCAGCAAGCTGGGAAAGATACTGGCCAAAATATACTTAGCAATTTAATTTCGAACATGCAATCACGCAAGCCCCCGCCAATGTTATTAGTTAAGTCCCGCTAACTGAATTGTACGGCCTTTAGGGTGCTGATATCAAAAAATTATTGTTCTTATGGCTTTAGCCAAACGGCCATTCCAAAGCCATTCAATTGCTTAACTTAATTTCGCTGCCAACCGCCGAAGAAGGCAAAGCTGCGTATCTGAGCGAACGAATTCGGAGGGGAGATAAAATGAAAGAAATATTAGTTCTTGAGATTTTGTTTTAACTAAACGATATTGTTTAATTATTTGTTTTAAAATAAAACGAAGTTCCAGAAAAATAAAAAGCAGCACCATGAAAATTTCACAATTTACCATGCCTTTAAAGAGATTTAGTGTAGTAATCCTGTTATTTTCTCTAACCACTGTATGGGCTCAAAAAACTGTTCCCCAAAAGATAACAAAATCTGCTACAGGCACCGTATGGACAGTGGAAAAAGCAAATAAGTGGTACAGCCGGCATCAGTGGATCAACGGCGCCGACTACCTGCCCAGCAATGCAATTAACCAGTTGGAAATGTGGCAGGCCGCCACATTTGATTCTGCTCTTAATGATAAAGAGTTAGGATGGGCAGAAAGAATTGGATTTAATACTATGCGGGTGTACCTGCATAGCATTGCATGGATGCAGGACAAAGAGGGATTTAAAAACCGTATGAATACTTTTCTGAACATTGCGAACCGGCACCGCATTAAAATACTGTTTGTTTTTTTTGATGACTGCTGGAACAAAGTACCAGTGGCTGGCGTGCAGCCGGTGCCCAAACCGGGCATTCATAATTCGGGCTGGGTACAGGACCCGGGTGACCCTTTTTCAAATGATTCTACTCAGTTTCCTTCGCTCGAGGTCTATGTAAAAGATGTTATGACAAGGTTTAAAAATGACGAGCGGATACTGCTCTGGGATCTGTACAATGAACCAGGTAACAGTGGCAAAAAGGAAGCCTCAATACCGTTGCTAAAAAAGATATTTCAATGGGCCCGTGAAGTAAATCCTGACCAGCCTGTCAGTTGCGGAATATGGGCATGGGATTTTGAAAAGCTAAATGCATTCCAGGCACTAAATTCTGATATAATTACTTACCATAATTATGAAGAACCGCAATGGCACCAGCGGGTAATTGAAATGCTGAAGACACATGGCCGGCCCATGATATGTACGGAGTATATGGCCCGAACAAGAAACAGCAGGTTCTCTAATATTTTGCCCTTGTTAAAAAAGTACAATATTGGAGCCATCAATTGGGGTTTTGTAGCGGGTAAATCAAACACTATTTACGCATGGGATACACCGTTACCCAGTGGCGAAGAACCGTTAGAATGGTTTCATGATATTTTTAGAAAAGACGGTACAGTTTACCGGCAAGATGAAGTGGACCTGATAAAGAAAATGAATGGAATAAAACAATAGTTCCATTGATGAATGATAGGCTACAATAACGAACGTGAACATATCCAGGCTGATTTTAAAATTGTAGTTGTTGTAAACCTTTTAGTTCTTAATGGTTACGCACAGCGCAAAACATTTACAAATCTATTGTTGCCTTCAGGGGCGGCCCCTGGAGGTTCGTGGCTGTAGTAACCAGTGCTCTCGTTCCTTCGCCTCAATCCTTCACCTGGAGGTTATTTAGCCGTGTTCTACTGCCTCTTGGGCAATCTCTTTGTAGAAATAATAATTTATAATTTATTGCCCCGGAGAGGAAATCTAAACCTAACATTGGGTGCACTTTACCAAAAACTTGTGAACAACCCAAACTGTTCCACATCTGTAACTTGTAGTTAACTTCTTAGCAGGAATTTTTAGTAAGATACTTTATTTTGCAACCGGCTGGTGCGCCACCTTTCCGGGGATATACAAGTTTGTTTGCCAATTACCGAAACAATACCAACTGCACTTGTAACCAGCACCAATTTCTTGCTTCACTCGTGCCTGGGGAAGTGGGTGTTTATACTAATTTAATGCATTACTAATTCTTTATTACAGGAAAAATCCGGTTTTAATTAGAGGCAATTTCCCCTTGAAAAACTGATAAGTAATTCTAAATATTTGTAACAGCAATTAAGAAATGAAACGATAGCTGAGCCAATATTTTTTGCAGGGTTGCCTGCCTACAGATTATCTTCCTGTGAATTATTCCCCCAATGTTTAGGATTTTTTTTAAGGAGGCTTTATTCCCCTTGAACCTTTGGGCATTGCTGTGTTAAGTACAAGGCCATGTATAGCTAAAATTAATTGAATCTATATACACCGGTTAGCCGAAAACGGTATCAAAGAGTAGGCATCAAAAATAATCATTATGGTACAGGATGAAAAACAAATGACGCTTGAACAAATTGAGGCGCACATTAAGGCCGCAAATTTTGAGCAGTACGATAAGCCCCAGGCACATGCAGGTACAGCGGCTGCTCCGGCTGCCGCACTGGATTTAGGCGCTCAGCTAAAAAGAATCTGCGCAGTTTACAAAGGTATTAAACCCATTTTGACAGTTGTCGTGAACTTTCCTCTTATTCCAACTTCAATCAAAAATGCGATCAAAACATTCATGAGTGTTATGAATAGCATTTGTCCTTAAAAGGGTTACAGGCTGATACAAAAAGGCATCAGCCTGTTTTTACAATTG
>JBDSAA010000191.1:0-9764 GCA_039922375.1 Ferruginibacter sp.
GGACTTCACCAACTGGTCGGCGAAGTGCAGCGTGAACCTCGCGAACTGCCAGTCACTTGGCTCGTAGAACCGAGCCTGCGCCGACTCCGTCAGCGACTCGTAGAAGTCGCTGATGATCGGGTGCGGGTCAGGAAGTCCGAGCGCCGGAACACCGACCGCGCCAGCGGCGGTGATCTTCTCGACGGGACCGGCCTCGTCCTTGTTGCGGCGGACGCGCTCATCGGAGCGCTTCGGCACCGGGCCACGTGTACCCATCTGATCCCTCCTCTGGAGTCGGTGAACCAGGCGCTGGGAGCGCCTGCGGTGAACAGGTGATGACGAAGCCGCCACGGCCGTTGGTGTGGCTCAGGTAGTGCGGTCTGCGGCGAGGTGCACCAGGCAGGCAGCGGCGACCTGAGAGGCCGGACAGACCTCGTCGGCGTGCGGCGACAGCACGCCCGGCGACTTGAAAACCCGTACATGACCTCGCAGCCGCATTACGCATCGATCTGCATTGTGGGGGTGGGGGTATTCCCCCCTGGGTATTGATAGGAAATTGCACACAGATATGCGCATCCGAATGCGCTCATTGCGCATTGCATTGCAAAGCAGTGTGCAAAGCAGCGCTGTAGCGCTGCCTGTATCCCAGTGCAGGCCAATACCCGATACCCGCTAGTGCGGGTACCCAGTGCACGCGTTAAGCGCGTGTGCCAGGGTGCCGCTCATGCGGCCTAGTGCGCAGTGCGCGTAAACGTGCACGCGCGTTGCTCCCCTCGCGTGCGCTCTTGTGTGCGTGGCACCTACTGCACACGGCACGTAGGTTGTCCGGTGAGTGGTCGTCTCCCGTTCTGATGTGGTCGACTTCCGTTGCCATAGAGGCACATTCAGGGCCTGCTATTTGGCAGGCCCATTTATCTCTTCGGAGAATGGACAGCCTTAGGGCTGTCCAGTTACTTGGAAGTCGTTTAGCTCTGTCCGATGTATCCCAGGACAAAGAAGACCTAGCCCCCTCTATGAGACTCGCTTGAGGCGAGTCTCTTCAGCGGCACTCTGTGTGCCGCTCAGAGCGTCTAGGGACGCTCGATCACTCATGCCCTGCCCAGTTGGGGCAGGGCTGGTGAACAGCCCTCTAAGGGCTGTACAGGCTCTGTGTTCGGGACGCTTTCGCGTCCCTCACTTATCTCTGTGCGCCGCAGCGCCAAATCCACGGCATGGTGTGGCGCAGGTCACTTGTGGGGCCGATGAGGGAGGGTTGCACGGGCCGAGCGTGGCGGAACGCCAGTGGCTGACCTGGGGAAACCTGACGTAAACGTGAGCTGGCTCACTATGAGTTGAACTTCGTAGAGTCTACGAACTACAGTTCATCGTGTCAGGCCGGAGAGAGCGAAACGCCAGCCAGACAGGGTGAAGCGATAAACCGAAAGGCTCAGCTCTGAGCACGCGGAATCGGCTCCCCGAATCCGTCCTTTGAGAACTTAATAGGTGACCGGGCATACCGAGATAACACGTGCCCCGTCCAACTAGGTGACTACGCCACGACGTCCGCGAGGATCGAGCGCGCACAGCATTAGCGGCCACGATCCCTCACGGGTGAGCGAGCAACCGAACGGATGGGGTGACCCGGAATAGCGGACAAAGTTTGGTCTTTGAGTACCCGCACACAGGTTCTCTGTGTGCGGTTCTGAAAAACCAAACAAAGGAAAAGGTAGTGGACGCAACCGAGTTGGCAAAGAAAATCGTTGCTGCTCAGTCTGAGAACCATCGCGCACGACTATATGACCTTGTGGGTGAGGCACCTTCGATCGTTTGGCCGGAAAGCCTCACATACAAGGGAATCGAACTTTTTCAGGAGCACGCCCAACGGTGGGCAGATCAGCACGAAAGTGCTATTTCTGGCAGCTTTGGATGGGTGCTTTACGTGATGTTGGCGCAGGATGGTGCAGCCGAAGAGATGGGTATGGACCCTGATGATCGGGTCACCTGTCACTCGTGCCGTAGTTGGGCTGACCACGCTCACTGAAAGGGTCGTCTGATGAAACGCACGAAAGATCAGCTCGACAAGATGTATCGATACGTCGATCGTTTGATCGACAGGGATGTTTATGAGCGTGCGACGCTTGGTCATGATCTGGCGTGGCCGTTGATCGAGTTGGTTCACAGGAGGCACGTGGAGCTTTCAGGGATCACTGACCAGGGTTGGGAAGCGCTGGAAGGGTTGGATGATGAGCTGACTCGAACCACGTTCGACTACAACCCTCATCCATGATCCCTATCTTTTTTTGCCTAATACTGCACTTCGTAGGATCTACGAAGTGTGGTCCTAGGCGCGTGGCGGAAGCCATGGATCGATCCGAACCGGTTGACGGAGAGGTGTGGCACGCCGTGTCTCTCCGTCAACTGGCGAGTCATGGGTGAGAGTTCGATCAAGGGTGAGGTGTGTCGTGATTCATTCTATTCTGCGCCGTTTCTGGGATGCGCCGAAGTTCAATTGTCACGCGAAAACGCGGACGAATGACGGTGTGAAGTACCACATGGACATTGACGGTGTCACCATTGGTGACGTTGTGAAGCTGAACAATGGGAGCGGCACGTTCGCGGCGTCGGCTGACTCAGGTGATGCCGTTGACATGCGGTGGGTTGACGGGTTCACGTCGCGTCGGGATGCGTGCCTTTACCTGTTGGGAGCGAAGGTGGAACGGGAGTTTCCCGCCCGGTTCTGGAAGGCGCACGAGGGCTCCCCGTTGGGATACACGGGCACTGTCTGCAAGTGAATCGTCCCGTTGACGGTCGGGCACGGCGTGCCGTGCCTTTCCGTGAACTGACGAGTCATTGGTTGGCAATTCAACGCACGGGTGAGGTGTGTTTATGTACGGCACGCACGCAACGGACATCGTGGGATACAGCTACCAGGCGGACATCCACTGCCCGCCTTGCATCGTGGACATCTTCCGATCGCAAGGCCGAACCAAGGTAGCGCCTACGTCCATCGGAGTTGAGGCTGCGCTCAATCACGCTGCGCAGTTGGAAGGCGTGAACCGTGAGGACGAACGCTCGTTCGACTCGGCCGAGTTCCCGAAAGTGATCTTCGGTTCGCAGGTGGAGAGCAGCGACGAACGCTGTGGTGGGTGCGGTGAACCGCTGATCGACAACTCCTGATCCGTCCCGCTGGTGGTTGGGCACGGCACGCCGTGCGCTTCCACGAACTGACGGCAATGGGTGAGTCAAAGCAATTCATGGGTGAGGTGTGTCCACAATGTACACAATCAGCACGTACAAGAGGGTTTACGGCGAATGGCCGGAGGGTGCGGACGAACCGACGGTTGAGTTGGACTGCGACGCGCAGGAATACACCTTCGACCGGCTGTCGGAAGTGGCGGACTGGTTGGACAAGCAGGACCTGAGGTCACCGTCCAGTTCCCCCGAGTTTTCGTTGCGCACGTGGCTGTCACTGGACGACGGCACCCGTCCGCACGGGTGGGACGGCAACTACACGGGCAAGACCGAAGCGATCACGGCGCACCCGTCCGGGTTCTCTGAACGTGAGTGGTTGGCCGTACTGAACCGGTTGGTGCACGGGTCCGGCTATCGCACGTTCGTGACGTGGGCGCACTGGCGCGTGGCGTACGTCGGTGCCAAGCGCACGGGGACGGCGCACCACGTGACGGACCCGACCCGTGTCGTGACGTTCTCGGTGACGGACAGCGGGCTTGTCCTGTTCACCGCACGGGACAGCGTGCCGCAGCACCTGATCAGCAGCGTTCAGCGCTGGGTGACGGCCAACGTGTGATCCGTTCGGTTCAGGGTGGCGTCCGTCTGGAGTGGACGGACGCACGCCCGGTCCGAGCGGATCGGCAACGGGTGAGAGGGACGTCATGGGTGAGCAGCAGCGAGGGTTGAAGGTGTACGTGTACCGGTCGGCTGTGATTGGCGACTGCACGAACGGTGGGATCACGTCGAAGCACGACAGGCTGACCATCGTGGGCACTGTCGACTACCGCACGGGTGATCAGCCGGTGATCAGCCCGTTGGACAAGCACGATCAGGTGTTCGAGCCGAAGCCTGACAGCCCGGCTGCGTGGCTGGTGGTCGGCAAGTACGGCAGTCGGGACCGGTACGTGGTGCCCGCTGGCACCGACGGCCAGCCGGACCCGCGTTGGTGGATGCACGGCGGCAACCTGGTGTCCTCTTCGGACGCACGATGGTCTGACCTGGTTGACGCGCAGTACGGCGTGCGCGTGCACGACAGGCACGAGGGCTGACGAACTACGCATCGGCGCGCGAGCGGCTGAACTCTTGATCTGTTTCTTCTGATCGTTGGATCAATCCGTGGTACCCGTGCGAAACGCGCGGGTACTGCGGTGTTCCTGCGAACGAGGAGTGATTGAGAATGCCTGTGGGGGACACCCTTAAATGGGCGCTGCCAGAAGAGCCACCACCAGGAACGGTGGTCGAAGCCTTGGGCGCGCAAGACGGGTTGAAATGGCAACGTGACTCGTGGACATCTGACTTCGGAAGCTGGATTCAGTTTCTCGAAGGACCAAGGTCCGTGCCAGCGGCCTTTCATTGGAGCTTCATCCTGTACTTCCATGGCGGCAGTGTGGCTGTGGTCTCAGGGGATCAGGCAGGAACCGAGCTTTCATGGACGCTGCCGGACGAACCGCCGGTTGGCTCGGTTGTGTCCACAGACAGCGGCACTCGCTACATGCGCCGTAAAGGAAGTCGTCCGATCGATCACCTGGCATGGCGAATGGTGGACGAAAGCGATCGTCTCATCAATGAGTGGATGCACACCACAGCGAAGCATTGGGCCGGACTTGTATTCGAAGCCGACGGCTCGCTGACCCTGGTGAAGCTCGGAAACTGATCCGGATAGGGACCGTCCTTGCGTTTCGGTGGTACCTCGAACCCGCTTCGGGGTACCGCCGTGCCGCAACGATGAAAGCCTTGAAGGGATCATAAATGGCAATGGTCAAAGGGTTGCTGGTGCTCACGCTCGACCGGGCAGAAGAAATCGGCAAACGACACGGCAAGGCGCAAGCTGATTGGGTAGTGGACGGCAACGTGTCGAAGGAATACGCGTCGTCCATGATCAAAATGCACGACGACGGCGATCCGGTTTTCTATGACCGTACTCGTCCAGTCCACGGTCCGTTAAGTGGAGTCCATGCTGGTGACCTCACCGTGGATGAGCTGTTGGACGAAATCGGAATTCCTTCAGCGCTCCGGGAAGAGTCGGAAGACGAGGTATGCAGCGCGTACGAAGAGGCCTTCTATAGCAGTTGGACGGAAGAGGTTGTTCGGGCTCTCACCGCGATTGCAGAGGCATGAACGTGATTGTCCGAATCGCGCTTGCAATACTCCTTGCTGTCTGGCTCGGGACCTTCATCGCATCCCAGAAGGCCACGCTTGCTCCGGTCATATCTCCGCCTAGTACGAACACCGAAGACCGTGACAAGCGAATTGAAGAAGACGACCCAGGTTGGGACTGTCGAACCATGGGCAACAAGATTTGTGGTCGCTAGTCGGTTCCGTTCGGCATGAGATATCTCGTGTCGTTCGGTACCTACTAGAGAGGGGTCATGAAGTGACCAGCGAAATCGTGACAGTTGGTGTCACCGGATACGGGGACCGAATTGCCGAATTCCTCGGTGCCGTCCCCATGGTCGAAGTGAGGATCGGCGACTTCGTGAAGGTCTCGTTCATAGGTGGAATGGTCTTTCACACTGTGCGAATCGCCGAGATCAAGAGTGATGAGAAGGAGATCACGCTCGTTTTCGATTGGAACGGCTTCCGTGACGGAAAGCCCGGTGGCTCACTCTTGGCCGACGATGTCACGATGCCGATCGATGGGAGATGTCGTGAGGTTTGGCGTCAGCCGATTTGCGACTACTGCGACAAGGTAGCAGGACTCATCCAACGAGATGGCACCGACATTCTGTGTACCGGTTGTGGTCGAGAGCAGTACGAGTACCCCAAAGAGTCGCTGTCGCCGTTGACGCCGGAAACGTATCGAAGGCGGGCAGTCTAGTTGATTCCGTTCGGCATGGGCTTGCCCGTGCTGTTCGGTGTCGACTAAGGAGGCTTGACCGATGGTCGTAGGAGATGTGTTCGTCAACGAGTACGACGAAGACGACATTCGGCATTGCTGGGAATTCACCACCGATGACCAGACGTTCCACATGCTCACCCTGGACGAAGAGGGGAACAACTTCCGCAAGTGGGAACGGTCGGTCATGGCTCCGTTCCGATTTGTTGGCTGGCTCCTGCCGGAGGACATGAACCGCAGGAAGTTCGATCAGTGGGGAAGTGATTCGGAGGACGCCGTCAGGAAGTACATCGAGGAGAAGCGAGTCTAGTCGATTCCGTTCGGCGCGAAGACTTCGTGCCGTTCGGTGTCAACTAGGGAGGTAAGACATGGAATCTGGGATCAATAGCAGTCGTGAGATCAACAATCACACGAACGATATCGGGGATTGGTGCCCGTGGTCACACACCAGCGTCACGCCTGGGTACACCTGGGATAGGTGCCCTGCGGATTGCACCAAGTCGGCTGTCGAGGATGCCGAGTGAGCGAGACGGGTAAGAACCTTCCGGCATTGCCTGAAGACATCGACCCCGATCAGCCGGTCGTGTCCATCGTTTCGTTCGAGTGCCGGACATGTGGTGACCGTTCCCCATGGGTGGACGGCGAAAGCGATGACGCCGTGGGACATGCATGGGACGGCGACCACGCGGACGAGAAGGGGCACCGTCGGTTCTACATGTGGACCGTCCAGCGGAACACGGCGCAGGTCTTCGGATCGAGGTCGGTTCGTAGGGATCGCTGAGCTAGTGATCGGGCTCAATCCTGGGATTGAGCCCGGTCATGGCTTAACGAGCCAGAACGAAGACATCTAACGAAGGTAGAGAGACATGGCTACGAAGGTTGTCGTGGAGCTGCTGGACGACACGGACGGCTCGCAGGCGGACGAGACGGTGAGCTTCGGCCTGGACGGCGTGCACTACGAGATCGACCTGTCAGCGACCAACGCGGAGGACCTGCGGCACACGCTGGCCACGTTCGTGGCCAACGCGCGCAGGGCAGGCAAGCGGTCGGCGGTGGTCGGGGCCGTCAGTGGTCCGGGTCGCTCGGAGGCGGAGCGGGAAAGGCTTGGGGTGATCCGGGCCTGGGCACGGGAGCAGGAGGACATCACGGTGTCCGAGCGGGGACGGCTCCCGAAGAGCGTCATCGAGGCGTACGAGTCCGCCATGGCGGCGCTGGTGGAGGAGCCGACGTTGCCCTTCGTCGGCCAGGAGGACGTCAAGGCTGTTGAGGTTGCGGAGATTCCGGTCCCTGCGAAGCGGACGCGTGCTGCCGGCACCAAGACCCGGCAGGCGACGGTGAAGAAGTCCGAGGATGTGCCGTCGGCTCCCGAACAGGAGGTCAAGGCCCCGGCGCGGCGGAAGGCCACGGGTACCCGGACGCGGGCGACTTCGTCCTGACGACGAGCGGGGTGGGGGCCTAGCCGCAGGTGCGGCCCCTGCCCCGCTCACCGCGGAATGGCTTCAAAAGGCCTGGTTGCATTGCTTGCACCGGTAGCTCATTGGACGCCGGTCCTTGAGCAAATGAGGACAGCCGTCCACCTGGGGATTTGGTGGAGGCTTGACCAACTTCGATCGGGAATGGTGACCTTGGCACCAAGTATGCGCTGGTGACAGGGTGTGCATCGTTGGCCATAAGGACAACGTGAGGATCGCTCTAGTCCGATCGGGTGATGTTCACACTTGACGTTTGAACGCGTCGCGAGTCGTCTACCTGCGACGATTCACGAAATCGGCGCTCACTCGACATGATCAAAAACAAAGCTTTGGCCGCAATTTTGCGTTTTCGGTGGCGCGACGCTGCCTGGGGTGGAATAAAGGCAACAGGGTTTCCGTTCGTGACGCGGGAGGGGTTCTCCTGTCGGGGCGGACTCGTCGGTGTAGTTGTGGGAAGCATTCAAGTGTGGTGCGCAAGGTGTATTACGACCGGGGTGACTGGACTTCGTAGAGTTCACGATGATACAGTTGAAAAGGAGGTGAACAGCCATGACTGCTAGCCGCAAACCAAAGGAACTGCACGGTGTCCTAACCCCGGCATTAATTTCCGAGCTTCGAAATAAAGGGATGACCCAGGTCGAGATCGCCAGGATGTACGGCGTCTCGCCCACGACCGTGAGTTATCACAAGAGGCAAGGCGGGGCGCAATTTCGGAGTCCGCGAGAGGCTGCTATGGAAAGCTTTCCGTGGCCTGAGATGGACAAGAAATTCAAGACGGGTGCCCCGTATCAACGCGTGACTTGGCATCTGGAGTATGCCGTTTCTGGGGGGAGAGGCATGACTCCGTACAAGTCGCGTGAGCTTAGGAACTGGTACGAAAAGTTGGCCAAGTACAACGTCGTGCTTGAGTTCGATCCGAACCTTGCGCCCCACCCAGGTGTCCTCAGTGGTGGTTGGCAGTACGCGCCTCGGCGGGAGAGTGACGGCAACCTGCTGATACGTGAGAACGCCTACACCACTCTCACCGACGAGTCTCGTGAGATTTGGAGGATTCCTGACGAACTGCCATCAGTGTAAAACAGCGCAGCAGGGGGGCAGTGGTAGTGCAAGGCAGGGAAAACTATGTTGTCGACAACGTGCCATTTTTGGTGGCAAGTTCCACGAAGGTAGAGGGGGGCTTCGTTCTCGATGTCTACCGAAGTATTTTGGTGAGCACCACAGGTGAGTTGTACAGACCTGTGCGGGAGTTGCTGGCAGTCGGGCAGTCGAACCTGCTCGGGTCAGAAAGAGTCGAAGACGAGAACATGATGATGGGGTCTGCCGAACGCAGCCTCTACTTGGTCGAGCACCACCGATGCGATCCATCGGTGGATGCTTGTTGCGACGACGACTCGGAGCCGGACATTCCCGCGCCCAGAGTTCGCCTTCACTGCTCGAAGTCGGTCTACGAGTTCGTTCGCTCCCGTGCGGCTCGTCGGGCGGGTGATCGAGTTGCCTGAGTACAGGTCGGTGAGCCAGTTCCGGGAGTACACCGCCGAGTTCGGCGGTTGTCCCTACCGCTACTACCTGAACCGCATCGAGAAAGTGTGGTCCAGGCCCGCCGCATGGTTGTCGCAAGGCTTGGCGGTGCACGAGGCCATCGAGGCATGGGAGAAGTCCGGACGGATGATGCCTGTCGACCAGGCGGTCGACGCCTACCGAGAGAGCTACGTCAAGCACACGAACCGGCTGTGCGAGACGACGCCGAACTTCGAGTACTGGTTCAGCTCCGGGCCGTACAAGGGACAGGTCGACGTCGAACGGCGCTTCGGGCTGGGTATCGAACAGGTGCGCCGATACGTCGAGTACTACACGCTTACGGCGCCTGCGGAAGTCATCTGGGAGACACCCGAGGGTGACCCCGCCATCGAGCTTGGGTTCGACATCGACCTTGACGGTGTCCGGGTTCGAGGCTTCATCGACGCCGTGATGCAGCATCCGCGCTACGGCGTGCACGTCCGCGACGCGAAGAGTGGACGCCTGCCTGGGGACGCCTTCCAACTCGGGACCTACGCCGTGGCAGTGACGGAGCTGCACGGCGTCGAGGTCGCGACCGGCGACTACTGGATGGGGCGAAGCGGCGGGCCGACCACGGCCTACAAGCTCGACGCCTGGCCGCGGGCACGGCTGGTCGAGAAGTTCGGGGAGCTGGACGACGCCGTGAAAGCCGAGAGGTTTGATCCTGAACCGGAGGCGGCCAAGTGCCGCTTTTGCTCGGTGAACGCGTC
>JBDSAA010000192.1:0-47255 GCA_039922375.1 Ferruginibacter sp.
CTGTTCAGCATATTCCTGATGGCTTTATTCCTGAACGAAACAATAAAGCAACTTTGTTTTTCCGGCCTCCCCAGCATTTCAAGATTAATAACTGCCTTTACAATAGCTGGGTTTATTTTTTTATTCAAATGTGCCGATCCAAGCATTCCCATTTCTTCACCTGCAAAGGCCACAAAAACCAATTGATAGTGATTGTTATTTTGAGCCTTGTAATATCTGGCAAGTTCCAGCAAAGCCGCTACGCCTGTAGTGTTATCATTTGCTCCGTTAAAAATTTCATCTTTAGAATTATATTCTTTGTTGAAAGGCAAATCATCTCTTTGACCTATGTGATCGTAATGAGCTGAAAAAATTATCATCGTATCATTTGTGATGTTTCCCTGAATTACCCCTACCACATTCTTCGCAGGTATTTTTTTTCTTTCATAATCAGCTATAAAATTATCGTAGAAACCCTCGTTTGCACCCAGCGCACTTAATCCAATCGAATTAAATTTAGCGGCAATAAAGGTGGCAGCTATACTGGCGCCTTCACCACCTGTTAAACGTCCCTTCAAACTATCCTGCGATAAAAAAAACAGTGTTTCCCGAAGAGAGCTTTCTTGTATAACGCTGTCAGCCAGCATTGGTTGTGACGCACAAGAACCACTATAAAAAAATATTAATAACACGAAGTACTTCATAGTGCTTTATAAATTCAGTGTGAAAAATTCTCACACAGCTCATCATTAAAAAGCCATCCATCAATAATAGAATTACAGATGGATGGCTTTATGCGGGTATTTTTCTTCGCTATTTCTTGCTCTTAAATAAGAAATAATTTGAAGTTCATTTACTGAAAAGATTAATCGACTAAAACCACTTTTTCCATTTTATCGCCACCCTCAATGTCATCAATGATCTCCAGGCCTCCTGTAATTTTTCCAAAGCAGGTATGCACGCCATCAAGGTGTTTGGTATTAGAACGGTTATGGCAAATAAAGAATTGTGAACCGCCGGTGTTTGGCCCACGGTGAGCCATCGACATTACACCACGGTCATGAATTTGTTTAGTGCCTTTAGTTTCACACTGTATAGTATAGCCTGGCCCGCCTGCACCTGTGCCATTGGGGCAACCGCCCTGTATCATAAAATTGGGTATCACCCGGTGGAAACTAAGGCCGTCATAAAAACCCTGGCCGATCAATTTTTTGAAATTTGCCACTGCAATGGGTGCATCATCGTCGTATAGTTCAAAGGTTAGCACACCTTTATTGGTATGTATTTGTCCTTTAGTAAGTGCTGTCTCGCTCATAGTATTTTGCTTTTTAATGGAGGGCAAAGATATTCATTGTCCAATAAAATTGCAGCAAGTATTCTGGAAAATGATGAGGAGAATTCAAAAATTATAGGGTCGTCGATACACTGCCTCTAAGAAAGGCAGATGGAAGGGGTAGGTTCGTTCGGTTCATAGTTAAAACCAATGCATTCAACAAAAGCCGGTACTAATCAGTTTACCACTTTATTGGCGCAACTGCTGCTTGCAAAGGCTTCCGGTTTGGCTTTGAAGGCAAAACCCATACCCAGGATATAGCCCATCGCTTCCCGTAATGCTTCATTGCTTTTGAACTGTGGATTGGTGTTGATGTCGGCGTGTACTTCCATGTCTACATCGTACAATGTAAACAGGTCGCATAGCTCATAGGCGATTTCAATACTTTTGGCCACTTCTACCAACATGCGTTCCTTGATGCTGTATTTCAACAAGGTTTTTTCGTTGTGAATAAACATAAATCCTCCGTGCCCTTCCCGTAAAAAAACTATAACGGTAGCAAACTCGGTCTCTTTACCTTTCACCTGGCTGTCTGTTCCGATGCATACTTTTAAATGAAAGCCTGCTTTTGTTTCTCTTTTGATAGTGTCCTCCACCGCCGCTTTGATGGGTAGTTGAATGGGGTCACCATTGAATTTTCTCCATAACATATAAATGGGGTTTTCTAAAATTACGGAAATAAAGTATGCGGAACACAGACGTAGCAGGTATGTAATAATAATTTAACCTTATGTTTCGGGAAAATATAATATATGCCTTGGCCGGAGTTACCCTTTACTGTTAGTAAAGATCTTGTTGTAATAGGCTTAATAATTTATCAGCAATGTGGAGTTATTTACCTAGACAAGGTTTGCTGTAATGGTAAGAATGAAAAAGCAACTGGATGTTTAACTTCTTTGAAGGCCCACATAAATAGCCAAGAGGGTTAAAAATAAAAAGGGGCCAGCCCCTTACGCCGACCCCTTAACTTACACATGAATCTACCTTACTGTTTTATAATTCTTTCTGTTTGTTTCTGATTGTTGCTTATTAATTGCAGAACGTACATGCCAGCCGGTAGCCTGCTCATCTCTACTTTATTAAATCCTGCCTGGCCAGTGCCTTTTGCCATTGCATTACCATTTCCATCACTTACGAGGTATTGATAGCTTTCGACTGCATTGATGGTAATTTCTTGCTGAATGAAAGTGGATACCTTAAAAGATTTAGATAATTGAATTACCCCTTTTAGCATAATGGTGTTTGAATACACAACCTGATTTTGCTCAGATGTTACCTTTATGCGATAATACAAATCATTACTTTGAGCCGGTGAGTAAACAAAATTTTTCGAAGTTCCATTGATTGTATTGATGGTATTAAAATGCGTTCCGTCTGTTGATGATTCTACAGCGATCTGCTTTACTGGTTCATCGGTAACAATATTCCAGTTGAGGTCATGTTTAGCTTTTTCTGTTCTTCCTGCCAATGTTACATTTCGTATGGGCAAAATACTTCCGGCAGACGAGCTGATTGAATAAGAACCCAAACTTCCGTAATCATTTACGTTGCTATTGCCAGCCCCATCTACCAACATATAATAAGTGCCGGCATTTAATACGGTGTCCACTAATACATTCATCGCAGCCTGGGGATCAAATGAACTTATTAATACTTTAGAGGAATTATACAAAGACATTTTCAAATCTAGATTGGCACCCTGGAAATTTGCGTCTATGCTAAAAGGTTTGATGTCGATATGAACGATTGCATTTTGAGCAAGCGTAAAGCTGAATGCATCTTTGTCTGCATTGGTTGAAATAACACCGCCCACATCTGCGCCTGAAATTGCAACGATCGCAGGGTTAATATTGATGTCGTCACTAAAATCATCTGTTCTGTATGTGAAACCATTTTGACTGGTAATGATAGAAAGATTATCCTGCACATTGGTGCATCCATAAGGAGTAGGGCCATCATTCCATCCGGTCATATTTCTCGAATAGCTGTTGCCCATTATCGGGGCCCAGGCATTTACTCCGGTTCCCTGCCCATCATTATAAGTGTCTGTTAGATTGCAGGTACCATCGTATTTAGACTGGTGAGATAAACCAACTGCGTGGCCACTCTCGTGTGAGCAACATTCAGCGATTAATTTCGGGCTCTTTGGGCCAAGCCGGTCGCTGAAAACAAATGAAGGTGTGTCGTCGCCCCATTTAAAGGAGCCAATAAAAGAAACACCGCCTACACCAGTAAACCATGCACTGGTAGGAGTAACTACTACCCGTATTCTTTTGGAAAGCGGAGCGGAAATAAATTTAGACTCGTCGGTGGTGATATTAATATTAAACGGCCGGTAATCTTCTGCAACACGATTAAAAACTTCTGTTATTTGATCATCAGACATGGCTGCAGTAGCACAGGTAAAAGGTGTGCCGCCATTCCAGTATGCGCTGTTTACATTGTGGCCATCAAAGTCAAGATAGATCGTTGCGCCCGCTGAAGGCAAACTATTTAAAAGTGGTAAACTAAATACATTGAAAGAAACTAGCAATGCCAGTAACAGCATTAAGGGTGCGTATGGCTTCTTCATTTTACAGGATTTTAGATTCCCGGTGATTGGCCGGATTATTTTAATAAGGGTTGGACTTCATGTGTTGCCTGCCTGTGTTACTGGCTGCAATCGACTACTACTTTTTCTAAGTCAATTTTAATAAGTTGATAATTACCATCCGGCTTTCGTTTCAATTCAAAACCGTCAGCATATAGTGGATTTAGGATGCGGCCTACATAAATAATATTATTCGCATCGTCCGTCTGTTTTGATACGGAGAATAAACTGTTTTTAAATGCGGGCAATTTTACAATGACAGTTTGCAGGTTGCTGTACTTAATAAGTTTGGTTGTAACCGGTCCGTCCAACGATAAATTATTAGCCAGCGGCAGGTTAATGTTTTGGCCTTTGGCTACTGAAAAAAAGCTACTGAGCTGGGCCTCGGTTAATTCGATTGTTGTAGGGAAATTAAAAAATAAAGAAGGCTTGACTGCTTGTCTGTTTTGTGAGTAGCTGGTAACTGCAGCAAGCATTAGCAGTACCATACACAAGGTTGTAAGGCGTTTCATGTTGTAGATTTTTGGATATTGCAATACGATGAAAGGGATCGTATATTATATCTAAACGACAACTGTTATAAAATATTTTATTAAACACAAAATAAATTATAAGGGTAGAAAAACCGCTACAAATGGGGAGATCAATATTGGCCGGTACTTAGCATGACTAATGTGCATGCCTCCATTGTCTTGATGCCCTTTTGTGCAGCCATGTCGGCCAGTTCATCATTTTCTGCGCCTGGATTAAAAATGATTCGTTTGGGCTGAAGCGATAGGATGTAATCGTAATACTGCTTTTGATTAAACGGATTTAAATACAATGTGATCGTATCAATTTGTTCGAAAGGCTTTTGCGTTGTTTCAATGTCTGTATTGCCTATCATTCCCTTCCGCAGCCCCAATGCGACCACCGGATGCTGGTTAGCATTTAATCTTTGAACTGCCAGGTAACTGTACCGGGCAGGATTTGGAGATGCTCCGATGACCAATGTTTTTTTCTTTTCCATATGTTTACGGGATTAATGTGTTGCCTAAAAACCTGCTTCGCATTTCCGGTGTTGGTATCATACATTGTTCACGCTTCCCAAACCATTTATACCGGTTCCTTGCTATCCATTTATAAATACCATCCCGTATGAATTTGGGTACAATAATAAAGCTATATAGCAAAGGCCACAAACCGCTTAAGTATTTACTCACTTTTAAAGCGGCAGTTGATGCTATATGTACTTTTCCTCTTTCAATAAAAATAAATGAATTGAAGACATCCGTCCGCAGGTTATATTGATTCATTAGTTGATGGCCTTTTCCGCTTTGCAATGATGCAAACTTTATCGAGGATCTTTTATCTCTTTTTATAACAAAATTTACCGCACCATTACAGAGGTTGCAAACACCATCAAATAATATAATGGGGGTTTCTTTCATTTTTTATTGCACGAATTTTTTTATTACCCGAATTTTAAAAAGACGAATTACACGAATTAAAAAATACACACTATGGTCAATATTTATTCACAACTCTTCAACCATTCACCTTTCACCATTCACCTTTCCTCCTTCATTTGTCTGAACCATGATTTTGTGATTAAATGATTTACATGATTTTGACCGGCTGTATTGGTTTACAATCTTGTTTCAACCTTACACCTTACACCTTCCCCCTATTTTTCCCGGCATAAAAAAAGCGCGGGCTATCAACCGGCGCTTTTAAAATTTTTATATAAAGATTACACCAGCATTGTAACGGGATTCTCCAAAAACTTTTTAAGCGTTTGTAAAAAAGCTGCTCCTACTGCTCCGTCCACACTTCTATGGTCGCAGCTTAAGGTGAGTTTCATTACATTGATCACACCAAAGCTATCTCCTTTTTTAACCACTTTTTCTTTAATGGCACCAACAGCTAAAATTGCGCTATCCGGCGGATTGATGATGGCAGTAAATTCCTCGATGTCCATCATTCCTAAATTAGAGACAGTAAAAGTATTACCGGTAAACTCTGCAGGCTGCAGTTTTTTATCCTTAGCCTTGCCATATAATTCTTTTGCATCGGCTGCTATTTGTGATAATGATTTTTGATCAGCAAAACGGATAACAGGAACAATCAATCCTTCTGGCAATGCAAGTGCAGACCCAATGTGGATGTGTTGATTGTGCCGGATAAAATCTCCCATCCAGCTACTGTTTACATCCGGATGCTGGCGCAAGGCCATTGCACAGGCTTTAATCACCATATCATTGAATGATATTTTAACGGGGCTTACTTCGTTCATGGCTACTCGTGATGTCATGGCATTGTCCATGTTTATTTCCATCGTCAGGTAAAAATGCGGGGCGCTAAATTTACTTTCACCCAGGCGGCGTGCAATCACTTTACGCATTTGTGTTAATGGCGTATCGGTAAAGCCCTCCTGTCCGGTGGCTGTAAAAGCAGGTGCTGCTACTGCGGGTTTGCCAGCTGGTGCAGCTTGCGGTCCTTTTGCAGGTGCTGACGGTAGTGCAGCAGCAGGAACATAACTGTCTATATCTCTTTTGGTAATGCGGCCATTGTCGCCGCTTCCATTTACTTTCTTTAAATCAATCCCCTTATCTGCGGCTAATTTCTTTGCAAGCGGTGATGCTTTTATTCTGCCATCTTCTGCTGTAGCCACTGCCTCAGGTTCAGCCGGAGCGGCTGCCCCAGGCGTCCCATTTGCTGTAGTTGCTGGCTCGCTTGCGGCAGCAGGCGCTGCTGTAGCAGTTGCATTACCTCCGGCCTTTTCTGCAGCCACATAGGCACTTACATCGGTACCTTCTTTTCCCACAATTGCAATGATCTCATTTATTTTGGCAGCATTTCCAGCTTCTACCCCAATGTATAATAATGTGCCTTCCTCGTAACCCACTACTTCCATAGTAGCCTTGTCCGTTTCAACATCAGCAAGCACATCATCGCTTTTTACAAAATCGCCTACTTTCTTGTTCCAGCTCACGATCTTTCCTTCTGTCATAGTATCACTTAGCAAAGGCATTCTTATCTCTTTCGCTCCCGCTGGCAATTGTACATTGGCTGGTGCTGCGTTTGCGGGGGCTGGTGCACTTTCTTTAGCAGGGGCAGGTGCTGCTTCTTTTGCTGGTGCTGTTTCAGGTGCCTTTGTCTCGGCAGCTTTGGGAGCAATTGCACCTGCAGCATCCAACGCTGGCTTATAATCTTCGCCTTGTTTTCCAATCACGGCAAGAATGCCATCTACTTGGGCGGGCTTTCCTTTTTCTACACCAATGTATAATAAGGTTCCATCATTATAACTTTCCAGCTCCATAGTGGCTTTATCTGTTTCCACTTCGGCTAATAAATCACCTGATTTTACCGTGTCACCTACTTTCTTATGCCACTCTACAATCACACCCTCTGTCATGGTATCACTCATACGGGGCATGCGAATCACTTCTGCCATAATTGATAATTTCTATTGTTTTATAATGGAAGCCGAAATTAATGCAAAAAAGGGAAATATAAACCCTATTGCACGCTTCATTTAATATATGTTGTTTGAAAACTTATTATTCATCCTTCTTATAAATACTCTTTATAGATGTAAGTGATAGCCGCTTTTGGGGCTTATCTTAGAATGATTGATACGAAAAGAATTTAAACAGTTGAGTATTGCTGTATAATCGTAATTGCATCAACAGCACAGGGCATTAATTAATCTAATTCAAGCCTTAATCTATCCCTCAGTTCCTTTACCAGTGGGTATTCCTCTATTATTTTAAGGTATTGCTGTTTTCGGTTCAGGGTTACTTGCCCTGTATCTTCCTTTTCTTCTTTTTCTATCACAGCAAGCTGGTATACCAGGAAACGATTATTGAAATATTCCTGCAGGTGTGTAACAAGGTCTGCTCTTTCTACTTCAATAAAAGCCTTGTGTATTTCTCCCTGGGTTATTATCTCAATTGTATTCTGGTCAATTACTCTCAATTCTGCAGCCCTAAAATTAGTGACAGCAGAAAAATTACTTTTCGCCCTCAGTTTTTCAATAAACAAACCCCAACAGCTATGCAATTCTTCTTCTGTTACCGGCTTCGCGGTCGTATCGCCTTCTTTATTTTTCTGTGTTATTTGCTTACGGATACTGAGCAGCGAACCTAGGGAAGTAGTTTCATGTTGCGGCTCCTGTTGTGTTGCGATTGGCCTCCCCTTGATTTTGATATTTTCTCCAACCGGTTGCTCATTGCCGGCTTTTTTAATATCAACTTTTGGTTCTTCTATGATTAGTTTAGCTGATGCTGCAGGTTGTGATCTAATAGCAGGTAATTCGGCGGAAGACGACGTACCAATTATTTTAACAATAGGCAATGCCCTAAAGGCAACCGTTTTTGCACCATCAATCAGTTTTTTTTTACTTACAACTCCATCGTTGCTTACCAGTTCCAATGCCTGCTGTAAATAACTTAGCTTGATGATTGTTAGCTCTACATGCAAACGTTTATTACGTGCCTGTTTATAATTGATCTCGGCCTCATTTAAAATATTGAGCGCACTTATGATGAAAGCAGGTGATATTTTCTGGGCAGTTTGCAAATACTTTTGTTTAAAATCTTCGGCCACCTCCAGCAGCATCGCCACCCTGGCATCCCGGCTCACCAACAGGTTGCGTAAAAATTCCGCAAAACCATTGAGAACCAAGTCCCCTTCAAAACCTTTCCTGTTAATTTCGTCAAACATCAACAGGGCGCTGCTTAAGTCTTGCTGCTGCACAAAATCAAGCAGTTTAAAATAATAGTCCTCATCTAAAATATTCAGGTGTTCCAGCGTATTTTTATAGGTCACCTCCCCATTGGTAAAACTTACAATTTTATCCAGGATACTCAGCGAATCCCTCATGCAGCCTTCACTTTTTTGAGCAATTACATGCAGGGCAGTTTTTTCCGCCGTGATAGTTTCTTTCTCACATATCTCCTGCAGGTGTTCTACCGTATCGTTATTGGTGATGCGTTTGAAATCAAATATCTGGCAACGGCTTAAAATGGTGGGTAGTATTTTATGTTTTTCCGTAGTTGCCAAAATAAATATGGCATAGGAAGGTGGTTCTTCCAACGTTTTTAAAAAGGCATTAAAAGCCGATGAACTTAGCATATGAACCTCATCCACAATGTACACTTTGTACCTGCCGGCCTGGGGCGCAAACCTTACCTGGTCTACCAGGCTCCGGATATCATCCACCGAATTGTTACTGGCAGCATCCAGCTCATGAATATTTAAAGAAGTGCCGGCATCAAATGAAATACAACTATTGCAGGTATTGCAGGCCTCTCCGTCTTTTGTCTGGTTTTCGCAATTAATGGTTTTTGCCAAAATTCTTGCGCAGGTAGTTTTACCCACCCCCCTCGGGCCGCAAAACAGAAAAGCATGCGCCAACTGGTTGTTTTTGATGGCATTCTTCAGCGTGGTGGTAATATGAGATTGCCCCACTACAGTTGAAAAAATCTGTGGCCGGTACTTTCGTGCGGAGACAATGAATTTATCCATATATAAATTGCCGAAAGGCAGAAAAATGTTTGATAAAAATTATAAACGCAAGTTAATAAACACTTAACTCTTTCTTGAAAATGAAAAACAAATTGCGGCTTTGGGCGCTGCACCCAGCTCAGCTTTTGCTCCGGCTATCCGCTGCAAGTACGGCACAAGGCCAACACACCAATCCTCACCGTGCTTTCCGCTACTATCCGGCATCCCATGGGCTTTTGTATTCCAATTAAGCTTTCTCCACGTTTATTATAAACAGTTCAAATGCTGTGTAGTTAAGCCAATATCGGGTGCCGTTTAAATTCCTTTGTCCTGTCAAATAGAAACCGGTAAGTGGTAAGGTTCCGGCTTCGGAATGTTTCGCCCAGGCTTTCCGCCACATTGATCATCTTTGGATTAAAATCTCCTATCCATTGCATTTCATATTGAGTGTAGGTTACATCAGGCTGCTGTATCACTTTTGCCGATTCACCAATTACGTATGCATCAATGCCTTTACCCTGCCATTCGGGAACCACTCCAAACACAACACCGCTAAACTTTTTATTAGGAATAAACTTTTTTACCCATAAAAATTTCAGCTTATGAATCAAATCAAACTTCCCGTTCAGATGCCTGAACCATTGGTTTAGATCCGGGATATTTACAAACATGGCAATGGGCTCATCTTTATGGTATGCAAACCAGATCAGCTTTTCATCCATCACTGGTTTCATTTTATTAAAAAGCAACAGCACCTGTTCTTTAGCCATTTGTTTCAATCCACCATGACCAGCCCATGCTTTATTGTAAATAGTTGTAAAGTCGAGCGCAAATTTTTCAAGTTCATTTTTTTTAATATTCCTCGATGAAAATTCAGGATTGCCATCGTACATAGCGTGCCGGTCGTGAATCTTTTTCTCTAAGGGCGCCTTTGGATGCAGACCGAAACAAACCTGGTGAAAGAAGGGTTTAAACCCGTACTGTTCGAACAACTGCTCATAATAAGGAGGATTGTAGTTCATACAATACAATGGCTCATCAAAACCCTTGGTTACTAATCCCCACCATTTGTCTCTTTCCCCAAAATTGATGGGACCATCCATTGCTTCCATTCCTTTTTGCATCAGCCATTGCCTGGCCTTATCCAGCAGCAGGTCAGCCGCTGCCTGCTGATTAATGCACTCAAAAAAACCGATACCGCCGACAGGCACATCGTCCCCTTTATTTTTATATTTTTTATTTACAAAGGCGGCTATACGGCCAATTAATTTGCCATCCCCATCTTTTAAAATCCAGCGTTCTGCTTCACCAAAGCGGAAAGCCTTATTCTTTTTTGCATCAAATACCTCATTGATATCCTTATCCAGGGGACGGATCCAATTTGGATCGTTTTTATATAGTTCTACCGCTACTTGCAGAAATTGTTTTGCTGCTGCGCTGTCTTTTACAGGAATAAGTTGCATATGTTCAGAAAGAGGGAGTTTGCTTTAAAATAAGGCGACCGGTGACTGCTAATAAAAAAGAGAATGATAAACCATTCTCTCTTTCATATTGAATATTTTAGATGCTGTTTATCTATTTGCCTGATCCCATCTTAGCTTCTATACTAAGCGTGGCATGCGGCACGGCACGCAACCGGGCTTTGTCAATTAATTTACCGGTTACCCGGCAAATACCGTAAGTCTTATTTTCAATGCGCATAACTGCTTTTTCGAGATGATCAATAAAAGTGATCTGGCGGCTTGCCATTTGACTCAATTGTTCTCTTTCCATGCTAAGACTTCCATCTTCCATCGTCATATAACGGTTATCGCCTTCATCTCCTCCCATTTCATCTTTGCGGGTAATCAAGCCGTGCAAATAGGATAGTTCCTTTTTTGCAGCTTCCAACTTCCGCTGAATCAACTCTCTAAACTCCTGTAACTCACCATCACTGTACCGTTGAGAAGGAGCACCAGGGTCTCTTTGTGCTTTATCCAATACTGATTTTGTGAATTCCGGTTGGTATTTACGCACTGTTTTAGTAGCTATTTTCGGAATAATCACTGGTTTGGGCGTAGGTACTTTAATATCTTTTGCTTTTATATCGGCAGTAACTTTAGCTGCCGCAATTTCATTGGCAGTTATAGCGGCCGGTGTTTTGTTTTCGTCTTTCTTTGCCATAATTTTTTGGGCTGGGTTAATAACTTTTACGGGAATATTTTTTACTGCTACTTTTTTTGTTGGTTGAATTTCAATGGGTTTTGCCGCTTTTTTGACGGGAATTGCTTTTTTTGCAATAACTTTTGGTAAAGGTTTTACGGATTTGGAGGCATGCGTAGCTTTTTTAGGCAAAGGTTTAGGAACAGCTTTTTTTAATATTTGCTTAACAATCCCTTTTTTGGGGGCAGACTTTGCAATCGGCTTTACTGCCTTTTTTGCGATAACCAAAGGAAGCTTCTTTTTGGGTGCTGTTTTTTTTGCAGGTACGGCCTTAATGCCTTTTTTGGCCAGAGGTTTAACGGTTTTCGCTGTCTTTTTGCTAACAGGTTGTGGTTTTACTGTTGATTTAGATGCTTTTACCGGAAAATTGTTTTTTGTTGCCATATGCTACTCTGCTTTTTTAAGTACGTTCACTTTTAATATGGCATCATTCACCTCGATCTCGGTTCCCTCACTTAAAAAGGGGTAAAAAGCAAGCGAATCTGCCAGAATTTCGGCGCAAATATAATCTTTATATTGATTTAAAGAAAGTTGCATCCCCGCATTTTCCAATACCGAAACATTTATCCGATCTGTTAATTCAAACCCACTATCCTTGCGGATACCTTGAATCTTATTAACAAATTCCCGGGCGTCACCTTCATTTTTCAAATTACCAGTAATAGTAATATCCAGGGCAACCGTTAATGCACCTTTGTTAGCTACTTCGTACCCGGCGATTTCATCTGTTGAAACTTCCAGATCCTCACTGGTGATGTAAATCGGTTCTTCTTCTTTTGCCAGGTACCCAGGATTTAATAAGTATTCACCCTCCAGCACTTTATCAATTGTAATATTACTGAATTTGCTGATCTGTTCGGCAGCCCATTTCATTTTCGACCCTAATTTTTTTCCCAGCGTTTTAAAGTTGGCTTTCGCTTTTTTTTGTATGAAATCATTTTCAGCACCCAATAACTCTACTTCTTTTATATTGGTTTCCGCTTTGATAATGTTCTCTACCCTTTTTATTCTTGCTGACATTTGGGAATCCATGGCAGGGATGAATACTTTTTGAAGCGGTTGCCGGACTTTAATATTCACTTTTTTCCGAAGTGATAATATCAGCGAAGAAATGTCTTGTGCCAATTGCATTCTTTTTTCGAGATCAACATCTATAATGGCATCGTTTACGGCAGGGAAATCCGTATGATGTACTGATTCGAAGGCGAACCGACCTGAAACACTGTTTAAATTGAGGAATAACCAATCGGCAAAAAACGGTGCAATGGGCGCCATTAGCCTGCTAACGGTTTCAAGGCATTCGTATAAAGTCTGGTACGCAGAAATTTTATCCTGTTCATATTCACCCTTCCAAAACCTGCGGCGGCATAAGCGTACATACCAATTACTCAAGTGAGCATCCACGAATTCGTTGATAGACCGCCCTGCTTGCGTGGGTTCGTAATCATCAAGGCTTTGCTGCACATCTTTTACTAAAGTATTAAGGGACGATAATATCCATTGATCGATCTCGGGCCTTCCTTTTACCGGGATGTAATCTTCTTTGAAATTGAAGCCGTCAACATTCGCATACAGGGCAAAAAACTGGTATGTATTGTATAAGGTCCCGAAGAATTTACGCTGTACTTCCTTTATACCCTCAGTATCAAATTTTAAGCTATCCCATGGCGATGCATTGGTAATGAGGTACCACCGGGTGGCATCCGCACCAAATGTATTAACAGTTTCAAAAGGATCTACTGTATTTCCCAGGCGCTTGCTCATTTTATTGCCGTTCTTATCCAGCACAAGACCATTGCTTACTACAGTTTTATAAGCAACATTGTCAAACAACAAGGCGCCCAGCACGTGTAAAGTATAAAACCAACCCCTGGTTTGGTCAACACCTTCCGCAATAAAATCCGCTGGAAAAGCTCCATTTGCTCCCTTATCATAAAGAGGGGATGCGGGGGAAGCTGCGTGGTATTGCCAAAAATTTTCGGTGTTTAAAGGGCCAAATTCTTTGGAGCTTGTATCGGGTAATCCCCATTGGGCATAAGGCATAGCGCCACTGTCAAACCATACATCTACCAGGTCGGGCACTCTCTTCATTGGCATCCCCTGGCTACTTACCAAAATTATATCATCTACATATGGCTTGTGCAAATCCAAAATGCCTTCGTGCAAATAATGTTGATTTGTATCACCGCCTAATAATTCCCCTGCCTTTTTTATTTCAACGTTTAATTCTTCGATAGAACTAATGCAGCGTTGTTCCCCACCTTCTTTTTCTTCAATAAAGTTACCGTCTGCATCAATAGTTTTCCAAATGGGTAATGGCGTGCCCCAATAACGGCTTCGGCTGAGGTTCCAATCCACCATATTTTCGAGCCAGTTACCAAAACGACCGGTACCGGTAGCAGTAGGTTTCCAGTTGATGGTTTTGTTCAATTCAACCATCCTTTCTTTTACGGCCGTTGTTTTGATAAACCAGGCATCCAAAGGGTAATAGATGATCGGCTTATCTGTACGCCAGCAGTGCGGGTAATTGTGTTCGTATTTTTCAACTTTAAAAGCCCGGTTTTCTTTTTTTAGCTTTACACTGATGTCGATATTAACATCCACGTAATTTTTTTCATCTTTGTAATCCTTTACATAACGGCCACTAAATTCACCCGTACCATCGATAAATTTGCCTTGCCTATCCACCAATGTTAAGATACCCAGGTTGTATTTTTTACCGACTTTGTAATCATCTGCACCAAATGCCGGAGCTGTATGCACAATGCCGGTACCATCTTCAGTAGTAACAAATTCTCCCGTTATTATTTTAAAGGGCTCTGCACCAGGAGTGATCTCCCGGATCATCTCAATTGTGTTGGATTCGAAGGAAAATAATTGCTCGTAGTCTACCCCTTCCAGTTCTTTTCCTTTAAACTCAGTAAGTATTTTCCAGGGTAAGGTTTTATCGCCGTCTTTGTAACCGTCGAAATCGACATTTTCAGCCTCAGGTTTGAAATATTTTGAAACCAGGTTTTTGGCCAGGATCACGTTAACTGGCAAATGAGTATATGGGTTAAATGTCTTAACAAGCACATAATCAATATTTGGCCCCACTGTTAATCCAAGATTAGATGGGAGTGTCCATGGAGTTGTAGTCCATGCCATAAAAAAAGCATCACCATTGTCAGTGATTGAAGAAGAATCTGTTATCGCAGAAAATATCTTAGTAACTGCGGGATGTTCCACCGTTTTCCCTTCAGAGGGATTGGGCAGGCGGAACATTGCCACGACGCTTGTATCTTTTACATCTTTATACGTTCCGGGCTGATTTAATTCATGGGAACTAAGACCTGTACCTGCTGCCGGGGAATAAGGCTGGATACTTACACTTTCATATAAATAGCCTTTTTTATATAATGCGCTTAAGATCCACCAAAGCGTTTCAACATAGTTATTTTCAAACGTAACATAGGGATTGGTTAGATCAACCCAATAGCCCATTTTGGTTGTTATGTCATCCCACTTGTCCTTGTATTTCAGCACCTCGGTGCGGCAAGTAGCATTATATTCTTCTACAGATATTTTTTTGCCGATATCTTCTTTAGTAATACCCAATAGTTTCTCCACACCTAATTCAACAGGCAAACCATGAGTATCCCAGCCCCCCTTCCTTTTTACCTGGAAACCCCGCATTGTTTTATAGCGACAAACGAGGTCCTTCAACGTACGTGAAATCACATGGTGAATACCAGGCATTCCATTGGCGCTAGGTGGGCCTTCATAAAACACGAACGGAGGATGCCCTTCACGTAAGGTTACACTTTTTTCAAATGCCTTGCTATTCTTCCATTTCTCCAATACTTCATTACCAATGGCTGGTAAATTCAATTGCTGGTATTCTCTGTACTTAGCGCTCATATATGATCTTACTGTCTATAATAAATGTTTGCAAAGGTAGTAAAAAGGCCGTTTGTCTAAAGTATCAAACTCAAGCCTTCTAGTTGGTAACCCCTCTTTCTTTTCAAGTTTTCCACATTATTTCCGTTTGGCATAATATTCGCAAATTTATTTTGCTTTCAAACAGCACATTTTATCAATACACCTATAGAAAAAATCGTTTTAACCGTACATCTAAATCTTAAAGTCTGATCATATTTTCTACGAGTTCTTTTTATTATTGCCTGAAAAGTATTTTTTATGCGCTCAATAATAATTTCATCAAAATATTTGCAAAGTGTAAGTTGACCATGAGGTAAAATCTTTGCTGGTTTAGGGTTTTATTAGGGTAAAGACGGGGGTATTCCTACTCCCGTCACTTATTTAATCCTTGCAGTTTCTACTCTGTTCGTTCAGTTTTCATTTAAATACAGCTCCGTTTTAAAATTCAATACAATAGAAAACCAAATCTCCAATTACAATGAAATCAAGACCTTTTTTATAACTTACCTCCCCAAGGTCTTGACTACCGGCCACTCACTGGAAACCAAAAATTTTTAGTACTTGTGACGAAAAAAGCCTGTTATAAAAACAGGCTTTTTAATGTGCGTTACTGTACAATTTATTACTTTTTGATAGTAGCTTTTTTGTTTGTCCTTAACCACCACATTATGTATCCGGATAGTGGAAAAATGACACCGAAAATGCAAACGATCAATCCAATAATTTTTGAAGGAGTACCCCAAATAGATGCGGTATGAATGGGCTTAAAGACAGACCGTACCCTCTGTCCCAAATTTCTTTGTCCAAACTTTTGCACTTGAATGATTGTTGGTTCATACCTGTTAACAAAGTACAGGTCCATTGCACTTTCATGAGCCGCATTTGAGGGTAATACGGAAACCGAGTATGCAGCCAACGAATCTTTTGGAGTATTTATATTATAGTATTTTACTGCCGGTGCGGATGCTTTCACACAATTGAAAACCTCATCATAAGAAATTGTTTTTGTATCCAGTCGAAGAGTACTAAGGGGCGGTTTCACCGGCTCCATCGAGGAGTTTGTTACAGTATATATTCCTTTATTAAACCAGGCAAAAGACCATGCAAGACCGGTAAAGGAAAATATAAATAAGAACAGCGCAGAGTAAAAACCCAATACAATATGAAGGTCATGGTTTAATCTCTTCCACCCGCTTTCCCACTTTATTTTCAGGCGTTGTTTTAAAATATTCCCGGTTTTTGGCCACCACAAAATGATGCCGGTGATAAGTATAAAAAGAAAAATTAAAGTACAAACTCCCACGATCATTTTTCCGGTATCTCCACCCAATAGCCACCTGTGGAGCGACATCATTGAGTAGAAAAACGTATGGCGATGGTTGTATAATTCAATTACTTCAGCCGTATAGGGATTTACAAAGGCAACCAGGCGGGTGTTCTCTTTTGCACCGGGCTTTATTTTTGTGTCTTTAGCTTTTAATAAACCTGCGGCCGCTCCTGGGTTCCCTTCTTTCTTTTTAAGTGAATAAGATAGCTCAAAGGTTCGGCTGCTATCGGTATAAATCCTGATCCCGTTAACAACAGCACCCGGCACTTTATTTTGCACGGATAATACCATGTCTTCCAAAGGCCTTGCTGCTGGCCCGGCTTGCACATAATATCTTTCTTTATTAAACAGGTGTTGCAATTCTTCTTCAAACACCAATACAGCACCGGTGAAACAAGTTGTCATAATCACCAGTCCTGCCACCATGCCCAGGTAAAGGTGTATTCTTCTGAAAAATATCTTCAAGGGATTTATTTTAATTTATTAGCGTTTCACCTTAAGCAAAGCCGGCAAAATGCCACTGCATTGCCGGTCTTTAGTTGCCATTGTTTTATAGCTTAACAGCAAGTGTGCTGACAAACTGCCTTGGAGCAATAGGATTGATGCTATAGTTTTCATGAACATAGTAGCTGTAAGTGTTGAAAAGGTTGGAAACCTTTGCCATAACAGATACTTTTTTAAAAGTGTATCCGGCTGAAAGATCAACGGTTGTAAATCCACTAACCGGAATCAAACGGGTTTTACCTGGAAGCATGTTATCGCCTGGCCTTGTGTTATTCCAGCCTCCAAAGCGGTTACCGATGTAAAAACCGGCTACGCCAAATTTGATTCCCTTTAGTTTTCCTTTTTGTATGGTATAGAAAGCGCTTGCATTGGCTGTATTTTGAGGCGTATTTACCAGTCTTTCCCCTTCAATAAATTTTCCTTTAAGAGGTTCAATATTGGTATACCGCATATTGTTATAGCTGTAACCGGCTAAAATGTTTAAGCCTCTAATAGGGCTGCTGCTAATATCCGCTTCAAAACCATCACTGGTTGTTTGCCCCACTAGTTCTTTTATGGAGGTATTATTATTATCTAAACCCTCTTTTGTAAATCGTGCCGTTTGCGCAAGGTTATTATTTACAATCCTGTAAATAGTAAAATTGGCTGATAGTTTACCTTTGAAAAATTCATTTTTTATACCGACTTCGTATTGATCAATAATGGACGCAGGAAGAGCGCCTCCAAAAATATCAGTACCTGTGTTTACCGAAAATGAATTAGAATAGCTTGTGAAAAGAGATAAATTATCATTAGGTTTATACACCAATCCCAGCCTTGGAGAGAAGGCGTCCACGGAAGTCCCCTGCTTTTTATCTATACTGTCCTTCAGTAAATAGTTTGTTGTAACGGGTAATGCTTTTTGCATTGACCACCTGATACCGGCAAGCAGTTTAAATTTGGGTGAGATACTGATCAAATCCTGGATATAAGCGCCAAAACGGTTGATGGGCGTCTGTGTTTTTGTTACTTGCGTTGCCACAGGAATATCAGTTCGCTGGATATATTTGCCAGGGTTTAAAATATTGAAAGTATCGTAAATTTTTCCCGTTACATCAAAAGTATAGTTATCTGTACTATACCGGTCGGCATCTACTCCGGTGAGTAAAGTGTGTTCAATTTTACCGGTCTTAATTTTGCCAATTAAGTCAACACTACCAATATAGTAGTCTTCCTGAGATAAAATCCTACCTAAGGGACGGTTCCAATTTCCATTTGCCTTTGCTTGAATTCTTTCTACTGAATAATAATCCCTCTTAAACAATTGGTAAGAAGCGGAGGCACTGACGCTCCATTTACTATTGAGTTCATGCTTCAAAGATGCGGTTGCGGTGGTTTGTTGCGCTTTATTATATTGCCAATCGGTACCCATAAAACGAGACCGGGGAACGTTTGCTATAGCAGTATCAGCTAACGAACCAATGCCAAAATCAGGGGTAAAATTAGTGTTGAGATAATCCCCTTGCACTAACAAATCTGTATGTTGGCCTAGTTTAAAAAGCATGGAAGGGTTGATGTAAAATCGTTGTGATTCAACCTTATCCCTGTAGCTGTCGGCCCTTTCATAAGTTCCATTTACACGGAAAGCTACTTTGGAGGATATTGGCCCATATATGTCGAACGCTGGTTTTATCAGTCCGTAGCTGCCCGCCCTTAGAGATATTTCCCCGCCCTTAAAAAATTTTGGTTGCTTGGTAACCATATTGATGATACCTCCGGGTGCAACGTTACCATAAAGAATTGCAGCGCTTCCTTTTAATACTTCTACTTTTTCTAGTGAGCTTACTTCTGGCATAGTACCAGTGTTCACCCTTGACCCGTTCTTGAACATATTACTGCTCGAAAAACCATAACCCCGGGCAGAAAAACTTTCCTGGGTGCTTGCCCTTGTGGTAGAAAGATAAACCCCGTTCACATTTTTAATGATATCGCTCAGGCGTTGTGCCTGTTGGTCCCTGATTACGGTTTGCCCTACCACAGTAATGCTTTGCGGAAGATCCATAGGGTCTATTGCTACTTTGCCCACTGATGCAACCTGGTTATTAAGGCCCCTTTTTGAATTTATGATTACTTCTTTAAGTTCACTTTCGTTCTCCGTTAATATAAAATCTACAGGTGCTGTTTCATTCTGGCTCACCTTAATGATTTTCCTTTGGGTTTGTAAGCCTGTAAAAGACGCAACCATATGATAAATTCCGGTATTGATATTATTTATAATAAATCCGCCGTTGGAATCACTGATGGTGAACTTCTTTATTTCAACAATTTCTATGTTTACGTTGCCAGCTGGGGACCCGTCTTTTGTCAAAATTTTGCCTGAAATATGATTTTGGGTTTTTGCAATAAAAGCCATACACATTATGGCTGCAGTTAGTAAGTATTTTTTACACATGAGGAGGAACTGATTTTAGTTTTTAATTTCTCTGGATGCAAAGAAAAATTAACGGCACCAAAATGAGTTATAGAATCGGGAATTCAGTTTACGCAAAACGGAAAGCTACATTATCTCAGGAGGAGTTCGCACGGCTTTATACCTGTGTGCTTTTTAAAAGCGGTGCTAAAATGGGAGATAGATGAGTAGCCAAGCAGAAGAGAAACTTCAGTTACACTGAGGCCTTTCTCATATAAAAGATACTTGGCATGTTCCATGCGTTGGCTTTGGTAAAAATCGAATATAGTGGTTCCAAATAGTTCTTTGAATCCTTTCTTTAAATAGCATTCATTAATCGCTACTTTGCGGCTAAGTTCTTTAATGGTTAAAGGTTCACCAATATGCTGCAATAAGACTTCCCTGGCTTTTGTAATTTTTTCCCTGTCATCGGCATTGGCTAAAAATTTACAGGTAAACACTTCTTCCTTATCACCCAACATGCAATCCATGCTGTATAAAAGCAAGATCTGTGTCTGTGCATTTACAAAAATATTTTCCAGCGTATCTGTATACGTATGGTTTAGTAATGCTTCGATAGCCTTTCTTGTTTTACCACAAAGGGGAAGTATTTTGGAAAAAGAAGACACATGGGCAAATGACAAAACCTCATCAGAAATATTGAGCTGTTTTTTGCCTTTTACAAATTGAGTAAGGTAAGAAGGTTTGAAGCTAAAACTCAGCACGTCAACACTTTCCACTTTTTCTATGCATGTTTTGGAAGCGTTAAATTTGCAAAAATCGCACTCAGTTTGCTTTTGACGGCAATACACATTCCCCGTTACGCAGAATTTTAGCTCGAGATAATTTGCCTCTGCATTGTTTTTTTCGTAATGGTATACGAGCATGCCGGTATCTTCCATGCTCCACTGTGGTTCTTTCTTATACCGTTTAATTGTATAGTGAACAGAACCCGGTACAGAACGGTCGATATCCTGCAAAACATCCAGCTCACTGTAGAAAAGCGGCTGCTTATGGGCAACGTTTAATATGTCTGCTGATTGATTCATCGATAAATTTCGATGCAAATATACAGGAAAAGAATAAATAAAGTTTCATTGAAAATCATCGTATCGATTTGTTTAATATGACATAATCACTACAGTAATGCACAATTTGTTTCACCGTTCCTCACTATTCACGCACGAGCAGTCACTAAAATGTTTTTTAATCAGTCCTGTTTGTAATTTCCTGGCCGCTATTCTGTTTTTGTATTGGCTATTATAAAAGATTGACTTTAACCAATTTTATTTAACGTTATAACTCCTTCGGTTGGTTATTTCAGCCTTTAGAAAATCAGGAACTATTACTGATTTTTAGAATATAAAATAGATCGTACACGGCGATGGCTATTCGGGCCATTTTTGATAATTTCTTAAAAATTGAACTACCAAATAAGCCTCTTTTGGCTGCCCTTAAACCCTTGATTTTCCTTATATTTGCACGAATATAGTTTTTGATTATTTTAAAGCGAATTTGTCTACAATATGAGCACAGAAATTGACGAAGTAATACTCCCAGACATTAATGGCTATGGCGCCGACAGTATCCAGGTTTTAGAAGGTTTAGAAGCGGTTCGAAAACGTCCGGCGATGTATATCGGCGACATCGGCGTTAAGGGACTACATCACCTTGTTTACGAAGTGGTAGATAACTCCATTGATGAAGCGCTTGCGGGTTATTGCAAAAACATCATGGTAATTATCAATGAGGACAATTCTATCACCGTATCCGACGATGGCCGTGGGATACCTACTGGGTTGCATACAAAGGAAAACCGTAGCGCCCTTGAAGTGGTAATGACTGTTTTGCATGCGGGCGGTAAGTTTGATAAAGATTCTTATAAAGTTTCAGGAGGCTTGCATGGCGTCGGTGTCAGTTGCGTTAATGCACTTTCAAGTAAACTACATGTAACGGTAAACAGGGATGGCAAGTCATTCGAACAGGAGTATTCAAAAGGGGTTCCCAAATATCCTGTACGGGAAACGGGTGTTTCCGATACGCATGGCACTACCGTTCAATTTTGGCCTGACCTTACCATCTTTAGTTCCGGTATTTACAACAGGGAAATTCTTGAAGGCCGTTTAAGAGAACTGGCTTTTTTGAACAGGAAAATAAGTATCATTATTCACGACCTGAGGGAAGTAGATGATGATGGAAAGACTTACACAAAAACATTTTACAGCGAAGGCGGTATCGTGGAGTTTGTGGAAATGCTTGATAAAAGTGCTAACCGCAACCCCCTTTTACCAACAGTAATTTATTGTGACGGTTACGATACAGCCAGCAATGTAACGGTAGAAGTAGCCATGATCTATAACACAGGCTACCAGGAACATCTTTTTAGTTATGTAAACAACATTAACACTATTGAAGGCGGCACCCACGTGGCCGGTTTTCGCCGTTCTATTACAAGGGTATTTAAGAGTTACGGTGAAAGAGAAGGAATGTTTGAAAAGGCAAAGGTGGAAATAGAAGGTGATGATTTCAGAGAGGGATTGAGTGCGATTATTTCGGTAAAAGTACCCGAGCCACAATTTGAAGGACAAACAAAAACCAAGCTGGGAAATAACGAAGTAATGGGAGTGGTTGACAGCACCTTAAGCCGCGTATTAAATGCTTACCTAGAAGAAAATCCGAAAGATGCGAAGACCATTATTCAAAAAGTAATACTTGCTGCACAGGCAAGGGCCGCAGCTAAAAAGGCAAGGGAAATGGTACAACGTAAAAGTGTACTGACCGGCGGCGGCTTACCCGGTAAACTTGCTGACTGTAGCGATAAGGACCCTCACCGTTGTGAGTTATATCTTGTAGAAGGAGATTCGGCCGGTGGAACGGCTAAGCAGGGAAGGGACAGAAGTTACCAGGCAATTCTTCCTTTAAGAGGTAAAATATTGAACGTTGAAAAAGCCATGGAGCATAAGATTTATGACAATGAAGAAATCAGGAATATGTTTACAGCACTGGGTGTAAAAATTGGCACACCGGAAGATCCAAAAGCGCTGGATCTTTCCAAACTAAGGTATCATAAATTGATCATTATGACGGATGCTGATGTGGATGGCAGCCATATTGCGACCTTGATCTTAACTTTCATTTTCAGGTATATGAAAGAACTGGTTGAGCAGGGCTACGTTTATATTGCACAGCCGCCGCTGTATCTTGTTAAAAAAGGTAAAGACCAGGATTATGCATGGACGGATGCCGAACGCAAGGGATTAATTGCTTTATACGGACAAGGAAAGGACGACAGTGTAACTACACAACGTTACAAAGGTTTGGGTGAAATGAATGCTGAACAATTATGGGAAACCACTATGAACCCTGCTACGAGAACGCTAAAACAGGTTACTATTCAAAGTGCCGCAGAGGCTGATCTTGTTTTTAGTATGTTGATGGGAGATGAAGTTCCGCCAAGAAGAGAGTTTATTGAAACGCATGCAAAATATGCCCGGATAGATGTATAATCAGGATTTAAGTCACATCAAATAAATTAAGAACGCTTCTGGTAACAACGGGAGCTTTTTTTGTGAATTCCCTCAACAATTGCTGATCTTTTACTACTTCATATTAAAAAGTACCGCTTATAAAATATGATTGATGGATGCTTTTTCAGAAGCATCATCACCTGAAAGATATAACAGGACTGTAAAAAAATAATCCATGAAACTTAATAGCTTCTTTTCCATATTGTTTGTTATTTGCACTAAAATATATTGTTTTTAAAATAGAAATTATTGACGCAGGAGCTGGATAGAAATTGAAACTCCAACCCTACAATCGGCTCGTTTACTCAACAGTGAAATTAATCGTTGTGCGATATAATTTGTTTTGATTATCTTTTTATTAAAAGGTTTAACAAATTTATTTCATTTACTAACTATTATAAAGGTAGCATGTGTAGAATAACTATTTTGGCGAATGAACTGTGTAAAAGCATATTTACTAAAAAAGATCACCAATTTTTTTGTCACCAGTAAGAAGGGTATTCTGATCTACCCCTCGACTTTATCCTTCAACCTCAAAATTTCGCAGCATATTCTTTGCACTTCATTGCAGGCTATAATGCTTGTCCATAATTATTGTAAATTCGTTCCCTTAAATTAAACGAAAGGGTATGGCAGAAAAAACGATCATTTTCCAGGGCTCGGAAATCTTTTACCGCATTATGGGTAACGGAAAAATGGTGATGTTGTTGCATGGTTTTGCGGAAGACGGTGAAATTTGGAATTACCAGGCCGATATTTTAAAAGATCATTTTACAGTAATCGTTCCCGACCTGCCTGGTAGTGGTAAATCCCAGTCGATTTCTCCGGCCGATATTGACACTTATGCTGAAGTTATCAAATTGATCCTTGATACAGAGCAACACAATCTTCCGCTCACTGCACCCGGGCAATCAAGTCTCATTGGGCATAGCATGGGCGGATACATCACTTTGGCGTTTGCAGATAAATACCTGCAATACCTTCGTTGCTTTGGGATGTTTCATTCAAGTGCATATGCTGACAATGAGGAAAAAAAAGAAACCAGGAACAAGGCAATTAATTTTATTAATGACAAAGGGAGCTACGCATTTTTAAAAACAAGCATTCCGGGCCTGTTTACTAAAGATTTTGCCGAAGCATATCCTGAAAAAATAAATACCCTCATTGAAAAAGGTAAGCAATTTACCCCGGAAGCTCTTATACAATATTATGAAGCCATGATAGCCAGGCCAGACAGAACAGCCGTACTAAAATCATTTCCAAAGCCTGTGCTTTTTATCATTGGCGAATTCGACAATGCCATTCCGCTACAGATCAGTCTCCAGCAATGTTATCTTCCTGAGCAAGCCCATGTTCACATATTAAGTAATTCAGCGCATATGGGCATGTTGGAGGAAACGGAAAAATCAAGCCGGCTACTACTGAAATTTTTGCAGCATGTAGGGTAACGGTTTTAAATTAAATGTTATCAAAAAAAGTGCAGCAGTTTTAACACTTGGCCCAGATGGGCAAATTTCGTTTTTAGTTATATTTATGGTCAATATGCGCACATTTAAGCCGTCTATGCGAAAATTTTTATTTACTTTATTTTTATCCATAGCGTTTTTAAATGCTTTTTCAGCACATATTAAAGGAGGCTTTTTTACATACGAGTACCTGGGGCCTGGCATTAATAATCCAACCTACCTCCGTTATAAGATCTCACTTACTATGTACATGTCCTGCAATCCGTCACCAGGACAATTAAGCAATCCAATTAACTTTACCATCTTCCAGGGAAACAGTTCAGTATTGGTTGATAGCCCGACGGTAAGTATTACCAGACAATACAACCTGGTTAAAACAACTGACGAGCCTTGTATAAGCGGCAACCAGGCTAGTTGTTATTATACTATTGTCGAGTATGTATTAGACAACTATGAACTTCCAGCTTCCGTACTAGGGTATACCATTAGCTATCAACGATGTTGCCGCATTGCGGGTATGGATAATCTGGTAAATTCAGGCGGGGCAGGAAATACTTATTCCATTACTATACCCGGTACAAATTCACCGGTTGCAAATGCGAACAAAAATAGCAGCCCAACTTTTCCGGTGAATGACACAGCCGTAGTGTGCGGTGGCAGTTTTTTTACCTACCCTTTTACAGCGACAGATAAAGATGGCGATGTATTATCTTATAGCTTGTGTTCCGCATACGATGGCGGGTCAGCCGCTATGCCATCACCTAATCCCGCTACTGCCCCTCCATATGGGTTGGTAAACTATGCTTCCCCTTACCTTGGAGTACAGCCGATGGGCCCCGGTGTCACCATTAATTCAAATACAGGCCTTATTAGCGGCATTGCGCCTATACCAAATACATTTGGAGGGGAGTTTGTAGTAACCGTGTGCATCACAGAAACCAGGGCAGGAATGGTGGTGGCCGAAACCAGGAAAGAACTTCACATACAAGTAAAAGACTGTGATCCTGTCCAGGCAAAATTGGCTCCCAAGGGTGTTACCTGCGATGGTTTTACTGTTAACTTTTCCAATGCTACCACCAATCCATCCGGCACAATCTACGCCTGGGAATTTGGTGACACTTTATCCGGTATAAATAATAATTCTTCTTTACCGGATGCAGTTCATGTTTATACGGATACCGGCGTGTACAAAGTGAAACTAACGGTTTCCATTGGGGGGTTGTGTACCAGTTCAGATACTTTACTCGTACGGGTATATCCTGGCTTCTTTCCCGACTTTACTACGGTGGGCCCGGTCTGCAAAGGAGTACCCGTTAATTTTAATGATAATACTACCACCCAATTTGGAGTTACTACCGGCTGGAGATGGAACTTTGGTAACCTTTCCGCAACAAATGATTCCAGTCGCCTTAAAAACCCTTCTTACGCTTACACAAACGCTGGTACTTATAATGTTCAACTAATAGTCGGAAATACTTATGGTTGTATTGATACCATTATAAAACCTGTAATTATTCCTGACAACCCGATTTTGCAATTACTGTCAAAAGACACCAGTTATTGCGGGGCAGATACTTTGCTGTTGGCCGCCTCGGGGCAGGGAAATTTCACCTGGACACCCGGTACTAATATCATTAATGCCAATACCGCTACCCCATTGGTGTATCCAACAGTACCCACATTATACAAAGTGACTTTAAACCAGTTAGGCTGTATCAGCACTGATTCTGTCAGGGTAACCCCAAAAACCGACCTCACCAATTCTATTACTGCATCAACATCCAGTATATGTGAGGAAGATACGCTTACGCTAACGGGTAATAGTAATTATACCAACGTGTCCTGGAATTGGGGGCCTGCGGCAATGACACAAAGCCCATTATCAAAAGTTACAAAGGCGTTTCCAAATACCACCATGAACTTTGTTTTGACCACACGCCTTGGTAAAAATTGTATTTCAACAGCTACCCGAATGATTAACGTAAAGCCACTTGCAATTGCAGATGCGGGCCCGGATAAAGCAATATGCGCAGGTCAAACCAGCACTTCGCTAACAGCAAGCGGTGGTAGTACTTATCAATGGACCCCATCTGCGGGTTTAAGTAATCCCAATATTGCGAACCCAATTGCCTCCCCTGCCGTTACTACCACCTATCGTGTACTGGTAGGCGTTACTGGTTGCACCAAAACACGTAGCGACACTGCGCAGGTATTGGTAAGAGCCCTGCCTTCAATTACTGTTACTAACGATACGCTGATCTGTTCCATTGATACTTTGCAGCTTACTGCCATTGGTAGCGGCAGCTTTGTATGGACGCCAAACATTAATATAAGTAGTTTATCAACTGCTACGCCCCTTGTAAGCCCTGATCTGCCAACAAAATATTTCACTACGCTAACAGATGCATTTGGATGTATAAACAAGGATTCTGTTTTTGTAGATGTAAAAACTTTTGTGACAATCAATGCCGGCAACGATACTACCATTTGCAGAACGGATGCATTGATAATGAATACCGTTAGTGACGCATTGAGTTATAAATGGTCCCCAGGCCTTTATCTCAATAATACAACCGACAAACGACCGGTGGCTACGCCGTTAGCTCCCGCTATTACTTACACTGTTGTGGGAAATATTGGCAAATGCCAAAGCCAGGACCAGGTTACCATTAACACAATTCCATATCCTAAGGCTAATGCCGGCATAGACACCATTGTATGTTTTGGAGATTCAGCTCCATTGAATGCTTCTGGTGGCAGTATTTATTTATGGACTCCCCCCACTTTTTTAACAAATGCCAATATTCGAAATCCAATATCAGTAAAGCCTTCAACGGATACAAAGTATACAGTAACAGTAAGTGATGTGCTTGGCTGTCCCAAGCCTGTTAATGCAACTGTTTGGGTAAGGGTATATCCATTTGTGGATGCGGATGCAGGCCCAGCTGATACTTCGGTGGTGATTGGCCAGCCACTTTTATTAAGCGGTAACGGCGGTGATAATTATTTATGGAGCCCGCCAACGTGGCTAAATAATCCTAGCCTTGCCGCTCCTCTTGGCTTTCCTGAAGACAATATCGTTTATACTTTATTGGTATCAACCTCTGCAGGTTGCACAAATACTGACAGCATAAGGGTTAAAGTTTTTAAAGTGCCTCCCAGCTTTTATGTGCCTACCGGATTTAGTCCAAACAACGATGGCAACAACGATGTAATGCGCCCCATATTATTGGGCATGCGGTCACTCAAATTTTTTCGGGTTTATAACCGGTGGGGACAACTATTATTTGCCACTTCCGAAAAAGGCAAAGGATGGGACGGAACCCACCACGGCAATCCACAAGATCCAGGCACTTATGTATGGATGACAGAAGGAGAAACTTACACCGGGCAAACTATAAAAAAGCAGGGTACGGTAGTCTTATTAAGATAAAACAATCATCGCCCAGCCAACAAGATCTTTCCACTGGCAACGGCGGTTATTTTGCACTCTGGTGATGAATTGTAATACCAGGGATGCTAAATAAAAAACAAGTTTGGTCAATTATTGTATAATAATAAAAAAAATTGCAATTTTGTTAACAGGCTTGTTTCCTAATCAAGTCTGCAGTTAGTTTTGGTATGGCCCTTGTTTTACAGGGGCCATTTTTTTATCTGGCAATGCTTTATTCATCCTGCTATTCGATACCTGCCTGTGCCTGAGTTGTGAAACGATGTAAATAAATCAGAGTTTCATTAGCTGGTAGTCAACAACCTATTCTTCAAAATTACAATGAATGTTAAATTGACAAAAGCATCCTATAGCAAACGTTTACAAAAACCATAATCAGTAAATTATATAATATATATCTGCAATTGTGTAACGGTTATAAGAGAATATTTAACCATCTTTACTAAAGGTCATTTTATGAAGAATGTTGCTTCCAGCCAATCACTTCCGGCCTTACAGAAAAGTAAAATATTATCAATTACAATTAAAATAAAGTAACACTACTTTATTAAAACACAGCCACCCCGCTTTAAAATTCAATCGTCCTTCTTTTTAGAAAATACTGTTTAGCGAGTACTAAACAGTATTTTTTTTGACAACTTAACAGGCACACCCAATCCCCCTCGAATATTGCTTAACTAATAGTAAAGGGCATAATTTTTGAAAATTATGTTTCAATCGACCATATCCGAAAACCAGATTGCGGTGAAGAATAATTTGAGGTATATGCATACGCCGCTTTTTACAGCTATATTCGTTTTATTACAAAAAGATAAGCAATGGAATATAATAAATTAACGAGGGAAGAAGAGCGGGTTATTCTACACAAAGGTACTGAACTGCCATTTACAGGTGAATACACCAACAATAAGCAGCCAGGCACCTATTGTTGCCGCAGATGTAATGCTCCCCTTTATCTTTCAAAAGATAAGTTTGACTCACACTGCGGCTGGCCTAGCTTCGATGATGAAATACCCCAGGCTGTAAAGCATGTACCAGATGCCGATGGCAGCAGAACGGAAATTGTTTGTGCCAATTGTGAGGGCCACCTGGGTCACATATTTAAAGGTGAAAGGTTAACAAAGAAAAATACCAGGCATTGCGTAAATTCCATTTCCATGAAATTTATTCCGGATGAAGGATAACCTTGACTAGTTCTTTATCAAAGCCTAATTTTAATTTATCTAAGGCTACTGGTGTTGATATTTGGCTTTAGACCTGGCTCAACCTGAACAGCCATCTTTAAATATTATTTATGCACACACAACTTATATGGCTATTTATACTTCCGCTAGCCATTGCCTGCATTGCATGGACAGTGACACATGAAGAAGTATTTAGAGAACCCAGGGAATACTGTGTTAAACAATGCGAAGAATCCAAATCCTTATGGGCCAGGAAATTTTTTTATCTTTTTACCTGCGAATATTGTTTTAGCCACTACGTAACTGTCCTCATATTATTTCTTACCGGTTATAAATTAATGATGGATGATTGGCGGGGATATATTATTTCCGGCTTTTCGCTCGTATGGATTGCAAATATTTACATGAGTTTGTTTGGCCTCATACGCCAAAATATTAAAATTGTAAAGATTAAAGGCGTGATGGCAGAGGAAAAATTAGAGACAATGGAAGACAATGAAAAGCAGGACATTTAATAAAACATCCTCCCGTTTAAGATTGGTAATATAAGCAGCGCTCTTTATGTTTCATAAAACCGAAGCTTGTTTTGCAATAGCCCTATTTCTTTCTGTTGCTCATTTATTCTATCTAATAAATAAGTTATTGCTTCCACACCTTCCAGGTTTATCTGCAAGTCGTTGTGTAATCGTATCAACCGCTCAAGATGATGCAAGTCACTTGCGGGTATAAAGTCTTTATCTTCTCTGGTAGTAATTTCTATCAGCCCATACTCATGCAATGTTTGGATAAAAGGTACTTCCACATTATGCCAAACACAAAAAGTATCCACCTGTATTAACTGATCTGCTTGCATACAATATGTTTTAAGCTTTAAGTGAAGCCAATTCTCTGAATATTGCTTTTTGTTTTTCGGTTAAATCGGTCGGGATTTTAATATTGTAGGTAATATACAAATCCCCAAATTCTCCCTCCTTTTTATAAACAGGAAACCCTTTACCTTTCAACCTGGTTTTGGTTCCATTTTGTGTTTCAGGTTTAACTTTCAGTTTAATCTTCCCACTCAAAGTTTCGAGTGTTATTTCGCCCCCTAGTACAGCCGTGTACAAATCAATATCTTCAGTGATATACAAATCGTTCCCTGAACGTTTATACCGGGCGTCATTTGCAATGGAAAACGTAATATACAGATCTCCATCTGGGCCGCCGTTGATGCCTGGAGCGCCATATCCTTTCAGCTTTATTACCTGCCCGTTTTCAACCCCCGCCGGAATAGTTATCCGCACATTCTTGCCATTTATATTCAGGGTTTGCTGATGAGTAGCATAAGCATCTATTAATGAGAGCCTCAATTCACTGTTGTAATCCTGCCCCCTGAATTTTGTTTGACTGCGCCTGCCGGTTGAACCTCCAAAAAGTGAAGAAAAAAAATCTGAAAAATCCTCTTCCCCAGAATTACCTGAAAAATCGTGCCCCCCACCTTGTCCGGGGCGGCCACTATACTGGCGGGCCTTTTCAAATTGATCTGAGTGCTGCCAATCTTTTCCATACTGATCATATTTTTTCCTTTTTTCCGGATCGCTAAGCACTTCATTTGCCTCGTTTAACTGCTGAAATTTTTTATGCGCTTCCTTATCGGTTGGATTAAGGTCGGGATGTAATTTCCGGGCAAGCTTACGGTAAGCTTTTTTTATTTCCTCGTCCGTGGCACTTTTCTTTAGGCCCAATATTTCATAATAATCGATAAAATCCATCTTTTAGTTTTAATTGATTTGTTAGTGAACCGTTGACTTTTAATTCTTTCTTTACAAAATTAATCTTATAATTTTTGACGGCCTTTGTAGAATATATTCCTCATTTTTTTAATAAACTTATTAATTAATTTGAAAAAAAGAGCATACACATCAATAAAGGTTATAAATGCGTGTGTTTGAATTATTGGCAAGGTTTTGTTAATAGAGTTATTTGTCACTCATTTCATAAAACTTAAAATAAAAAATCATGGGAAATTTATTGTATGTAGTAGCAGTTATCTTAGTAATAATCTGGGCAATTAGCTTTTTGGGCGGCTTTTACACAGGTGGAATTATTCACATCCTTTTAGTGATTGCCATTATTGCATTCTTATTAAAAGTAATCAGGAGAGAAGCCTGATCCCTATGTCTATAAATTATTAATTTAAAAATTACTATCATGGAAAGTTGGAAATTAAATCTTAAGGGAAACTGGAATGATTTAAAAGGGAAAGCAAAACAACAGTATGCTGACCTGACGGATGATGACCTGTTGTATGAAGAAGGCAAAGATGACGAGTTAATGGGTCGTTTGCAAAAGAAAATTGGTAAAACCAAAGAGGAAATTAAAGACTGGATTGAGAGCCTTTAAATTTCAATAATTTTTTAATAAGGACGGAGCAAAAATGTCACCATCTCCTGTAAGAAAATGCAGAGTGGATGGTGGCATTTTTAATTATATTTAGAAAATGATACGAAACCGAAACGCCCCCTTTTACCTCCGGCTAAGCCTCACTTTAATAAGCCTCACCCTCATTGGCTTTGCCATTTTTGTCGGCAGTGATATTATTGTTCCATTGGCATTCGCTATTCTACTGGCCATCCTTTTACTACCGATCACTAATTTTTTAGAACGGAAAAAAGTGCCCCGGGCGATGGCTAATATTATTGGAATTTTGCTTGCTATGCTGTTTATTGGCGGCATTGTTTATTTTTTATCTTCCCAAATATCAAGCTTTGTACAAGACCTGCCTTCCATAAAACAACATCTTGCCGATCACTTAAAAACTGTACAAAAATGGGTCTCCCAAAAATTTCATTTTACCCGTTCCCAGCAAACTGATTTCATGGAGAACGCTGCAGACAAAATTAAAAGTTCCGGCGGCGGTATTTTAGGCGACACGGTTATTTCAGTCACACAGGCAATTATGGTAATGGTCTTACTACCAGTGTATACGTTCCTGATATTATATTATCGTGACATGATAAAGCAATTCCTGGTGAGGGTGTTTAAAGGTGAGCACGAAGCCAAAGTATTAGAGGTTTTAAAAGAATCACGTTCTATCGTACAAGGCTATATGGTAGGGCTTATCATTGAAATGGGCATTGTAGCTACCATCAATTCAGCGGGATTTATGATCCTCGGCATTCAGTATGCTATCTTTCTGGGCGTATTGGCTGCCATTCTTAATATGATTCCTTATATAGGCATGCTGATAGCATCTGTGTTTTGCATGCTGATCACCCTTACCAGTTCCACGGAAATAGGTGATATAATTGGTGTGTTGGTAATACTGACGGTAGTACAATTTATCGATAACAATATCATCATGCCAAAAGTGGTAAGTTCCAAAGTAAAGATCAATGCATTGATCACTATACTTGGTGTACTGGTAGGCGGATCGCTCGCCGGCATATCGGGGATGTTTTTATCAATCCCGGCCATAGCTATTCTAAAGGTGATATTCGACAGGGTAGATGATCTTAAGCCATGGGGCATGCTATTGGGAGATGAGATCACCGGAGCCAGGAGAAGTAAATTTTATATGAAACTTGATAAGCTTAGCAGCAAATTAAAACCTGCCGCTCCCATTAAACCTCCCACGTTAGAATAGCGAACCCATCCCTATTTTGAAGCTTAAGGTTTGAGGAAAATTTTACTCACGGCTTTCTTGTTCGGGAGCCTCTTTCACTTTAAAAAGCAAAAAGTCAGTTGCTATATTTCGTGGTACATATATTGACACTTACTATCCGCTTGAACCTGCACTTACATCTGAATACTATTTCTATTCTCCTATAATTGCCGGTTTTATTTGATAACGATTGCAAAACTTGCCAAACAACATGGAGAGGCTATGTAACCAAATAGAAGATAAACTTTGTACATTATTATCTTTCTTAACCCAACTGCCCGATAAACTTGAAATGATAGCGGATGAAATCGATAATGAAAATTTGAGGAATGCCTTATGTGCTGTCGCGATCGAAAGTACACAATATGCAAATGAGTTAAATGCACAATTAAGGCACCTGGCAATAGTTCCACCTGCTGCCAACATCAGCAACCTTGAAGAAGAATTAATAGAAAAGAGCCTGTTGGTTTCTTCTAAAGAAAAGGGAAAGGAACTTTTATCTATTTGTGAAACAACGGAAGAATTTTTTTCTCAATTATACAACGATGTATTAACCGGGTATTTTCCAAATACATCACTAAAGGATATGATGCAGTATCAGTTATTAGGCATAAAGTCTGCGTTTATGCGTATCAGGTTTTTAAACTCGTTGCGGTTTAATCATTAATCAGTTTGACTTAATTATAATGGCTTGCTTTTAAAACTACGCACGGTAGTAAGTAAATATTTATTCACCAACATCGATCATATTTATGAACAACAGTGGAAATGAAAAGGATGAAATACAGCCTTCACAACATCTTAAGGAACCCATCGTTAATATTGAAAGTGATCGCGAGTTAATAGGCGTAGATGATAAGTTAATAGGAGATGACCTTGAAATAAACGAAGCGCAAATTGTAAAAACCGAGAAAGGAGAAAAGACGAAAAAAGACGAGACCAATTATTAGTGGTATGCTATTAATAACGTGGCGGTTTAATACGTGAATGGTGAATCGTGAATGGTGAATCGTGAATCAATGTCGTTTAGATAAAAAATTTTTTGTTTACAAACATTTGTTTTTCAATTTAACATCGTTGTGTCACTCACTTGTACATTTTCAACAATAAGGAGCAAGTAAACACCTATCCTTAATTAAACGACAAAGTTTTACCATTCACGATTGACGATTCAAGATAACCCAGGCGCTACTGATAGTGGCTGATGGTAATTAATAATTTAAAAAGAAAAAATTTTGGTTGTTTATCTCAAGAATATTTTTAATGATGCCGGTAACATTACCCTCTTTGCTGCAAGGTTTTTTAAAGAAATTTTTACGCCGCCTTTCGAAATAAGGGAGTTCATTAAGCAATGTTATACTATTGGTTATAAATCACTTCCACTCGTCGCTATCACAGGCTTTATTATGGGTTTGGTACTAACGCTTCAGTCGAGGCCCACCTTAGCTGAATTTGGTGCTGAATCCTGGCTGCCGGGAATGGTAGCCCTTTCTTTGATAAGAGAGATTGCTCCCGTCATCACCGCCCTAATATGTGCTGGAAAAATTTCGTCCGGAATTGGGGCCGAACTAGGTTCTATGAAAGTAACGGAGCAAATTGATGCCATGGAAGTATCCGCTATTAATCCTTATAAATACCTGGTAGTAACAAGAATAATGGCTACTACGCTAATGGTTCCTATTTTGGTAATATTTGCCGACGGTGTAGGCATTTTAGGAGGATATATAGGAATTAACATACACGCAGACGTTAACCTTTTTCGTTACTTTTCACAGGTGCTTGCATCGCTGGAATTTCTGGATATCATACCTGCAACAATAAAAACTTTTTTCTTTGGATTTTTTATTGGGATGATAGGTTGCTATAAAGGTTTCACGGCCGCCAATGGAACGGAAAGTGTGGGCAAGGCAGCCAACTCCGCAGTTGTGGCTGCTTCATTAACGATATTTATTATAGACATGCTTGCAGTACAGATCACCGATCTTTTTTTCTAAACCATCATGACAAAGGAACAACCCAATATCACCCACACACCAGCTTCGGATACCACCGTACCCGTCATCAAAATAAAAGGCCTTTGCAAATCTTTTGGGAAAGATAATGATATTCTGAAAGGGGTTGACCTTACGGTAAATAAGGGTGAGAACCTGGTAATATTAGGGAAGTCTGGTTCCGGAAAATCGATCACCATCAAATGCCTGGTAGGCCTGGTACCTGCCGATGAAGGGGAAATAAAAGTATTTGATACTGATATTACAAAACTGAGCGGCAAAGAGTTAAATGAAGTAAGGGTAAGAATCGGTTTTCTCTTTCAAAATTCAGCTTTGTATGATTCAATGACTGTAAGAAAAAATCTCGCATTTCCCTTAAAGCGCCATTCAAAAAATCTCTCTCCAAAAGAAGTGGAAGACGCAATCATGGAAGCATTGGACAGTGTAGGCCTGGCGGAAGCAATCGATAAAATGCCCTCAGAATTATCAGGAGGAATGCGCAAACGAATAGGACTCGCACGCACGCTTATTTTAAGGCCTGAGATTATTTTGTATGATGAACCCACCACCGGGCTGGATACAATAACTTCAAGGGAAATCAGTGAACTAATATTGGCAATACAGAAAAAAAATAAAACAAGCTCCATCATTATTACCCATGATATGGCTTGCGCCAAACTTACAGGCGACCGGCTTGTAATTTTAAAAGAAGGTGTAATTGACGCTGAAGGCACTTATGACGAACTAGAGAAAAGCGATGACGAATGGGTGCGTTCTTTTTTCATTTAATCAATAATAAAAAATTTAAAACATGCATAAGGAATCGGGATTTACATGGAAACTGGGAATGTTTGTAATCATAGGATTAGTCCTTTTTGTAGGCACTATTTATTTTGTTGGAAAGCAGAAAAACCTGTTTGGTTCTACCTTCAAATTAAGGAGTCAATTTAAAACAGTCAGTGGCCTGGAAGTAGGTAACAATGTACGGTTTTCAGGCATCAACATAGGTACCGTAAGCGGCATCGAACTGCTATCTGATACTTCAATAATGGTAGACCTGGTGATAAAAGACGAAATTCAAAAATTTATTAAAACAGATGCCACAGCCAGTATCGGTTCGGATGGATTGATGGGAGATAAGGTATTAACGATTGCTCCAGGCACGATGGCTAAAAACATTGTTAAAGACAATGACATTATTGGCTCAAAAAAAGCGGTGGAGATGGAAGACGTTATGACCAGTGTGAAAGCAAGCGTAGACAATGCAGGAATAATAACTGCGCAACTTGCTGAGTTCAGTTACAAAATGAATAACGGGAATGGTGCATTGTCCAAATTGATTTCAGATGAGCAGTTTTCAAGTAGCCTAAAAAGTACCCTTACCAACCTGCAAACAAGTTCAAATGAATTTGCAAAATTCACCACCAAAATGAATGATGGCAAAGGCGCTTTATCAAAGCTGGTAAGTGATGAAAAATTTGGCAAGACACTCGACTCAACCATGTCGAATTTGCAGGCTGGAACAAAAGGATTAAGTGAAAATATGGAGGCCGCAAAACACAACTTTTTACTGAAAGGATTCTTTAAGAAAAAGAAAAAGGCAGAAGAGAAAAAAGCAGCAGAACTAAAAAAGCAGGCAGAAGCAAAAAGGAAAAAAGACTTGAAGAATTCATCTAACCCGGCGAAGAATATTGGTTCTGCTGAAATAATAATGACTCCAACAGACAGTACCGTTAATAAGTAAACCGTTCATGCGCCTGTACCTTTCTTCGGTCTTACTATAATGCTCCACTCCTTTCAAATGAGAATATTTCCTCATCATTATTTTGGCGGCCGGTAATAATGTCTGTTAATATTTCGGCAGCTATTAAACTAAAGCTAATCCCGTTGCCGCCAAAGCCCAATGCAAATAAACTGTTGGGTAACTTTTTATAGTTACCTATGAAGGGGAGTCCATCGCTTGTGGAGCCAAAAACACCCGCCCAGCTAAACTCAGGTTTAAAGTAGATGTAAGGAAAAACTTTATTAAAATCTTTCACCAGTTTTTTTACTTTCCCAGGCAACAAATCATTTCTTTTACCTGGGTTATAAAAATTTTCATCCCCGCCGCCAATTAATATTCGCCGGTCTTTGGTAGTACGCATATATAAATAAGGATCAGCCGTATTCCAGATCAGTACATCATCATTCCAGCATTTTTCCTTTCCATTTGCCTGCTCGCTGCAACAGGCAAAAGTGGAATGCAGGGTTACAATTTTTTTGTCTACGTATTGAACAGCTTCATACCTGGTAGCATATACAAGCTTGTTGCTTTTTAATATACACCCTGTTGCCGTAGTAAGTGTAACCCCCTTTTTATGATGTTCAATTTTTTTTACCAGTGTTCTGTCAAAGACTTTTAATCCCACTTTGTCTTTTAATTTGCAAAGAGGCGTGTCAATTTCGTATTGCAATAGCGAAGTGCTTCCGCAGGTGCTGCCCAGGCCAATTGTGCGCCCATCAATCAACAGACAGTTCACACCCGCATTTACAAGATAATAAGCTACCAGAGCGCCTGATATACCACCACCCATAATAATAACATCTGCACCGATTGATTTTTCCAGCTTGGGATAATCAAAAGGCAACCCATCTTTAACTAACCAGTAGGGATAGCCCGAAAGTAAATTCATTGTTCTGATTTTTGCAGAAGAATCCTTGTATTCAAAAGCCATTCATTATACCATTTGCGACGCAAAAAATTTCAGGAAGTTTATTGAGTGGATAATAAAAAGAGCCTGATTATCCGCAGCGATTTCCCTTTGCAAAGTTTAGCAACAACTCAAATTATACGCTGGGGAACAGAAGATTTTCACAAGCTTATTTTTTCATGCTCCCCTCCTTCAAATTCTTCTCCGGACACATACGCTCTCAGCATTTTTACAGCCATTGCTATTTTATTGGGCCCATCCCAGTATTCTACTTCCTGCGCCGTAATTTTTAATAATAATATTTTAGGGTCCTCCAATCCTTCCGGAAACCATACTTTATAAACCGGGTTCCAGAGTACAGACATTTTTGTTTTGTCATCCACCAATTCTGCAAGCCCGTTAATAGTAACATAACTATTTCTGGAGGGAGATGCATAACTTAAAAACACTTCATTATTATCTGATACTTCTGCCACTTTACCAGAAAATTCATTCGTAAAAAACCATAGATGGCCATCATCATCAAGCTGGGCTGTACTCATCGGGCGGCCCCTATCCTTTCCATTAGCTGATTTGGTTACAAGCATCGCAATTTTTATATCTTCAATTAATTCTTCAAACTTTTTGAAGTGCTCATTCGTGTTTTTCATTATTCCAATTTAAGGTTGAAAAAAGGGAGCTCAATTTTCAAAAAGCTCCTTTTCAATTAGTAATATTTATTTTTTTGTTGCAGGCTCTTCAGTGGCCTCGTAATTAATATCATTTACTGCAATACCTGTTAAGTGCATATCAGCTTCTTTTTCTTCAAATAAAATACTTTGCAAAATATCAGCTATTTCCTTGTAGCCTAATGTATCTGCCAGTTGGGCGAGGCCACCATAGGTTGCTATCTCATAATGCTCCACTTTTTGCGCAGCTAATATTAATCCAACATCCCTGGTAGCGGAACCCTTTTCGGTTTCACCGATTATCCCTTCTCCTTCCTTCGTAATCCCTTGCATTGCTTCGCATTTTTTTGCTTGCGGTTTTTGGCCGGCCAACTCAAAAACTTTTTCTAATTTGATCACATGGGTTTTCGTTATTTCAAGATGATCGGTAAATGCTTTTTTCAACTTTTGTGCGCTGGCAGCCTTTACCATTTTAGGCAATGTTTTTACCAAATGCTTTTCTGCCCAATAAATATCCTTCAACTCATCTTTAAAAAAATCTGCCAACATAGAGTCAGCAATTTTTTTCGCCGGAATTTTCCCAATTGCTTTGGCAGCTTCCGGTTTTACGGTTTTCTTTTGCGTTTTTTTTACCATGTTATTTAGTTTACTTGTGAGGTTAGCTTATATAGAGAATTATGCCATTTATTAAATATCCCATCAATAAGAATTAAACTAAAAAAAACTTAAAGGTTCGTAATTTTATTGCAGTTTTGTTTCTACATCTGTAGATATTATTTCCCAGTTTGCCTGGGTGGTTTTTATGCACAAATAGCAGGGGAATCCCGAAATTCAATACAGTACTATATTACATGCATCAGAGGCGGTAACATATAAACTTTGGCAACATTTTAGACAACTCTTTATGTTATATAAATTCTTAAACTATAAAATTAACAACTATGAATTCAAGTAAATTGCTAACAGGTGTATTAATCGGCGCCGCAGCAGGAGCTATTTTGGGCGTATTATTCGCTCCCGATAAAGGTTCAGAAACAAGGGGTAAGCTCTCTCAGAAAGGTTCTGACCTTAAAAACAGTGTATCAGATAAAATAAATGATCTGGTAGACGGCATTTCCAAGCACTACGAAACTGCAAAGGACGAAGCCAGTGATCTGTATGCTGAAGGAAAAGACAAATATGGCAAGGCAAAGGCCGACGTTAAGAATTCGTTCTCTTAAACTATCCTATTATTGCTTTTAAAATTATAATGATGGAAAGACAGCCTCATAGTATCGGATCCTTATTTGATAATGCCGGTGAGTACCTTGAAACAAGGTTGGATTTATTAAAGCTTCAGGCTGTTAGTAAGTCTTCCGACGTTACTTCCTCCATTGTTTCCAGGGTAGCCATTTTGCTGGTACTTATTTTTACTATTTTTTTATTAAATATGGGTTTGGCCTACTGGATCGGCGAAGTGTTGGGTAAAGTTTACCTAGGATTTTTTATTGTAGCAGGTTTTTATGGCTTACTGGCTTTGCTGTTGCACATTTTTAGAGATGCCTGGTTAAAGGAGCCTGTGAGTACTATGATTATTAAAAAAATGCTCAATTAGAAATTATGGAAATTAAAAATTCTGCAGATCTAAAAGATGCCATTACCCGGCTTGAAGTAAAAAAACTTAGAGAAAAAGAGCAACTGTCAGAAAACTTTCATGTGTTTACAGAAAGCTTAAAACCTATTAATCTTATTAAAAGCACGTTTGCCAGAGTAAAAGAAACACCAGGCATTACGGGTTCTGTATTAAAAGCAGGAGTAGGATTAGGTATTGGAATACTCTCCAAAAAATTTCTGATCGGAAAAACAACCGGGATATTTAAATCGGTACTAGGTTCTGCCATCGAGATGGGAATAGCTGGGCTGGTTGCAAAAAAATCAGGTACCATTAAGGCTTCCGGTAGCCGCTTACTAAGTAAATTATTTGGCTCTAAAAGCAATAATGGCACTCTGTAACACCCAATCATATTTATTGATAGAAATGCCCCCGTAAAAAAGGGGCATTTCTGTTATCTTCGTTTTCTATGGCAAAATTTCTCATAACCGGACTTGGAAACGCAGGAAATGAATATGCCAATACCCGCCATAATATAGGGTTTGATGTAGTAAATGCATTTGTAAAAAAACATGGTGGTGATTTTAGGGTGGACCGATTGGCCTATGTGGCGGAAGTAAAGTGGAAGGGCAGGCAACTGGTTTGTATTTGCCCTACTACGTTTATGAATTTAAGTGGCAGGTCTTTTAAATATTGGCTCGACAAGGAAAAGATTCCTTTGGAAAATACACTGACCATCGTAGATGATCTGGCATTACCACTTGATAAACTGAGGCTTCGTGCTAATGGTTCTGCAGCCGGCCACAATGGGCTGAAGGATATACAAAACACGCTGGGTTCGGACAATTATGCCCGGCTACGATTTGGGATTGGCAATAACTTTCCAAAAGGAATGCAGTCAGATTTCGTTTTAGGTAAATGGGTAGCCAGTGAAATACCCACCGTCCAATTAAAAATTGAAAAATGTATCGAGATCATCGAAAATTTTGTAACAATCGGTATTGAGCAAACCATGAACAACGCAAATAAGCTTTCTATAAAGGCTTAGATAGTAATGATTTTTACTTAATTGTTTTTTTTATATGATTTGTCTATATTCGCTGTTGTATTTTATATTTCAACAACTGTAAACCATGAAGATAATCTGTGTAGGCCGCAACTACAAGGCGCACGCCAAAGAGCTTGGCCACGAAATTCCCGAAGAGCCAGTCATATTCATGAAACCGAAAAGTGCGTTGTTGCAAAGCCATACACCTTTTTATTATCCTGAGTTTACAAACGAATTACACTATGAATGCGAATTAGTGTTGCGTGTATCTAAAAACGGAAAATACATTCAGGAACGCCATTCATCTAATTACTACAATGGTATTACAACCGGCATAGATTTCACAGCCAGGGATATTCAAAATGATCTTCGTGCAAAAGGCTTACCATGGGAAAAAGCCAAAGCTTTTGATAACTCCGCAGCAATAGGAAAATTTATAGATATCGTTCCGGGGTTTAATAAAAAGAATATCAACTTCAGTTTTTATAAAAATAAAGAACTGATGCAAGAGGCCAATTCAGGCGATATGATCTTTAATTTCGACTATATCATTTCCCATATTTCCAATTATTTTTCTTTAAACATCGGGGATCTTATTTTCACCGGAACGCCTGCTGGTGTGGGTGAATGCGTAGTGGGGGACGAACTGGAAGGATTTATTGAAAAGGAAATGTTGCTGAAAATGGAAATAAAATAACCGCCTGCCCTACCCAACGCGATAACTACTTAGCCAATTATTCTATCCATCCCACTTACTGAGTTATCATTTCAACCGAGTCTTTCATTCTAGTCAGAAAGTTATACAAAGTCTTCATCGTTTTCACTTCTTCCACTACCAGGATACCATTTTTACCTACCTGTTTCAACTTAGCTTTATTGGTTCCCTTTTGCAAAAATTGCAATATTCCACTAAATGTTTCGCTCTGAAAATACGGGGAATCCGGGTTACCGACAAAGAAGCATTTCAAGGTTTCATTTTTTAGCATCATCTTTTCGAAGCCGAGTTCCACAGCAATTCTACGGCAACGAACTGTTGTAAAAAGGTCCTCCACCGGTGGCGGTATAGGGCCAAAACGGTCAAGCATTTCCTTATGAAAATCCATCAGGTCCTTTTCTGTTTCGCAGTTGTCGAGCCTGCTATATAAACTCAGCCTTTCCGTAATGCTTTCAACATATACATCAGGAATCAAAATTTCAAGATCAGTATCAATACTGCAATCTTTTACAAAATCATCCTGCTGCCCGATTTCTTCGGTAAACAATTCTTTAAAATCTGAGCGCTTCAATTCCCGGATGGCTTCGTCCAGTATCTTCTGGTACATTTCGAATCCTATTTCTGCAATAAATCCACTTTGCTCACCGCCCAGCATATTGCCCGCACCACGGATATCAAGGTCTCTCATGGCTATCTGGAAACCACTTCCAAGGTCGCTGTATTGCTCCAGTGTATTCAATCTTTTCCTGCTATCTGCTGGCAAAGTGCTTACCGGCGGAGCCATTAAATAACAAAAAGCTTTTTTATTACTGCGCCCGACCCGGCCACGCAACTGGTGCAGGTCACTTAATCCAAATTGGTGCGCATTGTTGACAATAATGGTATTTACATTGGCGATATCTACGCCGCTCTCCACAATATTGGTGCAAACCAACACATCATACTTCCTATCCATGAAATCCAAAATCGTATCCTCCAACTGGTCACCATCCATCTGGCCATGAGCGTAGGCAATGCTTATATCCGGGCAAAGCCCTTGTATCAGTCCTTTCATTTCCGCCAATCCATTCACCCGGTTGTGGATAAAGAAAACCTGCCCGCCCCTTTCGGTTTCATAATAAATGATATCGCGGATGGCATCTTCATTGAAAACCATTACCTCCGTTTGTATGGGCTGACGGTTAGGCGGCGGCGTATTAATAATGCTAAGATCCCTTGCACCCATCAAACTAAACTGAAGTGTTCTGGGAATAGGTGTTGCAGTCAATGTAAGTGAATCAACTGTTGTTCTTAATACTTTCAGTTTCTCTTTTGCTGCCACACCAAACTTTTGCTCCTCATCAATTACCATCAGGCCAAGGTCTTTAAACTTTACATCCTTGCTCAGCAGTGAATGTGTACCAATAATGATATCAATTTTGCCCTCAGCTACCTTTTGTAAGGTTTCTTTTTTTTCTTTGGCTGACTTAAAGCGGTTGATATAATCTACTGTTACCGGGAAATCTTTTAACCGTTCGCCAAAGGTTTTAAAATGCTGGTAGGCAAGGATGGTAGTAGGAACCAGTATGGCGGCCTGTTTGCCATCACAACAGGTTTTAAAGGCGGCCCGAATGGCTATCTCTGTTTTGCCAAATCCCACATCTCCACATACGAGCCTATCCATAGGCGAGGGCTTCTCCATATCCCTTTTCACATCTTCGGTAGCCTTACCCTGGTCGGGAGTATCTTCATAAATGAAGGATGCTTCCAGCTCGGTTTGCATGTAATTATCCGGACTATGCATAAAGCCTGGCTGGCTCTTTCTTTCAGCGTATAATTTTATAAGGTCTGTGGCAATATCTTTTACTTGCTTTTTGGTCTTCTCTTTTAACTTGTTCCACACGTCGCTGCCCAACTTATTCATCTTGGGTATACTGCCTTCCTTGCCACTATACTTCCCAATCTTATGCAACGATGAAATATTCACATATAACAGATCCCCATCCTTATATTGAATCCTCACAGCTTCCTGCATTTTGCCATTGGCTTCAATTTTTTGCAACCCGCTAAACACACCTACACCATGATCGATATGCGTAACATAATCTCCCGGCTGTAATTCACGCAAGGTTTTAAGCGTAAGCGCCTTGTTCTTACTAAAAGCCTGCTTTACTTTATACTTATGGTACCGCTGAAATATCTGGTGGTCAGTGTAGCAAATCACTTGTAGGTCATCGTCAATAAAGCCTTCGTGGATGGAAGTAGGAACCGGTGTAACTTGTATGTCCGCTTTAAGGTCGGTGAAAATAATATGCAGCCTTTCCAGTTGTTTTGGATTATCGGCAAAAAGGTAAATGTTATATTTTTTGGCTTCGTATTCTTTTAAGTTTTTTATCAGCAAATCAAATTGCCTGTTGAATACCGGCTGAGACCTTATTGTAAACCGGATATCAGAAGAAGCGTTTTTTTGCGCCGGACCGAAATAACTTTTTGAGCCAAACTCAATGATGTGGCGCAATTTAACCTGCTCTTCTATTGCAGCCGCTTTTATAAAATCATTTTCATTGGCATCCGCCTTTTCATTTATTTCACTGTCATCATCTGTAGCTACCTTCCTGGTATCACCGATAGTGTTTACAACTTGCAGGTATAGTTCAAGATCTTCTTCCTGTTGTTCTATTTTTTCCTTAATGAATTTCCAATCTTCTGTCCATACCACGGTATTTTCCGGTAAAAAATCAAGCAGCGAAACCTTATCGCCTGTTTCAAATTGCGTTTCTACATTAGGGATGATACTTACCTGCAGCAACTTGCGCTCACTCAATTGAGATACGGGATCAAAGATGCGGATGCTGTCCACCTCATTTCCAAACAATTCTACACGATAGGGTTTTTCATTTCCAAAAGAATAAATATCAAGAATGCCTCCTCTTACAGCAAACTGCCCGGGTTCATAAACAAAATCAGTTCTTTCAAAGCCATAATCAACGAATCTTTCCAAAATCCTGTTTACATCCAATGTTTCGCTTTGCTTAATGGAAATAATATTTTCGGCTAATGTTTTGGGCAACACCACTTTTTCAAACAACGCTTCCGGATAAGTAACCAGTACTTTTTTATTGCTACCTGCCGCCACTTTCGTTAATGCCTCGGTTCGCAGCATCACGTGGCTGCTGTTGAGCAGGCGGTAATTTTTTTTATTTTTAAACGAAGAAGGAAAATAAAAAATATCCAGTGCCTGGGTAAGGTTCTCAAATGTATTGTGGAAATAGGCTGCTTCCTCTGCGTCTCTTAAAATGACCAGGTGATTGAGCTGGCTGGTAGATTTGTGGTTAAAAACAGCGGCCAGTATAAAGCCAATGGCGCTTCCCTGAAGGCCCGAAAGATGTATTTGCTGTGGTTTGGACAAAGTGATTCTATCCGCAATTTGAAAACAGCGGGCATCATTTGCATATTCTTTCATCAACACTTCCAAATTCATCGGGCGCAAAGATAAGGAGGGAATGGCTGATGGCTGATTTTTTTGCTCTACGATTTGTTCAGGTACAGATCAGATACTCATTTGTGGAGATTCGTTATTTTTAACAAGTTGGCCTGGATATTTATGGTCCCGCCTGGAAGCTATGGTCAGCATCGTTGTGTCACTCACTTGTGCCTCATACCTATTTGGATCTTTAATCACATTATAAATGAACGTAACAAACTGGCCGTTGTTTTTCTCCGGCCACACAACCCGGTTAGTGGGTACAAACCCTCACACCGGTTGCGAGGAAAATTCTATTTTTACTGCCGACAGGTCTAAAAGGCCAGTGCCGGAACGGCAATAGTAAGCTACACAAACATTTAAAAGTAGTTCCATGAGCTTATTCACTGCAATACCACACGCAACGATAACGTTAACTATATTGTCTCCTTCAAAGACGCCCCGCCTCGCAAAATGTATTTCATGAAACCAATTGCCGTCCTTTCTTTATGCTTTTTTCTTTTGTTTTTTAGCACTTCGCTTTTTGCGCAGCTCCCTGCCAATACTGTACGTTTTTCCACTGGGGATTTTATTACCGGAAATAATGTTAGCAGTCAAACATTTCAAAAAGCAAACCTTTCAACGGCCAGCTTTGCAAAACAATACTTTGTATTGATCCAATTTTCTGTTTTGCCATCTGTGCAGGTACAAGAAAACCTGAACAAGGCGGGCATTTACTTACATGAATACTTGCCGGGCAACGCTTACCTCGCTACCATTAACAACGCTTTCAATTTTTCCTCCACAGCTTCATTCAATATTGCTTCCATAAACACGGTTCCATCTTTTTATAAAATTGATCCCGACCTGGCAAACTATCATTCATCGGCTGGTAAGGAAACGAATAAAAAGATCGCTGTTAGCTTTTATCCAACACTCGACAGGGCCGTTGTAGCCACGCAATTGCAGCAAGCCGGTGCAATAATAACAGTGACGAAATTTGACCAAAACAATGTAATTTTTATAGAAGCGGGGCAGTCCGTTATTAATGCGATTGCTGATCTGCCATTTGTAAGTAGCATTCATCTACAATCCGTAACAGATATAATAATCAACTACAATGATATCGGCGCACACGGTATAAGTGGGTTGAATGCATTGAACGGAAGAAATTTAAATGGTAGAGGAGTAACAATTGGTATTGGAGACAATGCTGACATTTCCACTCATATCGATTTCTCGGGAAGGCTGATCAACCGCAGTCCGGCCAAGGCAACCTGGCACGGAACGCATGTAGCGGGTACTGCGGCTGGTGGCGGCATCATCAACGCGAAAAATCATGGAATGGCGCCCAGGGCCACCTTGGTCAACGAGTTTTTTAGCAATGTGATCACCAACGCACCCACCTATATCACTGATAATAACATGGTGCTTACCAATAACTCATATTACTCCGGGGAAGATGGTTGCCCGGGCGAAGGCGAGTATGATATCCTGAGTAATTACGCCGACAGGCAAATAGGTAAGTATCCCCAGTTGCTCCATGTGATTGCTGCCGGAAACGATGGAGCCCTTAGTTGTTCACCTTTTCCACTTCATTTTGCCACGATAAAATCAGGTTGGCAAACCGGCAAAAATGTGCTTACAGTTGGCGCCATCAATACACAGAATTACACCACTGCTAATTTCAGCAGCAGGGGACCTGTAAAAGATGGGCGTTTAAAACCGGAAATAACAACGGGTGGGGTGGCCACTACTTCAACAATTACCAACAATGGATATGGAATCATTTCTGGCACAAGCATGGCTAGCCCCGTGGCTACTGGTTCACTGGCCCTAATGTATGAACGCTACCGGCAAACACATGGTGGGGCCAATCCTAAAAGCTCGCTGATGAAAGCACTGGCCTGCAACACAGCGGAAGACCTCGGTAATGCTGGCCCTGACTTTACATATGGATTTGGTATGTTGAATGCAAGGCGTGCAGTAGAGGCAATTGAAAGCAACCGGTATTTTATCAACACGGTAACAAACGGCGGCAATGCAACCCGTACGATTACCGTAC
>JBDSAA010000193.1:0-4065 GCA_039922375.1 Ferruginibacter sp.
ATCGGGGTAAGAATGGCGCCGGGTGAAATGCTGTTGAACCGTACATTGTATTCACCAAACTGACCGGCTAATTGATTGGTCATGGAAAGGATGGCGCCTTTAGCACCGGCATATGCTGTCCAGTTGTACCAGCTACGAAATGCCTGCGTTGATGATAAGTTAATTACACTCCCTGATTTTTGTTTTATCATCGAAGGCAGCGATGCTTTAATAGTCCGATATATACTTTTTAGGTTTATATTCATCAGCAAATCCCAATCGGTTTCAGGCATTTCCATGATATTTCCTGCAATGCCAATGGCTGCATTATTCACAAGCACATCTATTCTTCCAAATTCATCAAGGGCGGCATTGATTAAACGATTAACATCATCTGTTATGCCCACATCACACCTGATGGCTCGTACAACGGCCCCGTCAACGCTCAATCTTTCCGCTTCCGCTTTACATTTTTCTTCATCTATATCGGCAGCGATTACAATTGCCCCTTCGATTGCAAAAGCTTCACTTATGGCAAGCCCTATCCCGTTTGCAGCGCCTGTGATGACAGCAACTTTATTATTCAGCCGCATGATTATGATCTTTTGATTTTTTATTTAACCAATACCTTTCAATTTCTTCGAGGCTTTTGCCTTTCGTCTCTGGGATAACTTTAATTGCGAGATAAAGCGCCGGGGCAGTCATGACTGCAAACAACCAAAATGTTCCTGCAGGTTTTAACCTTTCGAGAAATACCGGCGTTAACTGACCCACCAATGCAGTACCAATCCACAATGAAAGTGTCGCCAGCGACATGGCTTTACCTCTTATTTTAGCTGGAAAAATTTCAGAGAGCAGCACCCAGATAACCGGCCCATAAGAAAATGCAAAGCAGGCAATGAATAATAAAATAAATATTAAAAGAAGAGAGGTGTTTGTGGTATTAAAATAAAATAACGAACCGAGAATGACCAGGGATGCGATGATGCCGATAACACCGGCAAGCAACAAGGGCTTTCTGCCGAGATGATCAATTTTCCAGATAGCAATCAATGTAAACAATACATTTACCAAACCAATCACTACCTGGCCACCCAATGCATCGGCAATAGGAAGCCCTGCTTCTTCCAGTATTTTCGGGCCATAATAAATAATGGCATTGATGCCGCTTACCTGTGTAAGAAAAGCTAAAGAAATTCCTATGATCATAGCCAGCTTAAAGCCTCCTTTAAACAAAATACCAAATCCTCCTGTTTCTCTCTGAAGATTAGTTTTAATATCCCCGATTTCTTTTTTTGCTTCATCATCGGTAACAATCTTTTTTAAAATATCCAGGGCGCCGGACTCATCACCTTTTGTTGTTAACCATCTCGGACTTTCAGGCACAAACAGTAACAAGAATAAAAATAGAAGGGCCGGAACTACTGAAGTGCCAAGCATAATTCGCCACACTTCACTCACCATAATTTTATTTACTAAGCCGGTTGTTTGCATTAAAAATTCATACTGTGATAGCCTGAGCAACCATGCATTGCTGAAATAAGAACAAAGTATCCCCACGGTAATAGCGAATTGATATAATGCCACCAGCCTGCCTCTTTTATGTGATGGTGATAACTCGGAAATATATAATGGAGACAACATGGAAGCAACACCGATACCAAGACCGCCAATTAACCGGTATATGACAACATCAGCAAATCCTATTGCAAAAGCACATCCAATAGCAGATACACCAAAAAACAGGGCAGACAAGATGAGCATTTTTTTTCTTCCGTATTTGTCACTCAAAATACCCGCCATGGAAACACCCACAATACAGCCTACCAATGCTGAGCTTACATACCATCCTGTACCTGCTGCATCCAACTGAAATTGATCAGTAACAAAATTAATAGTGCCTGAAATAACTGCGGTATCATATCCAAACAAAAACCCACCCAGCGAGGCGATGATTGCTAAGCTATTTACATATCTGTTGCCCGTTTTTTTTAGCGACATTGGCTTTCCCTTGTCTTTAATTCATCATCTATTGTGTATTGCTTACCCGGCATACTGTTGAAATTTTTTTTTCATTTCAGTAATTTTTAAATTCTATAAAAGTTCAATGTGGCTTAACGTAAACTCAGAAACCGATTGGCTTTGTTGATACAACTATATTATCAAAGTAACGCTCCTGTGTTTGGGGAGAGCCATCGTTCCAGTAGTTTTCGAAAAAGATTACATTGATACCGTAAGCGTTATAGCTGCTTACAAAATTGAGATTGTCGCTTCGGGCCTCGAGGTGGCCATCAATCCAAAATTCCTGAATCCCATTTGACTTGCCTTTATCATTCAGCTTTACGTGCGACTCGATGCAATACCATTTTCCAGCATTGCTGGTATTAAAAATAGGGGTGCTGCCACTTTTAAAACCAAGCCAGTTAAAATTTGCAAAGTCATTGTAACCGCTGGTTACTACTACCCCGCTATTATTAGTGCCACTGACTGGATCAATGCCCAGGGCATCGCCGTTACCTTCCCATAAGTGGGCAATCATAGCTTGCGACCAGTCATTTTTGGCTAAGATGGTGGCCCTGGACAATTTGGCGGGGTTTCCTATCCAGCCGGTTTGCATCTTAAGGTACATCCGGTAATATATCTCACGGAAATTCTCGGTACTCCGTATGTCCTTGTCCATATACGGATCCGTCTGTCTTCCAAAACCAAGGCTGAGACCTCCTGCAGGTACTTCCCCTGCCTGCCATTTTACACGCATACCACGGGAACCGTTCACCCCAACACCGTCCATGGGAATGAAATCGCCACCGTTGTCATCATACTCAAAGTAACGGCCGTTTCCAACCAATGGATCGGTAGTTTCGAAATCGTCGCTGAAAATCCAATGAGGGTCTTTTTTTTTCTTCCAGTCAGCTCGTTCATTTGTGATTGGGCCTTTCAATGCCAGGGCAGGAGTAGACGTGAGTTCTACGGATGAAGCGATGCCCTCAAGCTTTCTTTGTTTTGTGCAGGCATTTAAGCTAGCCACTACAAAGAGGAAGAGGGTAACCTTTGCTGCTTTAAGAATGCTGCAATTCATAATGACCCTCGTAAATGTGGATCTGTTGTTTTTTTTCAAAATGACCTCCTTTTTTTTTGATGAAATAAGATTTTTTATTCTGACCTATTTGAATTTGAATAAGTATAACCCAATGCTCTTCTAAAATATTCTATGAAAAATTCTTTCAAATTGTCCCACTTATCATGATTCATATTTCTTTCACTCAACAAAACAAAACTTCGATAGTAAACTGAATCATTCTCTTACTCCTAATGTTTCATCATTTAGCCAATAAAAAAATCGCAACAACCGCCAGTATCATTCCACTCAATACAATCAAATGAGGAAACACTCCATAAATTATAAGCGATAAAACAATTGTAATAACTGGCGCCCCCGCATTGGTTAACGGACTAACGACAATGGCTTTACCATACCTGAATGCATAGACAAGAAACAATGCCCCGATTGAATTCAACATTTGAATTGCCGCCGCCAGCCAGGGTCCTTTAAAACCCCAGTTTATTCTCTGGGAAAAATCAGTCATTAAAACTGCCATAGGTATTAAGGCGATGCCGGAAACCATCATATAGAAAAATATGCTTTCAGCTTTCATGTGTTCGTTAGCCACCTTCATAAAATAAGCCTGTGCTCCCCATAACAAAAAAACAATGAGTGATAACAAAATCCACAGAGAGCCGGACGATTGGCCGTTTTGGGATGGCTGATAGGAAAGTAATGGGATGGCAATTAATGCAAGGATGATCCCTATCCACGCGATAATAGAAGCTCTTTCCTTAAGAAGCCAGAAAGAAAGCAAAATGGTGGCCACAGGTGATAATGAAACAAACGGAAAGACAAGATAAGCCGGCCCTGTTTTCAGTGCATGAAATAAAATCAACTGGCCGGCTGCTCCTAAAAAGCCTATTATCAAACCAAACAGTATTGATTTTTTATTTCGATCAAGCTGCCAATTTATAATCTTGAGGGCCACTACTGAAGGAATTATCATGGTTAAGGCCCAAATTACATAGCCAAGTGTAGCA
>JBDSAA010000194.1:0-35665 GCA_039922375.1 Ferruginibacter sp.
CCGGAAATATCAAAAACAAACCCTGTAGAAAAGCTGCATTCTTCCGATACAATCCATGCACTCATGGCTGCCACTTCCTCAATTGTCCCTAAACGTTTCATGGGTATTTTAGCTAACATATATTCCATTTGTTTTGGGTCTGTGTTTTCATTCATGATTGTTTTTATAACAGCGGGGGCCAATCCATTAACGGTAATCCCGGTTTCCGCATACTCTTTTCCTATACCTTTTACAAGACCAATAACACCTGCTTTGGTAGATGAGTAACCCACCATAACGGGGTTGCCTTCTTTACCAGCAATGGAAGCAATTAGCAGAACCCGGCCATAGTTCTTTTTTTCCATCGCTTTGAGTGCATATTTAGCCATCAGAAACGTGCCACGAAGATTAACAGCATAGACTTTGTCAAATGCATCCGTGGGGTAATCTGTAATCTTCGTACTTGTTGGTCCTACAACGCCGGCCGAATTAATCATGATATCAATCTTGCCGTAGGCTGCTTCCACTTGTGCAAAACTTTGGCGCACCATTTCTTCTGATGACACATCCACTACGTAACCGGAAGCCTTGAAACCTTTGTGCTGAAATGCTACAACTGTTTGGTCAAGTAGTTGCCTGTTCATATCAAATAATGCAACCGCTCCGCCTTCGGAAGCAATGCGGTCGGCGATGCCTTTTCCCAGGCCATCTGCCCCGCCGGAGATAACAGCTACCTGCCCTTCAAATCTTCGTTCGTTCATACGTTTTTATTTTGCTGATAATTGAATACAGCAGTTTCCATTCCCTGGAAACCACAATTTTTAACAACGAACAGCGCACCGGCCAAGGGTTGCTCCTCGTGTTGTCTTTCTGTAAGGCCAATGCTTGCAGAAGTGATGTACAAATCCTGCAAATCATCACCGCCAAAAGTGCAGGAGGTAATACGTGCCGCAGGCAAAGGAATGCTCAACAACTTTTCGCCTGTCACAGGATTCCAACGGACCACATGCCAGCCATCCCAATGTGCAATCCAAAGCATGCCTTCTGTATCAATGGTCATTCCATCGGGAAAGCCTTCTTTCTCCGGAATGTTGATAGCAAGTTTTCTATTGGTGATCTCCCCGGTGTCGATGTCATAATCATACGCTACAACTTGAAAGGTTGGTGTATCGATGTAGTAAAAAATCTTATGGTCCGGACTCCATGCCATGCCATTGGAGATGGTAACACCTTCAATTTTTAGCGAATAAGAAAGGTCACTTTCAATCATGTAAAGGCTACCTGCACCAGCCTTTTCTGAAAGTGACATTGTACCAATCCAAAACCTTCCTGCAGGGTCGCACTTACCATCATTAAAACGATTTTCAGGTAAATGAATTTCCGGATGATGCAACAGCTTCACCTCCCCCCTTTCTCTGTTAATGAAAGCCAAACCACTTTTTAATGCAGCAAGAAAGTCCCCATTTGTACACAACGCCACCGCACACACCATCTCATTTACCTGCATGGTTTGATGTACATTTTCGGTTGTGCCGAACCCGTGGATGTTTCCATTTAAAATATCCACCCAGTAGATGGTCTTTGTATCAGCATCCCAAATTGGTCCTTCTCCCAACAAACAACAATGTGATGCAACAACTTTATATTTCATTTGATTTATGAATAACATATAATTTCTGTCGAAAAAGTTAGCTGTCAGGGTTAGTACTACTTTACCATCACTGCTACCTTATATTATTTCTTATCCAAACCCGGGCAGCTGCCGAAAACCAGGTATGATGTCTTTTTCAACGTTTTACCCATCCATCCTCAAGGATGGTTATCCCTATAACTTTTGCATTTGCCTTTTGTAATATTTTATTTCCTGCATTACAGATGGAAGATTGCTGGGCTGCTCTTCGGCATCCCGTTCAATCATGATATAGCCGGAAAAATTTTGTCGCTTCAGTTCTTTAAACACTTCCGGAAAATCAATAATGCCTGTACCAACAACAACATCCTTTAAAGTGGGATCGTTGTAAGCAGCAATATCTTTGAGGTGCAATGCAATGATGTGGCCTTTTAATTTCTTCAAACCCTCCACCGGGTTGATGCCACTTTTTGGCCAATGACCCACATCTGCACAAACGCCAAAATTGGGATGACCTTTGAGAGCTGCTAATACAGAGTCAGGGTGCCAATACCTGCTCGTTCCCTTCCAATGATTGTGAATTGCGACCTTGATATGATAAACACCGGCGAGACTATCAATGCTATCCCGCATATCAACGGGCGGTTCCGAAGTGACATATTTAACCTTGAACCGTTTGGCCAATTCAAATTGCTTCTTCCAGCTATCAACAGTATTACCACCCATTACATAAAATGATACCATTTGCATTCCCTTTGCTTTTATCGACCGGCTTAACTTTTCTATACCTGCAGGCGAAAGCATTGTGATCATAGAGTCCCTCAACTCCGGGCCCGTTTTGCTAAACATAAAACCTTCGGCAAACTTCACATCTGCACTATCTGCTTTGGCCAATTGATCCGGGAATGAAAATCGATGGAACGTATACAATGCAATTCCCAACTTCCACTTAGGAGCATCATTTGCTGACTGTGAAAATAATTGGGTGGAAACAAAAAAACTTACTAAGAAAAAAAAGGTCCCCGCAAACTTTTTCGTAGAATGAAAATGGACACACCGGGTTTGATCATGGACACACCAGGTGTGGTCGTTGCATTTCTTATTTGTGAAGGATTGAGTTGAATAGAACATATTTATTTCCCCGATTGGTGAAAAAGCTAAATATTAACACCAGAAAGATTTCCGCTGCAGAAACAGTGAACCTTAACGACTGCCTGCTATATGAGAGATTTATGTTTCATTTTATAAAACTGTCATAGTTTATTTATACAGTTTCTTCAAAAAGAAACATCACCACCGCTTGCATTTTTTATAAAGAACCTCTGTTAATAACATAGAAGGGATTCTTGATTTGCTCGCACTCTTTTCCTAAAACCAGTCTTGCTGCTGTTTTGCCCATCGCTGCAAAATCAGTAGTGATAACGGTAATATCCAGTAACTCTTTAAAAACGGTTTCATTGAATGAAATGATACCGATGTCTTTTCCCAACGCAAAATCCAGTTCACGGCTTTTCTTTAATAGTCTTGCCAGGTTGTCTTCATCGGTTACAATGTAAACCGTATGCATTCGCAACATTTCACTGCCGATGTTGTCCATGATGCAGAAGGGCAATTTTTGTTCTTCGCAAAACACCGCAATGCCTTCAGCGATTTCTTTGGGATGATGAATTTCTTCAGGTAAGACCAGTGTTATGCTTTTGTACTTCCGAATCAATGAATGTGACGTACACAGTGCTTCATAAATATCATTTTTGAAATCCTGGTAAACAGCCCTGTAAGAAGACAAAAACTGCGGCAGGGCTTTGTCCAAAACAATCAATTCATGTGCCGGCACCATTTTAATAACATCAACGTATTCCTTTTCTTTCGCTGTAGAAACGAAATGCGGCATGATAACATAGTAGTCATATTTACCGAGGCACTCCTGTAAAATTTCTTTTAAAATTCGTGGATCATAATGATGAATTTGCAGGTCCACTTTCGCTTTGCCTCCCAATGACTGCAAGAAACTTTCATAAACAGTCTTTTTATAGGAACTAAGTTTATTGAAAATGAGTAACACCTTTAATTGCCTTCTGCTATTTCCCAAAACAAAATAACCTCTGCCAGGAAAAGACGCGATATAACCTTGTCTTCGAAGTTGTTTGTAGGCTTTTTCTATTGTATCTCTGGCAACACTGTGTTGTTCACTAAATTGATTAATCGAGGGCAGTCGTTCTTCCTTCTTTAATTTTCCCGCATCAATATCTTTCACAATTGAATTAACAATCTGCTGCACTTTGGTGACATGGCTATGGTCTGCAACTTTCAACTGGTACATAGAACTCTTTTTAAATGACAACTATCCCGATCTGCTATAATTTGTGTTTTACATTTTTATCCTTAGTACATGCTCATTTCTTGTTCTTGCATCGGCAATCTCCTTGTACCATATGATACGGTTTTTAGTGGGGGCATTTAGGATTCATACAAACCTTGCAGGTTCACCAATGCAACTTCCACACGAAATGTATTGCCGAAATGCTCGTTCAAATTATACCTCATGCTCTTGATATTCCAGTCCTTTAAGTCTTTGTCATTGAATAATTGTATCCACCCTTCTTTGCTAGTTTTTTTTGAGAAAAAGCATTTATACCAGTAAGATATAGAAAACAAACAAAAAGAAAAACATTCTTATTTAGGTGAAACACGAAACGATGGATATTTTTTATTAGTCATTATAAAATGATTGGTCATTGAATCGTTCAACTTGTTTGTCAGCATTACTCAATGGGCCCGGCATTCGGTTTTTTGCCGGTATTTGCCCAGGCCCTCAATTCATCAAACGCCTGTGCGGTCTGTTGCGGCGTAAAGGCACAATGCCCCTGACCGTTAGTATAGTGTATCGTAAGGTTTTGCAACTTGCGTTGTGCCTTTACTATGTTTTCAAAATCCACTACAACTGATGGCGAAATCAACTGATCGTACAATGTATGCATTAACACAATTGGCTGGTTGATGTTGCCGGTGCGATCATAAGTTTTGAAAAAGTCTATTGGATCAACGGTAGCCGTAAGACGTTCTACTTTTTTATTGATCTCCCGGTTGTCGGGGAAACCGCTATAAATGGTGTTTGTATTGTCAAAAGGATTGCCTTTTGCTTTTTCGGCATAGTCCCGCAACACTAATTCAGAAAAAAAGATCTTGAAAGGAAGGTCGTCTAATTTCAAATCCAACCGTTTGCAGTATGCCAATGCAACCGCAGAGTCTTTTCCAATAATTCTTTTCTTTATCTCATTTAATCTTGAGAACATTGATCCGGGAGTCATCGGTTTTACGCTATCCATTCTGTTTGGTGCAAAAATTTTGGAGAGTGGTGGCTCAATGCCCGGAAACATGGCATTACAGGTTGCATAAAAATCGAAACTGTTACTCGCAAAAGGATACAAAGGGCCATCCATGGGACAAAGTGGCAAACCACCTTTGTAGTTTTTGCCAAAGTTCTCCATTGTAGCAATGGCAATAGCGCCGCCCATCGAATGGCCCACCATAAAGGTTGTATCGGGTTTTCCATAATTTTTTACAAAATATTTTCGCAACGCTTCGGTCTCATCCACGCCTTGTACAACAGCATAACCTTGTGTAGAATAATCTGACGCCGCAACGGCAAAACCTCTCTCCAGGAAAGGAATGAGTGCATTAATAAAACCCGGGCTTTTACTATTTTTTGGTACCAGTCCTTTCACTTCGTAACCATGAGCATACATCACCAGTTTGCCCTTCCAATTGGCGGGAAAAACAATTTTATAATCCGCTCCGCTGATGTTGCCGGAATCTACTTTGGCCGCCAGGTTTTGTGCCGGCAGGTGCTGCATGCAAAACGCGGCCAGTAATACAATGAGCAAAATAAATTGTTTTTTCATTTTTTATTTTATTGTAAACTGCGACTCATTTTTCACGCAGGTAATCAGTCGCGTTGTGCATCGTAAGTACACTGTTGAAAACAAAAGAAGAAACTGAAATTAAATCAGTGTCTTCTCTGTTCGGTTAATAACCTTGATTTTGTGTTATCTGACCATTCGATAAATCAATGTCTGATTGAGGAATGGGTAACAAAATATATTTATCATCAAATGCTGCAATACCCTTTGTTGCCGCCATTCGTTGTGCCAATCTGCCTTGCCGGGTAAGATATTCCCTTCGCAGCCCTTCCATTGCCAGTTCAACACGCTGCTCATGCCAGATCGCGGTGCGGAGGGCTGTCTTGTCTGTAGTCGTTACGTCGGGCAATAGTGTACCTGTATAACGTAAATCATATATTGTAGAAGTGCGTTGTGGGTCGTTTGCAGGTGTTGTTCGTGCCCGCTGACGCACCTTGTTTAACCACGTAAGTGCCTCATTCGCCTTACCGTTTTCATTCAAGGCTTCGGCATAGAGAAGCTGCACTTCGGCATAGCGGATGATATGATTGCTTTTGGCTTCATCAATAGCGCCGGCAAAAGCAACTTTTTCACTTGGGGAAATATAGAATTTCCGGTTGGCCCGGCCCCCGGTTGTTCCAGTATTATTCACGGTATATGCTGCAGCTCCATTAGGAATAATATCGCCCTTGAACAGGATGGTATAAATAGCCCGGGGATCTCCTTTCTCAAATTCATTCTGCAAGTCCTGACTTGGTTCGTTCTGTCCAAATCCCCCAATTGGAGCTTCACTCGGTTGTTGAAAAGCCAGGTTGAAAGTTCCTTCTCCCGGAAAGGCACCGGTATTGGCCTTGTGTTTAATATCAAAAATGGATTCGGCATTATTGTTATCACCAGTCTTTCTAAAAATGGCACCATAGTCTGGTAATAAAGAATACGTCCCTTCATCAACGACCTTTTTCAGAGCGGTCTCCGCCTCAGCATATTTCTTCTGGAACATATAAACTTTTCCTAACAAAGCGTTAGCAGCACCCGATGTTGCTCTCCCATCATTAGTAGCGCCCAGCTGCGTTTTTGTTGGCAGGCCGGAAGCGTCGGTTAAATCTTTTTCAATCTGGGCAAAAACCTGTGCCTTTGGTGTTTTTGCCAGGTTTACTTTAGCAGGATCCAAATACGTTAACGGCATGGGTATATCCCCAAAATATTTCACCAGTTCGTAATAGCCAAATGCACGAATGAACCTGGCTTGGTTTGCAATGTTCTTTATTATCGTTGCATCTCCCGATACGATCGTTTGTTTATCGATTACAAGATTGCATACGCCAATCATGCTATACATAGTTGACCAATAGGTTTTAATTAAATTATTGGTGGCTGTCTGCTGATTGAATGAAAACTCCGAAATACCTGCAATCGGAAACGTTGAGGCACCTGCGCCTTTCAATGCATCATCGGACCCTACGTCTCCGATAGCCCATCTGGCTGTTTCATAAGGTGGAAAAACAGGCTGCTGTAAATAATTATACGCTGCAGTTAGGGTCTTGTTTAGATCGTCTGCCGTTCTAAAATAACTTACATCTGTCTGCACACCAGCCGGAGATTGTTTGAGCAAATCCTTTTTACAGGACACAGTGGCGAGGACAAATGCCGCCAGCACCGCTTTTGTTAAGAAATTCTTTTTCATATGCTGCTGTATATTTTTGTTGTTTAATAATCAGAATTAGAAAGTCAGGTTCAGCCCTACGCTGTATCTTTTCATTTTTGGATAAGCCGAAAATTCCCGGCCTGCGGCAATAGGGCTTGCTGTTAAACCGGCTTCCGGATCAATTCCTGTATACTTTGTAATGGTGAAAAGATCTGTACCACCCACATAAATACGGCTGCTGCTGATACCTGCCTTCCGCAACCAGGATTGAAAAATATTATATCCAATTTGAAGGTTTTTTAAACGCATGTAGGAGCCGTCCTCCACATACCAATCAGACACCTTGAAGTTTTGATTCCTGTCCACCGTTGACATAAGTGGTTGCGTGTTAGATGTACCATTACCTCTCCATGCTGCCTCGTAGTATTTCAAATCTCCATTGTAGGTTCCATTCAATGTGCCTCTGTAATTTTTATTAAGATTAAAGAGCTTATTACCATAAGCCCCCTGGAAGAGTGCAGCAATATCGAAATTCTTATAACCAAGGTTTAAATTAAAACCATATAAAAGCTTTGGCAATGAGTTTCCAATGTAGGTTTGATCAGCGGCGTTGATTACCCCGTCGTTGTTTGAGTCTTTAAATCTGAAATCACCCGGCAAAGCGTTGGGTTGAATATTCGTGCCATTCTTGTTATAGGCATTTACTTCATTCATATTCTGGAATATACCATCGGTAACATAACCAAAAAATTCGCCTACAGACCTACCCACTTCTGTTTTGTTAATTGACAATGTACTTACCAAATCACTCGCTACAATCGGATTATTGCCAGTACCCAGGCCTAGGACCTTGTTGGTAAACCTGGAAGCGTTTGCAGAAACTCCGTAAGTAAACTTGCCTGCATTTCCCTGGTAAGCCGCTGTTATTTCAAAACCTTTATTTTGTATCTCACCTGCATTGGTGTAAGGTATGCTGGGGAAGCCGGTATACGACGGCAACTGAACCTGCAGCAACATGTTCTTTGTATTCTTTATAAAATAATCTGCAGAAATGGTGAGTTTATTTTTGAAGAATCCAAGATCAAGTCCAATGTTGGTTTGCTCTGATGTTTCCCAGGTGATGGATGGTGTTCCAAGCGATGTCAGGTAATTTCCGTTTGCAATCGCATCGCCAAAAACATAGCGATAGCCATTGCTACCCTCTACCAAAGAAAGGTATGGATTGTTGGTACCACCTGGCATGCTTTGATTTCCAATCTGCCCCCAGCCCGCTCTTAATTTTAACGTGTTTACATGAGAAGCGAGGCGTTCAAAGAATTTTTCACTGCTAATCTTCCATCCGGCTGATGCCGAAGGAAACGTTCCCCACTGTTTGCCGGCTGCAAATTTTGAGGAACCATCACGACGCACAGTTGCTGTTAACAGGTACCTGTCAGCATAGGAATAATTTACCCTTGCAAAATAAGATTTGAGTGCAAAGTTGGTTTTGTTTCCGGACAATGAGATAGACCCTGTTGCAGCATTCAATACCTGCAACGCAGGATCATTGTTGGCTGTACCTTGTCTGCCGGCATTTGTAAATTTCCCTTTGTACAATTCTTCGGTATACCCTAAAAGCCCCGTGATGGAATGGCCGGCAAATTTGTTGTTATAGGTTAATGTATTTTCCCACACCTGACCTAAAAAATTAGCACGGTCTTCGGTTACTGTACTAATATCATTTTTTTCAAGCGCATCGATCATGTATTTAGGTTCATAAGCAGAACGGCTTGTATTGCTATAGTCAATACCCATGCTTGAGCGTAATTTCAATCCTTTAATAATTTCCAGTTCAGCAAAAACATTACCCATGAGTTGTACCAGGTTTGTGCGATCGTTCATCCGGGAAATAATACCGGCAGGATTGGAACTACCTGCAGCGGAGTTCACCAAAGAACGGGCGAACTTGTTGTAACGATAATCAAGGTCATTAACATCCGGGTTGGGCTTTACTACAGGCGTAAACGGATCAGCATTTAAAATTTGATTGATAATACCACCGGGAGTGCTTTCACCATACCGGCCGCTGGTGATGGAATTGGTAATGTTCAAATTTTGGCCCACTAACAAACGTTTACTCAGTGTATAATCTGTATTCAGCCGGAAAGTATATCTTTTGTAGGCACTGTTGTCAATGATTCCTTTTTGATCGAAGTATCCGGCACTGGCAGCATAGCGGACGTTGTTCGCTCCTCCACGAATAGCAACATCATAATTTTGAACTACTGCCGTCTTTAGAAGTTCTTTTGCCCATTCGGTATTGTAACCTTTGTCGTACTCTGTTTTTACTGTTTTGATATAGTTGAAAAATGGCTCAGTAGTCGTAAAAGGATCAATGTTAGGGTTAGGGTTTGCAACTGAACGTAAATAACCATTTAAATAAGCAGTCTTTTTGTAATCGAGATATTGATCACGATTTAATGCTTTGGGAAGATTGCTTACTTTACTGATGGCGGTGTTTGTATTGAAAGTAACAACAGGCTTGCCGCTTGTACCTCTTTGCGTGGTAATCAGCACTACTCCATTAGCGCCCCTTGAACCATAGATAGCTGTGGCCGACGCATCTTTCAACACTTCGATACGTGCAATATCTGATGGATTTAGGAAATTGATACTACTTACGAACATACCATCTACTACATACAACGGGTCGTTGTTGTTAACCGTACCAATACCCCGAATGCGAATGGCGCCTTCACTGCCGGGTGCGCCCGAGTTTGTGGTAACCAACACACCGGCAGCCCTACCCTGAATGGCTTCCGTGGTGTTCATAGGCGTCGCTTTTTGAAGGTCTTTTACACTGATTGAGGAAACAGCGCCCGTTAAGTCTGATTTGCGTTGGGTACCGTAACCAATCACCACCACTTCTCCCAAATTTCCACCAGTGGGAGTAAGGGTGATATTGGTGTTACCCTGGCTACTTACAGCAACTTCCTTTGATTCAAATCCTACAAAAGACACCATCAATCGGGAGGAAGCCTTGGGAGCGCTAACGGTAAAATTTCCCTGTTGGTCAGTTTGAGTGGTGTTGCCGGTGCCTTTCACCTGAACGGTAGCGCCAGACAAAGGGCTTCCTTTTTCATCCGAAATTTTCCCCTTAATACTGACCTGCGCAAAAGCGGAGAAACCAAGCAGCAAAAGGAAAGCTGCCTGTAGCAGCAGATATTTTGCAGTGCTTCTCCATGGCCGGTTGTTAGTTAATCTTCTTTTCATACTTTAGAGCAATTTTTAATTGTTAATGAGACAGTTGAAATTTTCGCCAACCGGTAATGCGACAACATTGCCGGTTGTTTTTTAAACATGTTTTTATAAAACTTTCTTGACTGTTATCTTAATTAAGACTTATTCGATTGACAGCTACTTTTCCATTCGGTTTCCTGGTATTTGCAACCGGCCGGAAGGTTTGCACATGTGCATTGAATTCTTTTTTCCCTTTGTGAGTACAAAGGCCCCTCACGTAAATAAGCATTGTGTTGGTTAGTAAATCAAGGGAAGTAATGCGGATTTTTTTTAAATGTTCCTGGCGAACGATCGCTGCATATAAAACATACATGCCATCCAATGCCACCTGGGGAATAATATCTTCTCTTAGGAGCTCCTCGTTGATGCCTTGCTGCAAAATTCTCATAAACAGTTCCGTAAAAACCTTGTCAGTTGTAGCGGCAAATCTTTCATTTAACTCCGGGTAGTAATGAAGTAAGTCACGGAAAAAGACTTGATTAACTTTCAGTTCTGCCTCTATCGCTCCATACCATATATTGCAAAACAGGGCTACAGCGTTTTGTTCTTTTGCGCCATTATCGAGTAGGTGATACTTTTGTTCGTAGTAAAACAGCAGGGCTTCTCTTAGTAAATTCTCTTTGTTTTTAAAATGTTTATAAACCGTTTTTGTAGAAATGCCTAACGGCTCAACAAGCTTCTGCACCGACACTTTGCGAATGCCGTATTTTAAAAATTGCTCCAGTGAAGTTTGAAGGATTTCTTTTTTCATATAGCGTTAGCAAAAGGAAAATATACTTACATGAATATTTCCCTAACCCAAAATAAGAGGAAAATATTTTAATAACAAAATTTTCCTGAACAATTTTTTTAAGAATTTTTGCCGGGTGAATTAAAGCGTTGAAAAACAGGTTCATCTGTGTAGGGGCAGCGCTGGACTATTTTTTAAATCCAGTAAAAACCCAAGATGGTGGTATAGTTTCTTGAAATCAATGTAAATTTTAGGACATACTTAGAAGCTGCTTGAGTGTTATTTTTTCTAATTGGTTATATGGTCTGAAATGCCGCCATTATGTATGCCGATGAAAGGATTGTGACACAACGGTGATGCTATGAAACACTTCCGCTGGTATTCAAAATAATTAACTCATGCAGCTTCTTAAAGACGAAAGAACACTTAAAAATTATTCGATTACTTTTAATTTAACGCTATCGGTTTTATCTGACGATGTGCCCACCATGATGGTAAAATCTCCTGGCTCTACAACCCACTTCATGTCTTTATCATAAAAAGCTAACAGTTCCGGATTAATGGTAAAGGTTACCGTTTGAGATTGCCCCGGATCCAACCAAATCTTTTTAAAACCTTTTAGTTCTTTTACTGGTCTTGTTACAGAAGAATAATCATCACGGACATACATTTGCACCACCTCCGCACCTCGCCTGCTACCGGTATTTTTTACATCAACGCTGAGTGTTAGCGTTCCTTTTTTCTTCATGGTTGGTGAACTTAATTTCAGCTTGCCGTATTGAAACGTTGTGTAACTCAATCCAGGTGCTATTTGCCCAGGTCCTACTCACCTTCATAAACGTAGATCCTAATGCTGCTGCCAGCATGCGCAACCTTTTCTCGTAAAGGTCAATAGGCGGTACTGGCCTGTAAAGGCTTTTATTTTCACCCACAACAACATTCCCGGTTATGGATTTGGTTGTGTCCATTTTATCATAAGGGATCCAAAAATTTCCCCCAACCACTTCAACCATTTCTACGTTGAACGACTGGAATCTTTCGTTAATTTTTGCGCCTGGTTTTAAACCGGAGAGCTTTACGCTGATAGGATTATCTACAGCCTGCGCAAATAATTTACATGGTGAACTACAGGCAAAAAAGAAAAGAATAGCAGAAATTTTACGAACTGATTTTGATAATGTCGGCTTCATTTTTTTTATTTTAATTCCAGAATTATCTAAAGCAATCCGTTGCTTTTTACCCAATCGCCAAAACATTCAATCCATGTATCGGTGGGCGCATTTTGTTTTTTCATGCCAAAGCCATGAGCCCCTGATTGATAGATGTGCAACGCGGCGGGTTGTTTTGCTGCAAAATCGTTTTTTATCTGAATCAATAAAAGACAAGCATAGAGGCGTTAATTTTTTATATTTTGATACTGTTCTTTCCCTCTTTTAGCGGGTACGACTTCCCCTTCCAAACAAACCTTCCAGTTGTTTTAGCAGGAAGGTCAATGTCAGCGTTTAAACGCCCATTCTCCTCACTGTACCGAACTTTAATTTTTCCATTCGGGTGCGGAATTTCTCCTCCAATTTTTTTGATTGATCCAAGATGTGGCTCAATCTTCACTTTGGCAAATCCCGGAGCATTCGTGTCAATACCAAGAATGGTTCTGAAAAACTCAATGTTTGGACTGGCGCCCCAGGCATGGCAGTCGGAACGGGTTGTATTTAATTCCGATGTTTCTGCCCAGGTGGTCAATCCCAATGCTATATTTTCTCTCCATTTGCCTATCCAGTTCAGGTATTGGTTACCAAAACCTGCCTTCGTTAAGGCCTGGTGCAGATAGTATTTAAAATAAATAGAAGCAGGAGCCAACGTGGTATCGGACAACAAATGCGTTGCAATTTCTCTTGCTCCTTCTTTCGGTATTAACCCGGTTAAAATTGCCAATGCATTTGTATGTTGGGAGAAAAGGTCTTTCTCTGTTCTATCGGCAAAAAGCTTTTTTGATTTGTCCCAATATTTTTTTTGTATCGTGGCCTTTAGTTGAGCGGCCTCTTTCTGGTACATCAATGCATATTCTTTCATGCCAATTTGTTGCTCCATGTCTGCCGCCACCTGGTAGGCCCACAATAGCTGCAGATCAAGCAGTGAAGAAAAACCATCTTCTCCCACTGGTCCACTGCCGTCCGTCCAACCTTTGCTGGTTACCCAATCGGTAAAAGTCCAATACGGCAGATTTTTTAGCGAGCCATCAACCTGCTGAAATCCTTTAAAATAATTCAGCACCTGTCTTGCGCCTGATAATTTGTCCTTCACAAAAGAAAGGTCGTTACCATACATCATGTAATCGTGCAACATGCCAATGTACCAAAGTGAAAAAGTGGTAATGTACTGTGGCAAGACGGAAGGATGCCGGCTGGCCGTTACACCTTCCGGCAGGCGGGAATAATCCATCAGGTTTAAGGCATTGCGCAGCAAACGGTCATCTCCACTGTTGTATAAAGAAACCATTGCCTGTATGCGTGCATCGCCAATGTATTGCAGTTGCTCGTAATAGGGACAATCCATGTAGGTTTCCATTGCACATAAACGGGCAGTACGCCAACCGATGTCCATCACTTTTTGTAGTTCCTGGTTATCGGTTTCCAGTTTGGCGTTGAAGTGAAATGGGTAACCGGTGAATGTACCGTAGATATCTTCCAACACCAAAGGTGTTTCTTTGGTGTTGATGCGCAATTGGATATAACGATAGGTTCTCCAGTTAAGCGTAGTAAAGCGCTGACTGGCTGTACCATCCGAAAGAATGCTGTCTATTCTGCCAATCATCGTTTTTCCTTCTACTTCATTTCGGTTTCCTTTCTCCGGATATTTCGTAAACAAGGCTTCTTGATAGCCAATAGAAATTACACCATCTTTACCTCCGCTGAAAATAAGTGTAGGATATGCATTGGTGAGAAAGGTTTGGTCGAGCAAAAGCGTAGCAACCGTATTGGCAGGAATGGTAAGTAATGTTTTGGTGGCAGGGAAAGAAGCCGGAACGGTGATGCCTTCTGCCTTACGCAGTTGCAGCAAACGTTGTTGGGTCAATTCCATTTGTGGCAATGAAGACGGAACCAGCAACCAGCTATTGATGACGCCGTATTGGCCCTTTACTTTTTTCGGAAACCCTGGAAAAAGCGGCAACGAAGCCTTCCAGCTACTATCCCGGAAAGAAATTTTCTCCCAGTCTTTTTGTTGTGCGGCCATGTTAATCCGTTCCCCAGGGCCGGCAACATAGTAGGTTTGCATGCGAATCGGAATCGGATGAAAGCTGCTGTCCTGGATCCATCTCCAGGATTCATTTGTGTTGATTACTTCCGATTCGGTTGTTGCGCCTTGAAGGATAAAAGCAGTACGCAATGACAGATTGCCTTCTGTTCGAAGATCTCCTTCGTTCCAAACCTGTGCAGCAATGATGTTTTGTCCTTTGTTGAGAAAAGGAGCTAAGTCTACTGTTTCATAGTTCCAATGCGCTAAATCGCCTCTTGCAGGTCCAAGCGATACGAGTTTTTCATTCACAAACAATTTATAACGGTTGTCGGCAGAAACGTAAACCGGAAATGTTTTGGGAACAGAGGTAAGTTCAAAACCTTTTCTGAAGTAATAGACACCATAGCCAGTGGGATTTGCGCCTGGAACGGTTATCCACCCCGCCTTCCAGGGCACCTGCATATAAGGCGAATCATTTCCCTGTGCTGTTGACACAAGCGATAGCAACAAACCAAAAACAGTGGCCGTTATTTTTGTCATATGAACCCGAAGATTAGAATTGAATGATTTCATCTTTTATGCTTGCCTTACCAAGGTGTCTATTTATGTAGGTATTAATTCTACTTTGGTCAACTTTAATTTTTTTGAGTTTTTGTGGTGACCTACCTTAAGTTTTTCAATTTTCCTTCTGTTCTGTCACCCACCGCTCTTTGCGGCATCCTGAAAGATACCTTTGAATCGGAACTTGTACCACATCTTTTCATGCATCTGTTTGAGTGTAGCAACGTTCATTATTTTACTCCTTCTTCACCTTGAACCTTCTTCTCTACACCAGGTTTCCAATCCGTGCTAAAATTATATCTGCCCGAACCTACATTCATTTTCACATAACCATTCTCCACATCACCTATTTGAATGCCTTTTATTGAAGAAACTTTTTTCCCACCCTCTAACACCACATCAGCATTAGTTGCCGGAATATAGATGGTGACTGTAGTGTTGGCCGGTATTTCAGCATCTACGATTAGCCTGCCGTTCTCTATTTTCCAACCGGAACTCAATTTGCCATAAGGTGTTTGGTATGTCACGGCTGCATGCGTGAAGCCGCCGCCAATATGTGGTTGAATGTTGATTTTTTTGTAACCAACACCGTCTTCCTCTGTATCGAGTCCTACCATTTGCCGGTACATCCAATCGCCGATGGCACCGTAAGCATAATGATTAAAGGAGTTCATAGAAGCCGGTTCAAATGTGCTGTCAGGACGGATGCCATTCCATCTCTCCCAAATGGTGGTAGCGCCCATGTTCACCGGATAAAGCCAGGAAGGAAAAGTTTCCTGCAGAAGCAGATTATAAGCAACATCTGTTTTGCCAAAACGGGATAACACATGACAGATATAGGGCGTACCAAGAAAACCAGTGGTGATGTGATTGTTGTAACTTCTAATATTTTCCACCAATCGGTCAACAGCCTGCCCCCTTAATTCTTCCGGCAGCATATCAAAGTTCAAAGTCAGTACATATGCGGTCTGCGTATTTGAAACTAGCCGACCGCTACTTGTCACGTATTCCTTTACGAAGGCCTCTTTAATATGATTGAGCAATTCCTGATACTTTGCTATATCTTCTGTCTTTCCCAAAACCTTTGCCGTCTTGATTAGCAGTTGTGTAGAATGTGCATAGAAGCATTGTGCAATCAAGTATTTATCTGTAATGGCCGACTGGCCGAAAAGATCATTGTCTTTCATGTACGAGAGCCAATCACCATAATGGAAACCTTTGTTCCATAAATAGTTTTTACTGGAATCAGTCATGAACGTCACCCAACCTTTCATGCTGGGATATTGCTCTTCAAGCAAGCGTTTGTCACCGTAAGCAAGATACATGTTCCAAGGAACAACCGTTGCCACATCAGACCAACCCGTTGCACCGCCGTTTGGATAATTCAACACATTTGGAATAACATCGGGGACTTTACCGCTTGGAAGTTGGTCGGCCGATACGTCTTTCAGCCATTTAGCAAAAAAATTGTTAACGTTCATGTTAAAAGAAGCTGTACGGGCAAATACCTGTGCATCACCGGTCCAGCCTAAACGTTCATCCCGTTGCGGACAATCAGTAGGAACATCCAGAAAGTTTCCTTTTTGTCCCCATTGAATGTTGTGCTGCAGTTGATTAATAAGGGGATTAGACGTGGTTAATGTACCCGCCGGTTTCATGTCAGAATACAATGCAACTGCTGTAAAATTTTCCGGCTTTAACTCACCCGGATAACCGCTTACCCGAATGTATCGAAAACCATGAAAAGTAAAGTGCGGCTCAAAGACTTCTTCTCCTTCACCCTTCAGCACAAACTTATCTTCTGCTCTTGCAAACCGCAGGTTCTCCGTGTAAAAATCCCCTTGTTTGTTCAATACTTCAGCATGATTGATTCTGATCGTATCACCGCTTTTTCCCTTTGCCTTCACAATTACCCAGCCCACCAGGTTTTGTCCAAAGTCAATTACCTTCTCCCCTTTCGGTGTGGTAAGTATTTTAACCGGCTTAAAGGTTTCGTGTTTCTTTATCGGTTCATTCACGGTAGCAACCAAAATATTCATTGGATGGTTCGCCACTTTTACACTACTCCATTCCTGATCGTTGTACCCGGCCCTTGTCCATCCTTTCTTTTCCTTTCGGGCATCAATTGTTTCTCCATGATAAATATCAGCATAACAGATTTCACCGGTTGATGATTTCCAGCTTTCATCCGATACGATACGTTCTGTTGTTCCATCGGTGTAGGCAATGTTTAACCGCAAAAGAAGCGCAATATCTTTCCCGTAATTATTGGGGATAACATCCCAGGTAAGAAAACCACGGTACCACCCACTGCCGAGCGTAACTCCAATGGCGTTGTTACCCTGCTTTACAAGCTCTGTCACATCATACACCTGGTACTGCAAACGTTTATGATAGCTTGTCCAGCCTGGTGTAAAGCAGGCATCTCCTACCCGTTTGCCGTTAATTTGGGCTTCGTACAAACCATGAGCGGTAATATATGCTGTTGCAGATTTAATTTTTTTTGGACTATTAAATTCTTTTCTGAACAAGGGTGAAGGCCTGAGGCTGTCTTCTTTTAAACCAGGTTCAATCCATTTTGCTTTCCAGTCAGCAGGGCTTAATAAAGCCATTTGAAAAAAAGCAGGAGTACTCCATGCAGATGCTTTACCTGAATTGTCCCACACCCTCACCTGCCAGTAGTAGCGTGTACCGGACTGCAAAGGGCTTCCCTTGTATGAAACATTGATAGATGAGTCGGAAGAAACCTTACCGGAATGCCAAAACAGCCCTTTTTTTGAGGCTAGAGAAGAGGCGTTGCTGCCCACATTGATTTCATAAGCCGCTTGTAAGACGTTTCGTTTGTCGCTTGCAAGTTGCCAGCTAAACCGTGGTTGTGCCGTTTCAACACCCATTGGATTAATTAGATGTTCAGTCAATGCGTTTTGCACTTTTGTTTGCGCAAACGCTATCGCCGAAATGAAAACAGCCACAGAAACAAAGAAGATTTTTTTCATTGTATTGAGTAATTCAAAATCATGATAATACTAATTCACCACTACCCGTACACGTGCAAGGTTTTGTATACGGGTAAAAGTATCTCCGGCGTTGCCCTGCCGCTGTGACACCCCTTTCAATGTAACGAAATAAGTTCCAGGCTTTGAAAACACGTGGGTAGTTTTCAACGTCAACCGCTTTCCCAGCTTATCGGTCTGTTCCAGCTTTTCTTTGACCGGGAAAGTACCGGTTCCTTCAAAGTCCCACTCTGCCGTTACTACTTTGCCGGCGTGTGAAGGCACTTCAATAGTTGCATTAAAAATAACCGGTTGACCAGGTTTCACTTCGGCCCGGTCACCTCCATTGGCCTGCAATGTTATAACTGGCTGTATACCCTTGCGCTCTCTCGCTGAAGGTGGTACAACAACCTGCCCATCCACTATTTTATAATTAGTAGTTGCTGCGGGGGCAACTCCTTTTTCCGCCCAGGCACTTAAGTCGAGCAGGGCCTGGTGCAACACAGCCATGTAGCTAACCACATGTGTTGAGGCGGCGGGATTTGATAAGTCGCCGTGATTGGCGTGATCAATAAACCACAGCCGGAAGTTGTTATCCAGGCTGTCGCCCATATTTCCCTTTAGTTTGGTACGGTACCAGTCTGCCTGCCAGGGGAAAGCTTCGCTGTCCCACAACGATTCCACCAAAATCATCTTGCCTTTAAACTTGCCCTTAGGTAACACCCCAGAAGCGCCCCGGGTAAACATTGGCCCAAGCAGCATCGGGCGTTGTGGATATACCGGCTTGCCCGCTGTATCACGAAACTGATCCCATACATAATATTCTTTACCGGGCACCTGGTGACGATGGTAAGTTTGTACTGCGAGAAAATTGGAATTATCTACCTGCACAGTGTCTCCCGGTTTTACCTGCGCAAGCAAACTGCGACTGTTGGTAGGGCTAAGAACAACTTTATCATCCACGGTTTTGGTTAATTGTAACACCTTACCGGCGGCAGCTCCGCTTTTTATAATTAAATCGCCTCCAATAAAATTAACATCAGGCAGCATGTCCTCCAACTGAAATGCAACAGGCATTGTGCCTTCTTTCTCACCCATGCTCTTCCAAGCAGCATCGGCAGTTCCTTTTTCCTCAGCTGAAAGTGGTTGGGTCAATCCTAACCTGACGGCTTCGTCATTCGTTATCCCTGCTTTTATCCTGCTTACTTTTTGTATTCTTGCTTTTAAAAGGGATGCAGGCGGATTAGCACCCAGGTATCCGGGAACGTGCCAGAAATCCTCCTTGAAATACTTAGAGTCCATTGCGACTATACTTTGGTAAAGAACCAAAAAACCATGAATGCCCATTGTTTTATAGGCAAACCAAGCCTTGGGCGGAAAACCCATTTTGGTTGCCTCCTGCAGCGCCTCTTTTTCTTCGGCGTTGAGCCCCGCATCTACTGCCACCTTGCTTCCGGGTTCCAATGCGTCTACAATGGCTGGAAATTTGTCGTACAGTATCCGCATCGCATTCATGCGTACCGTGAACATATTGGGGATAGCGACTGGTGAACCCAAAACAAAAGGAACAACTCCGTCCCATACGCCTTCGGTGTTTTCAATGCTTCCAAGCGTACGATAAGCACCACCACTGCCACCAAAACCATAACCGTATGGCCGCTTTTCGGTTCCATAAACTTTGGCCGCAACTACCCGTGAAAATTGGGCTGAAGCTGCATTGGCACGGTAAGCCGCAATGGTAGGGTCGGCATTAGATTTAGGCTTGGAGAAATCAATTTTTCCGCCGCCATTCGTCTCAATAAAATATGCACCGCTGTTACCAGAGAAGCTTATCATGTCGTCCTCACCCTTTGCATTTTGTGCCAGGTTCTCATTATCAGGAAAAGGAGTGAAGTATTGAAAAAAGCGGCCAAGGTATTTTTGTTTAGGAGGAAAATAAAACGAGAAACGGGTTTCGGTTCCCTTAAAGCCACCGTGTACGTAGCGATGACGAACCGGTTTATCCCGCCACTCATCAACATCTACAAAAGGCTCTTTGAACAGAGTGTCTTTTATTGTGTACGTTCCAAAGTCTTTACTGGTCAATGGACTGTTGTCCTGTGCCCTGAGAAGAGAGGTGGAAATAATAGCAAGGCAAAAAACCAGCCTTTGAATATTTTTTAATTGCATAAGTATTGCTTTTACTTTTTGATAACTTTTATTGGTTTCATTATTTTGTTGAAATCACTATCTGTGCCGGTGCTAACCCCGTTGCAGTTGCTTTTAATGTGATGCTTCCGCTCTTTCCTTTTGGGCGGACAATCACCAAACATTTTCCACGGAAGGTTTTGTGCTGAGGCTGTTGCATGCTTGCCATGCCGGAAGGATTTGCATTACCTGTTGCAGCAATTTCTCCGCTGCCATTGATACTGAAATGCAAAGGCAATTCAACGTTCGGAACAACACGGCCGTTTGCATCAATCACTTCTGCCGTGATATAGGCCAGATCATTGCGTGATGCCTTTATCCTTGTGCGGTCTGCAACAAGACGTATACCCGCGGGCTTGCCTGCTGTATGAAACACAACCGAATCAACCGCTTTACCATTTTTAAAACCGATTGCTTTTAACTCTCCGGGTTCATAATTGATGTTGAATGTTGCGGTGAGTTTTGTTTGAGGGGATGCTTTTTGTTCAGCAATTGTTTTACCATTCAGCACAAGCCGCACTACATCATACCGTGTATATACATGAACCTGTAAGGCTTTGCCCTCAGCTCCTGGAAAGGTATAGGCAGGCAATTCATCGGGCCATCCCCATGGGCTTGTTGCTTCTTTATGCCCTTCGGGAATGGGCGCATGCACCAACATTTCCAATTGGCTCCGGTTCCAAACCACATCGCGGTAATAGGATTGCGGTTTTTTGCCACCTACCAAATCAATATCGCCGCACCATGCATTGTACCACGGAAACTCCTTTGTAAATTTTGTAATGCTATCAAGTGCGGTATGTCCAATACCTGTTTCACCCATGTAATCCATCGCCGTCCAAACAAAATCGCCAATTATATAGGGATGTTTTTCTACTTGCTGCCAATAATCATAAGCTTGAAGCGGAAAACTTTCCGTTCCCATCATTACCCTTTTCGGATATTTTGCATGATCGTTTTCATACTCATTCACCACATAATTGTAACCACCTACATCCAGCATGGCAAAAGCAGCAGCGGTTGTATCCCATTTGTATGTGGGATGATCCCAGAAAAAGCAAATGGCTTCCGTAACCGGCCGTGTACTATCAAGCCGCTTTACTTCATCACGTAATTTCCTCTCTATAACAAGGCCTGAAGAGTCTACACGCTCATTGATCTCGTTGCCAATGCTCCAGAAAACAATGGACGGATGGTTGCGGTCGCGAAGCACCATGGCATCGAGATCTTTTTTCCACCAAGTATCAAAGTGGAGATGGTAGTCGTCAGGACTTTTTGCGCGCTGCCACTGGTCAAATGCTTCGTCAATAACTATGAGGCCGAGGTGATCACATGCATCAAGAAATTGCATTGAAGGAGGATTATGGCTGGTGCGTACTGCGTTGAAACCAAACTGCTTTAAGAGTTCTACTTTTTTTTCTTCTGCGCGGTCAATAGTTGCCGAACCAAGCGGGCCATTATCATGGTGTACGCAGCCACCACGCAATTCAACAGACTTGCCGTTGAGAAGAAAACCTTTCTCCGCAGTAATATTGATGGACCGGATGCCAAAGTTTGTAACCACTTGATCTATAATTTTTTCGCCCTGCAAAATTTCTGTTACCGCATGATAGAGATATGGTGATTCGGGAGACCAGAGATGTGGATGCGCTACAACAACTGTTTGGTCGATTTTTCCATCATTGGAAACGGCTAAATTGGTTTCTGCCTTTGCAACCACAGTATTTTTTGCATCCAGAATTTTTGTGCGAAGCTTTAATGACTGTGTACGGTGTTTATCATTAGCAATGGAGGTTTGTATATGTATGCTTGCAGCTTTTTGAGACACTTCTGGTGTTGTGATATACACCCCCCATTGCTCAACATGAACAGGATTGGTTACGGTTAACCACACATGACGATAAATACCCGAACCACTATACCAGCGTGAATTCCCACCTGTGTTGCGAACACGAACGGCTAAAACGTTTTCGCCATTTTGTTTTAAGTAAGGAGTAAGGTCGTAATAAAACGGAGTATAGCCGTAGGGATGGTTGCCGAGATGATGGCCATTAATCCATACATCACTATTCATGTAAACGCCATCGAAATAAATGGCAACTTTTTTATTCGCAATGCTGTTCAGGGTAAAATGTTTGCGGTACCAGCCAATACCGCCAACAGTATATCCGGTTCCTGTTGCCCCAATGCTATTTTTTGTGAACGGACCAATAACAGAGTCTGATTGACTTGGCAAATCTTCGATACTCAAATCGTGTGGAAGATCAAGCACACGCCATTTCGAATCGTCAAACGCAGTGCCTGATGCATTGATGGTGCTATCTTTTAAAAAGCGCCAGTCTGCATCAAATAACCGGCTGCGGTTATCCGGGCTGTTTTGTGCTTTACAAAGCACAAAACATGAAAAGAAACTAAAAAGAAAAACAATTTTTTTCATGCGTAATATCTTAAGCGTTGAATTAAAACACCAGCAGCTGATACACTTTCTTAAAATCATCTTTACAACTTATTTATTGCAACTTACCAGCGCACCAATGCTTGTGCTTCTTTTTCAACCAACGATTAATTAACGGGTTTATGAATTACAGTTGATAGTGTTTTTACTTTATTGTTTGGCGGTTTTCCATGCTTCACAATCAAACACGTCCATCACGTTTCGTTATATAGCTATTATTCTTGTGGCCTATCAGATTAGTAAGCTTTACGAATGCCTGTTATAATGATGAAAACCCCAGATATAGACAAAAATGTTTGGGCAGGGTTTGGAGAAATTCTTTTTCATACCGAACAAGCTATGGAAAATATTAATAATTAAATATTTTCCTGTAAAGGAAAAGGAAAAGATTTGAACAAACAAACTTTCCTTTTAAAAAACGATTTCCTACAGCATCCGGTGCCTAATGTGCTGCATCTACAAGGCTCATTCTGGCTTTTGACTTCCGGGCAAAAATTACAACAAAAGGCACGCAAATAAGGAACATTATACCAACATAAAGAAAAACGTCCATGTAGGAAAGAATGATGGCCTGCAGGCCTACCGAACCTTCCAACATATGATGGGCTGCGTTCGTCGCCGCATCAGCAGACATGCCTTTGGCTTGCATACCAGCAGCCATCATCTGCACACGGTTTTGCACCGCAGGGTCATACATATTCAGATGATTGACAAGATTGCCCCGGTGCTGTATCACATCCCTCGTTAAATAAGTGGAGATAAGTGCCACACCAAAGGAACCACCCAACTGCCGCATCATACCTGTTAAGGACGCCCCTTGTCCAATTTCAATTCCTTTCAGTGTAGAAAGCGCCATTGTGGAAATAGGCACCGATAACAACCCAAGACCAATACCCCGTACAATCAATGGCCAGAAGAAAGTATCGCCACTTGTATGCGGTGTTAACACATGATAAAACAGCAGGCTATAGACAAAGAAAAGGGCCATGCCGGTTGCAATCAGGTATTTTTGTGAAACACCTTTTTGTATCAATTTTCCAATGAATGGCATCATAAAGGCCACCATAATTGTGCTGGGTAACATCAGCATACCCGATTGAAAAGCATCCCACCCCAGAATGCCTTGTGTGTATAACGGAATAATAAACGTGGAGCCAAAAAGTCCAAAACCCTGAATAAAAGAGAGGATGATCCCCATTCGCAAGTTACCGTTGCGCAATACTTTCAGGTCAACTACCGGATATTCATAAACGCTTTCCCGCCAGATAAAACAGTAGAAACCCAGCACGGCAGCAACTGTTAAACCAATAATCAGTTTGCTGCTGAACCAATCATCTTCCTGCCCTTTTTCTAAAACATACTGCAACGAACCAACAGCGATGGTAAGGCAAGCAATACCTATCCAGTCCACTTCGCTGGCGGCCCTTTTCTCAGCATACTTCGGACTTCTTACAAATTGCAATGTGAGCAAGGCAGCGACAATGCCGACTGGAATATTGATGTAAAAAATATAAGGCCATGAAAAATTATCAATGATATAGCCACCTAAGGGAGGACCCAGTGTGGGTCCAATAATAACTCCAATTACATAAATGGCTTGCGCCATAGCTCTTTTTTCGGGCGGGTAACTTTCGGTAATGATGGTTTGTGAGGTAACAAGTAAAGCGCCACCACCCAGGCCTTGAATGAACCGAAAGATAATAAGTTCGGTAATGGTGGTTGAATTACCGCAAAGAAAGGAAGCAACCGTAAATATGATGATAGAGGCCGCAAAATAATTTTTTCGGCCAAATTGCTGCGACAACCAACTTGTCATCGGAACAATAATAACATTGGCAATGGCGTAGGCTGTAATCACCCAGCTTACTTCACTTAACGTTGCACTCAAACTGCCACGCATGTTGTTGAGGGCCACATTCACAATTGTCATGTCAATGATTTCCAACAGGGCGCAAACCACCGCGGTAATCGTAATGATTACCCTTCTAGAACCATACTCCACCAATGATTGCTGTTCCATTAAAAAAGATATTGTGATATTTTTATAGTCATTTAATATTCATTCCATTCACCATTCAGGTTTGCTAATTAAGACGTACATCAACGTAAGCATTCATACCGGCTTTTAGATGCTTCACCAAGGAGTCCTGTTTGTTGGTAAATTCTATACGCACCGGTAAGCGTTGTACTACTTTTACATAGTTGCCACTGGCATTATCGGGTGGCAGCAACGAAAAACGGGAACCGGTTGCGGGTGAAAAAGAAGTGAGTTTCGCTTCAAACTCATGGCCGGAAAATGCATCTGCTTCAACGGTTACTTTCTGCCCGATTTTTAATCTGCTGAATTGTGTTTCCTTAAAGTTGGCCACTACCCAAATGTCATCGTCTTGTACAATGCTGAACGTCGCTTGTCCTGCCTGTATCAGTTGTCCTGATTGCACATTCACTCTGGAGACAATACCATCAGCCGGCGCAGTAACAACAGTGTAAGACAAATGAAGCCTTGCATCTTCTACATCCACTTGTCTTTGTTTAATGGTTGCACCTGCCACACCAATTTGTGTTGATGTTGCACTACTCTGTGATGCTACAGCACTGGTTTGCCTTGAGGCTTGTAATTTTTGTTGCTGCAAAATCTGCAGTTGTTTTTCAGCGGTTTCTTTCCCTGCTTTTGCCTGTTCAAATTGTTGTTGTGTGATGGAATGGTCCTGAATGAGGTTGGCATAGCGGTTATAGTCCTGGGTGGCACGCCATACATTTACGCTAGCCGCTTCAATTTGTGCATCAACGGTACTGATATTCGCCTGCGAGCTGGCAATATTCGCCTGTGATGCTGAAGTAGTGGCCCTGGCTGAAGACAAATTACTTTCCGCAGTAGTCAGCGCCGCTTCTGCCTGTTGCAGCTTTATTTGCAGTTCCCGGCCATCCAGTAACAATAACGTATCGCCTTTCTTTACCTGTTGATTTTCCTTCACCCGCACTTCCGTAATATAACCTGAAATCTTTGGAATCACGGGGTTGATATTTCCTTCCACTTGTGCATCATCGGTTGCTTCATGATGCTTTGCATGGAGATATTTATTGATACCAAATGCCCCGCCTGCAACCATTAGCAATATCAATATAACCAGGAAAGTCTTGCTCTTCTTTTTAGTGGTAGCGTCTTCCTTAGTTGTTTGTTGAGTTGTTGCCATATATTATTCAATGAATGATTTAGAAATTTTTTATTGATTTAGTAATCCTGCTTTTTGCAGAAGTGTTTGGTACGCTACATACACATCTGCTTTTGCCGTAGCTAAATTGAGCTTTGACCTGAGTTGCGCTATATCTGCTTCCAGCAAATCGGTTAAAGTGAGCAAATTGTTGTTGTATTTATTTTTGCTGATGCGATAATTTTCGGCTGATTGCTCCACATCCTTGTTCAGCACTTCAAGTTTTTTTAGCCAGAAGAGATAGTCATGGCAGGCTTTGTTGATGCCAAGACGAATGTCATCGAGCAGCATGCCTTCACTGGCCTCCAGTTGTTGTTCTCTTTCTTTTGCCTGCTGCACTTTAGCAGCTGTTTTCCAAAGGGATGACAGGCTGTATTTGACGCCCACACTAACGTTAAAAGCGTTAGTGATGGTAACCAGGTTCGGAATGTAGCCAGCCATATAACCACCGCCGATGCCTACATTGGGATAGTAATCTCCCCTGGCTATTTTGATACCGGCTTCAGCAGCTTTCTTCCGGCTGTTCAATGCTTTTACATCATAGCTGTTCTGCGCTGCCATTTGCTCATATTCTTTAATGGTTTTTACCTGAATTGGCTCCAGTAAAAAAGCTGTGTCTAAAACCAGTTGCGGGCTTTCCGGCAAACCCAAAAGAAGGTTCATACTTACTTGTGCCAACTGAACTGCATTTTGTGCATCCAGTAATCCCAATTCAATTTGTGAGGTTTGCAGTTGTGATTTCAAAATGTCATTCCTTGCCATCAAACCATTTCTTTCAAAACCTGCGAATTGCAAGTCTCTTTGTTTTGATTGCACAATGTTTTCTTCCATCAGTTTTGCAGTAACCGTAGCCTTGTAAAGATTTACATAAGCTGCTGTAGTGTTGAGTATCACATCCTGCCTGTCTTTTTCTGCATCCAGCGTTGCCGCCTTTTCTAAAAATTGAGCGGCTTCAATACCGTATTTAATTTTGTAACCGCTAAATACCGGGTAAGAGATAGTAGCTGTTCCATAGATAGCCTGGTTAATACTGAGTGGCGATTTTCCACCCGTGTCACTACCGGCCATTTTCACATTGGCATTGTTCAATCTGAGATAACTCCCGCTAACGCTTGCATCGGGTTGCCTTCTTTCCTTTGCTTCCCTTGTTGCGGCAACGGCTTCTGAAATTTTCGCTTTGCTTAACTGCAGCAGCTTGCTGTTTTTGATACTTAGCTCAATGGCTTCTGCAATCGTTATTTTCCTTGCTTCCTGTGCATACAGGATGGAAGCCGGCAACAGGAACAAAACGAACATAACTATCAATATTTGTGCTTTAATTTTCTGCATAGTTGCTTTAATAATTTCTCTGCTACAGTTGCTGTAATAATAATCCTGTTGATTTAGTTAAGAAGCCTTTCAATTTGTTTCTTTTGCAGCCAGACCTCTGCTCAACCGCGGCAAATTGTTTTGTGCCGAGCACATCGTTGCTTAAAAAAGGGGAAAACAAAACAGGATTTATGAAAGTGGATTTAAAACATGCAATTGTATTTAGTTATACTTTTTACCTGTTGTTGTTGATATTGATTTTTATTTATCCACGGCTAGCTTTATGGTATTATATGTTTGCGAAGAAGGCCCTACTATGATGGTGAAATCTCCAGGGTCAATGACCTCTTTCATGTTGATATCATAAAACTTCAACTTGTCCGGTGTGATGGTGAAAGTGACGTTTTTTGTTTCACCCGGTGCTAATGCCATTCTTTTAAAGTCCTTCAGTTCTTTTATTGGTCTTGTAACAGAACTGACTTCATCCCGTATATAAAGCTGAACGATTTCCTCGCCTTCTCTTTGTCCTGTATTCTTTACATCAATAGTAACTGTTACATTTTCTTTTGATGAAATGGCTGACTTTGAAATCCGAAGATTGCTGTACGCATAGTTGGTATAGCTTAGTCCATAGCCAAACGGATACAAAGGAGTAATACTATCCAAATTATAGCGCCTTATCCGGACAGAGGGCTTAGCAAAATAATAAACAGGCAGATGGGCTGCAGAACGGGGAATGGAAATGGTTAGTTTACCCGAAGGATTGTTGTCACCAAACAAGGTTTCGGCAACAGCATAACCGGTTTCCTGGCCCAGGTACCAACATTGCACAATGGCAGGAACAGCTTTTTGCAAATGCACAAAGGAAACCGGCGGGCCACTGAAAACAAAGGCAGCCGTGGGTTTGCTGAGTACTTTCAGCGAGTCGATCAATTCATTTTGGTCGCCCAGCAATTCAAGGTTAGCCAGGTCGCCTAATGAGGTGCTGGTAGTTGCCTCACGGGAAATCTTATCGTTTCCACCCAACATAAGCACAATCATATCAGCATTTTTGGCTACGTCAATGGCTTCCCTGATTAGCTTCGCATTCTCTTCATGCGATACTAATTTTATCAGTCCATAACCTTTACCTGGCGCATTCAATTTGCATCCTTCGGCATAAACAATTTCCACATCTTTATATTTCTCTTTTATAGCCGCTAATGGTGAGATGGAAGTTCTTGGAATATGAGAGTAGCCTCCTAGGATACATTGGTCTGCATTTGGACCGATAACTGCAATCCTTTTATACTTCTTTCTGTCCAATGGCAACAATCCACCTTCGTTTTTTAATAAAACCATTGACTGCCGTGCAGCTTTCAACGCCAAAGCACGATGAGCCTCTGAGCCAACAATACTTGTGCGACTAACATCTATATATGGCCGTTCAAAAAGACCTAAACGAAACTTAAGCTCCAACACATGCAACGCGGCTTTATTTAAATCAGCTATAGAACTGCTTCTATTTTTAATTGCAGCCGGAAGGCCACTATACATAGGGTTGTCCGTTAATTCCATGTCAACGCCTGCATTGATAGCTTTTGCCCCAGCTTCCACACTATCGGCGGCAATATGATGTTCATCCCGCAATTCATTGGTAGCAGTATAATCGGATATAACCACACCCTTAAATCCCCACTCTTTCCTCAATACATCTGTTAGTATCCATTTATTTGAGTGTACCGGAATTCCGCTTATTTCATTGTAGTTTGGCATACCCCCTAATGCCTTTCCTTCCATAAAGCCAGCTTTAAAGGCTTTAAAATTCACTTCCCTTAATTCCCTTTCAGAAAGAAAAACGGGGCCGGTGTTACTACCGCCTTCCGATTGCCCATGTGCACCAAGATGTTTCAATGTGGCCGCTACGTGATTGCTATCCGGCGTATCGGAATTGCCTTGCAACGCTTTCACTTTCGCCACACCTAACCTTACCGTCAGGTAAGGGTCTTCACCCATCGTTTCTTCTGTTCGTCCCCATCGCGGGTCGAGTGCTAAATCAACGACTGGAGCCAATAACTGGTGGGTACCAATAGCCCTTGCTTCCTGTGCTATCGCTTCAAAAACCTCTTTTGCAAGGTCCTCATTCCAGGATGATGCCATACCGAGTGAAGAGGGGAACATTGTTCCGTCTTTCGCCATCAGTCCATGCAAAGCCTCTTCGAGGAATAAAATGGGAATGCCGAAGCGGGTCTGGTTGATAAAGTATTTTTGCGTCTCGTTTGCCAGAACAGCAGTTTCTGCTGAACCCGGATTTTTATCTTTAAAGAAAAACAAAACGCCGTCGCTCAACCGAAGCATCTCGCCCAAACCATTGGGGTACATTTTTCTTGCCAATGCAGGGTCGAATTTGTTATTCGGGTACATCTTTGCTTTTTCTCTCCACGGGCATTGGAGTTGGACAAGTTTTTCCTCCATTGTCATTTTCGAAAGAAGGTCTCCTGCTCTTACTTCAATTGGTTTCCGGTAGTCTTCATACACATCCAATTTTCCGTTCTTGTAGAAATCACGAAACCTTAGGCCACCAACAGAGATAAATCTTTCCGTTGTATCAATTTGAATGGATAGAGATTGATTTGGCTTTAGCTTGCTTACAACACTATGTTGTGTTTGCGCATTTGTATTTATAACCACAATTGCCAACAACAGAAATAATGCACATTTATAGAATATACGTTTCATCTTTTTATGTTTTTTATGCGACCGATGTCATCCTGCACTATGCATTCGTTGTCAGTGAATGTTGTTGTGGCGTACTTAACTTTTATGCCCCAGCCCTAAAGGGAGTAGAGACTTTTAAGTTGCTCTTGTGTAATAACTTTTCTGTTCTTTAAACAGCGGTTGGCTTTCCCTTTCTACGACTTCGCTAATACCGGTACATCTTGAATTTTACAATGCTATAGTCCCCGGCTGGCGATGGTTGAAAAATAAATAAGCCCGAATATCCTTTGTTAAAACCAAATCCATAATCACCACCACCTCTGCTTTCATCACCGTTTAACCGCCTGGTCCTAACCCATTTTCCGTTTATCAATGACCCTTCATCCGAATATTCAACATCTACTTTCGGCTTTTGCGCATCCGGGTTTAAAGGGGTAAATGTTAACCGAAAATCCTTTCCCACCACAAGAAATTCATCCGGTCCGGTAGCAAACACAATTCCACCGGCTGATATTGGCTTTCGGTTGGAAGAAGCAAGCCCAGCCACTTCGCCGCCAATCGGCGCCACTTGCGGTAGTGTTGCCTTTTTTTTCAAGATGAGGAATAGAAGCCACTTGTGCCGAAGCAAAGTGAAAAGCAAAAAGAAGAAATAGGAAATAATATTTTTTCATTTGTTAAGTGGGTTTGAACTGTGTCTTTTATTAATTATACTCCTTTCATTAACTGAATCAATAGTAAAATAATTAAGTCAATGAGTGATTATCGTTACCTGTGCCAGTGTCAAACCAACTGCGGTAGTTTTCAAATTAATCGTTCCAGCTTTCCCGGTGGGCCGAACAATCGCCAGGCATTTGCCGTTCCATGTGTTTCGTTTTGGCTGCTGATAACTTGCCATTTCTGTTGGGCTTCCGTTTCCAACCGCAGCAATTTCACCGGCTCCGCTTATGGAAAATAGTATGGGAATTTTTGCATTTGGTACAACCTGACCTTTCTCGTCCGTTACTTCTACCATCACATAAGACAGGTCGTTTCTATTTGCGTTGATGGTTGTTCTATCAGCTACCAATCGAAGGCGTTTGGGAGAACCTGTTGTCTTTAACTCAACGAAATCCGTTTCTTTTCCGTTTACCACATTTACGGCTTTTAATGTTCCAGGCTGATAGGATACATTGAAAACAGCCGTAATGCTACTGTCTTTAATTTTCTGTTCACCTATAACTTTTCCATTCAGCAGTAAGCGAACCACAGGTGCCCGTGAAAATACCCGCACCTGCAAAGACTTTCCCTCTGCCCCCGGCCATGTCCAACTCAGCATCTCATCGGGCCACCCAAAATCCGAAACATTTTCTATCAGACCTTCGGGTATTGGAGCGTGGACCGCCATCACAACCGGCTTGTTCCTCCAAACAACATCCCGGTAAAAGGACGAGGTTTTTTTGTTCCCAATTAAATCTATGTTTCCGCTATAGCCATTGAACCATGGCCAGGGCATGTTGTGTCTGCTGCCTTTCGCACTATCGTAGGTATTGTTGCCAAGGCCCGATTCTCCTATATAATCAAAAGCTGTCCATACAAAATCGCCAATTACATAGGGATGCTTTTCTGCCAGTATGAAATTCTCCAGCGCATCTTTGGGGTACGATTCGGTACCGGCCATGATACGATTGGGGGAGTTCTGGTGGTCTGTTTCATATTGATGATGCAAATAGTTATATCCACCAACATCCAAAAGAGCAAATGCGTTAGCGGTTGTATCCCATTTATAACCCGGATGGTCCCAAAATTTATTGATCGCTTCTGTAACGGGACGGGTGGGGTCAAGGCGGCGAACCTCATCGGCTAATTGTTTCGTAATGCGTAAGCCGGAACTGTCAACCCGCTCATTAATTTCATTGCCGATGCTCCACATGATAATTGATGGATGGTTGCGATCTCGCAGAAGCATGGCTTCCAAATCCCGCTGCCACCATTCTTTGAAATAGAGATGATAATCATCGGGGTTTTTGCCCTTTTCCCACATGTCAAAGGCCTCATCAATCACCAACATGCCCAAACGGTCGCATGCATCCAGTAACTGTCTCGAAGGAGGGTTGTGGGAGCTTCGAATGGCATTGAAGCCGTTCTGCTTAAGTATTTCAATCTTGCGTTCTTCCGCTCTGTCAATGGCTGCCGAGCCCAGGGGGCCGTTGTCATGATGGATGCAACCACCTTTCAGGATTACCCGCTTCCCATTTAACAAAAAGCCTTTTTGGGCAGAGAATGAAAGGCTGCGAATGCCAAAAGCTGTTTCAACTTTATCAATAACCCGGTTGCCGTCCCTGATTTCTGTAACCGCTTTGTAAAGCTGCGGTGCTTCAACAGACCATAAGTTGGGATTGGAAAGTGTGATGTCCTGCTCTTCCGCTATTGTTATTCCGGCCTCCGGCAGCAAATTCTTTTTGCCACTTCCAACAACTTTTCCCGCAGGCGCAAAGATGGTAGTAACCAGACTAAGATTGCGTTGGGAAGTTTGCTTGTTAGTGATGTTAGATTTCACCCGTACTACTGCCTTATCGTTAGAAACCTCCGGCGTGGTAACAAACACACCCCAAGGCGCTATATACACGGGCTCCGTCACTGTAAGCCATACATGGCGATAGATACCCGAGCCACTGTACCAGCGGGAATTTCTTCCTTCATTCCGCACCTCGACTGCCAACACATTTTCCTGACCCGCAGGTTTGAGATATGGCGTTAGGTCGTAGTAAAAAGGGGTATATCCATAGGGATGGTTACCCAAATGATGCCCGTTCAGCCATACATCTGAATTCATGTAGACACCATCAAAATAAACGGTTACCTGCTTGTTGCGCAACGCTTTTTCGCTAATGAATTTCTTTCTGTACCAACCCGTTCCACCGACCGCATAACCGACTTCATACCCGTTCAGCAAAGGGAATCTTGAAACAACCCTGTAAGGATTTATTCCACTCAATACATAACCAGTTTGAGCCCCCCCGATACTTCTTTTGTCGAAAGGACCAATAATACTATCAGGGATTTGGTTGGGTAAGTCTTCGATGCTCCAATCGTGTGGTACGTCAAGCTTTCGCCAGTTGGCATCACTAAAATTTGGCTGCTCTGCATTTGTAAAGTTGCCTTTTGCAAAAAGCCAACTATTATCAAAAGGAATATTCCGTGCTGAAATAACTGATGAATTGTTTTTATTCTGCGCAAAAAGAGCAAATGAAATCAGTAAGAACGATAAGAGTAATCCCCATTTCATATAGCCACTTTTATTTTTTTAACTACGATTTTAACCAACAATCACAATCGCAAAACCAAACTGATTCAGTAGAATCTAAGAAACCAAAGTAAATGCGAAGCAAAAATCAAAAGAGAATGAAGTTCAGCAAGCCGCAGGCACACCAATACCGCCTTATCAAGGTTCATTATCTATTTAGCACCCGTTTCTTTAATACGTCCGCCTTTCGCATCAAAAATGTTCATTACGGTACCAATTACATGGCCATCATCTTTCTTTTGCATTATAAGGTTCACATCATAACCACTTGTTCAACACATGTACTCGCATCTATTATAGACTTCGTCGCGGCTTGGTAGCCACTTTTCTTCCTGCCAACTTCATTTGCGAATTCACTTTCAAGGTCTGCATATGGCTGTCTAATTTCTCAATTCCTTTTTCCGTGCAAAGACCTCTGATATAAATGGCAATTGTATTTAGTAGTATATCATTGGCAGACAAGCGAAAGCTCTTAAAATGTTCTGTTCGGACTGTAGCATTGTATAGAATAAGTACACTTTGCAAAGCAACCTCCGGAAGAATGTCTTTTCAGAAAACAGCTTGATCTATTCCTCTATGGACAATGGAAAGAAAGTGCCGTTCAAATTTTTCGCCTATAGCCGCCTCCACTTTTTTTTCCAGTTCCGGGTAGTAATAATGAAGGTCGTGGTAGAAGACTTTATTGACTTTGTATTCAAGCTCCACCCCTGTTTGCCACACATCAAAAAAAAGACAAGCCGCGTTTTGCTCTGCCGGCCGATTCTCAAGGGTTTCATACTGCTTTTCGTGGTAGAGGTACAATGCTTCTTCTAATAGTTCTTCTTTATTTTTGAAGTACTTGTAAAACGTCTTGGTCGAAATGCCTAATGGTCCGACTAGCTTTTGGACGGACATTTCACGAACGCCATGTTTTAAAAAATACTTGAGCGATGTTTGGAGAATTTCTTCTTTCATATTGGCAAGTTCGGGAAAATATTAGTATTACCATATTTTCCTTCACAAAATAAATGGAAAACATTTTAACAAACAAATTTTCCAATCAAAATTTTAAAAAACTTTTGGAGTGCAAATTGTTTGGGCTGTATTTAATTTTATAAACGTACTCAGCATTAAGAGAGCTATTTGCGCAAAAAGAAATATAGAAAGACTGTATTATTATAATGGCGCTAATCTGACGTGTAGTTTTTTTGCTTTTTCGGTAGAATAGCATGCTAAAATGGGGAGTTAGCAATCCAGTGAGCCACTACTTACCGAATCACTCACCTTTCTTTTGTTATTCATTGTGAGTTTTGTCGATCTCCCAAAACGAAAAAAGCCCACAAACATAGTGTTTGCAGGCTTTTAGCTTAATTTAATATTGATTAGGCGGAGAGTTAGGGATTCGAACCTATCCACCAAACCGCAATTATATCAATACGTTTGAAGAGTCAATTTTTTTTACTCACCGAATGACTCACCATTTGTTATTTGTACTTATAGCTGCAATGCTATGATGTAAATATAGGCACAAATTAAGTAAATTTTATTAACTAAAGACCTAAATCCGCAAGTAAAAATCCGTTCAAAAAATGACCTTAGCTTTCGGGGGTAATTTGACAAAACTGGGTTGAACTAATATCTTCATCTCTCCCACCGCAACGCACATGTATATATTACTTACTACAAGGAACTATTAAGGCTAAATTTCGTGAAAGGACATACCTCTCATTCCGCTGTGTAACGTTTCAAAAAAGTATGTAAAATTTAAAAATCCTGAAAGTTATTTGTTCAAATAAAGGTCTGCAGGAAAAGAAACGAATACAAAAGGAGTTTGAAACTTTGCGAGAAAAAGAACTAAATGAGTTCAAGGATACATTACAAAAAGCAACCCGCTGGCACAAAGCAAATAATCTTCGGAACTATATCAATGAAATTGAATCGAGGATGATTGCAAATAGCAATGATCAGGAAGATATTACTAACTGGTTGGCATGGGTAAGAAGTAAGGCGGACTGGTACGATCCATTCATAGAAAAAGAAGATCCATTACTTACCAATATAGATAAGGATACACTTTCAATTAAGACTCCTTCAAAAAAATATGGAGAACCTTTCGCCTTGTGATTTCAATTTCATTAATGATCTATGCTCTATCCCAGGATAGCCTAAGCTGAATACAAAAAGCCACTGATCTATTTGCGGCCACTCAATTACAAACAATTTTCCGCGGCATTGAGTTCCACGAAGGTGCCAATCTTGCGCCCCATAACACTCACATTTTGTATGCCTTGATATAGAAGCCCAATGTTTGAATAGAGGATTACTTAATTTTTTATTCAGTTGGAAAGAATGTGCCAATTTGCTTCCTTTTGGTTATCAAATCACTTACTGGCTGGGACTCGAACTATTTTCAAAAATTATTGCCTGTATTGAGTTTCAGAATGCGGTAAGCTTTGAACTCCCGCAACGTAAGCCACCGACTAACCCATTCTCCAGGCAAAAAGAGCTTGATGGCTTATAATTCAGACTTCCAGTTTTGTGGCAATAGCTCGTGAATGTTATGGGTGGTATAGAGGTGCATTCTTTCGAGCACA
>JBDSAA010000195.1:0-13757 GCA_039922375.1 Ferruginibacter sp.
AGCATTATTTTATCTGCATGTATTAATGCGCGTACGCCTATAATATAAATGGCTTTATATACTTCTGCCATGGCCCTTACGGGAAACAAAAAATCATCTGCATTGCGAGTGGCATTTTTCCACTTAATGGTATTATTTATTTTATCTGTAGCAATGCCACCACCACTTACAATGCAATGGATATGGGGATGGAAGCTCAGTTGCTGGCCCCAGGTATGTAATACACTAATGATACCTGGTGTGGCACCTAAATATTTTTTATCCGCTGCAAATTGTAAAAGAGTTTTTGAACTGGCATCAAACAATAATTTATATAACGCGGTCCTATTGCCCAGCATAATGCTGTTTAGCTCATGTGGCAATGTAAATACCACATGATAATAATTTATTGGAAGTAGTTCTGCCCTTCTATCATCTATCCATTGTGACTGCTGCATGCTGCCGCACCCGGGACAATGCCTGTTCCTGCAACTGTGGTAAACATATTTAACCTGTCCACAGGCTTCTTCTTTACATTTATATAAATGGTAACCCAGTGCCCGGGTACGGCATTTTTGCAATTGGCTGAATACATTTTTTGTATGCACATTGCAATTGGCAAAACTGCTGTTATTGATGATAGATTGTACAGTGGCTACCTTTTTACCGGTAGCCATATTTATTTATTTTTTTTGGTGAGATCCCCGGCAATAACATCGTAAGGATTTACAACACTGCCAATATGCTTTGTACTTATATGAACGTACTGCATGGTTTGCGACAGGTGATGATGCCCCATCAGTTGTTTTATGGCAGGAAGGCCGGCACCGTTTTCCAACAGATGTGTGGCATAACTGTGCCGTAAGGTATGTATGCTATAACCTTTATTTTGCAGCCCCGTTTTATCCAATATTTTTTCTAAAATCTGCTGTACACTCCTGCAGGAATATGGCTTGCTTTTTTCTCTGCTGTTAAATAAATAAACGAGTGGTTTGTATTTTAAATAATACTCACGCAGTGCAAAAAGAATGTTATCGGATAAGGCAACAAACCTGTCTTTTTTACCTTTACCTTCTACCACTTTAATGCACATGGCTTTACTGTCTATATGTTCAATCTTTACATTCACCACTTCTTTTAAACGCAAACCTGTGCTGTAAATCAAAGAGATGATCATTTTGTGTTTTATGTTATCAATAGCATTTAAAACCCTTATGACATCTTCAACAGGCATACACACAGGAAGTTTGGCCTCCCGCGCGGGAAACAAAAAACCAGGCACCTGATAAGGTTTTTGCAAAACATGTTTAAAGAAGAAAGAAAAGGATTGCGCAGCCATTTTAGATTTAACCCTGCTGCAACCAAGGGTCTTAGTAAGGTAAATTAAATAATCTACCGTCTGTTTATGGGTTAATTGAGATGGCCTGCAATCAGCATAATAACTAAAAAGGTAACGAAGTTCCATTAAATAATTCTTTGCTGTGCTAGGGCTGTAATGACCGGCTGCAAAAATGTCGGCGGTTCGTTGCAAGGCATTTGTTGCAAATTGTGTTAATGTTTTTTTTCCATCTTAAAATGTTTTAATGAAATGGAAAAGTAAACAACAAAACGGAAAGTTCATTGCGATAGCAATGTTGGTTCAACTCAAATATAGTCGAATGTTTTTCAATAAATCTCAATCTCCCTAAAAAATATATCTCTTTTGATTATCAATGCATTAAATCATTTTAGCGAAAGTTGGTCCCAGGCAAAACCTTCGTAAACACAGTTTTCAGTTATTTCAGGAATGCCTCAATTTCTTCACAGCATAACACCTTTGACTCACAGAAAAAGGGGATCGGCTGACAGTGGAAGGCCTTCGACTCACAGCAGATAGACTTCGATTCAAGGGAAGGGCATTTCTTTCGGTTTTTTTTGGAGAGACAAGCTTAAAAACACCTGTGCCTTGATGGGGCAATAAGCAACCAAAAAATATAAAGTAACCAATAGCCTCAAAAAAATTAAACCTGATAAACAAACACGCTATTGCTGCCTGGGGAACTCAATATCTGCGTTGACAACCAAAAGCAAAAGCCTGTTGAACAAAGGGGGCGATACCTGGCAAATGGATGCAGCGTAGAAGCCGGGTATGGTGCCAAATAATTTTACTTCATTGCTTAATTTGTCAATATTCAATTCTTCATTATTTCCAACACACACAAAGTTTTCAATAATTAATGAGGTAGATACGGGTTTGCGAAGATTATAATACTACATTAGCTTTTCAATTTAAACGCTTGCTTCACAATCAACATTCCCGCCAATGCAGCAATATATACTAGCCCTCGACCAGGGCACTACCAGTTCACGAGCCATTGTATTTGACCAAACGGGTTCGGTGGTTTCATTGGCCCAGAAAGAATTTACTCAAATATTTCCACAGCCTGGTTGGGTGGAGCATGACCCCAATGAAATATGGAGCACACAATTAGGAGTAGCCGCAGAAGCTATTTCCAAAGCCGGCTTATCTGTTAAAAACATTGCCGCAGCAGGCATTACCAATCAGCGGGAAACAGTGGTGGTATGGGAAAGAGCCACCGGTAAGCCGGTGTATAATGCAATTGTATGGCAGGATAGAAGAACGGCGGATTTTTGTGATGAGCTAAAGGCAAAGGGGACCGATAAACTCATACAACAAAAAACGGGGTTGGTAACAGATGCTTATTTTTCTGCTACCAAGGTAAAGTGGATACTCGATCATGTGCCGGGCGCCCGGGACAAGGCCCAAAAAAGTGAACTGTGTTTTGGCACCATCGATAGCTGGCTGCTTTGGAACCTCACAAAGGGACAGGTGCATGCTACGGATGTATCCAATGCCTCCAGAACAATGCTGTGCAATATTCATACACTTGCCTGGGATGCCGAACTGCTGGACATATTTGATGTACCCCTCAATATGCTGCCCAAAATATGCAGCAGCAGTGAAGTGTACGGTTACACGCAAAATATTTTGTCGGCCCACAACATTCCCATCGCAGGTATAGCGGGTGATCAGCAGGCGGCATTGTTTGGCCAAATGTGCACACAGCCCGGCATGGTAAAAAACACCTATGGCACTGGTTGTTTTATGCTGATGAACACCGGCGAAAAACCAGTAATATCTACCAATAATTTATTGACAACAGTAGCCTGGAAAATAAATGGAAGCACTCACTACGCTTTGGAAGGAAGTGTATTTATTGCCGGTGCGATAGTGCAATGGCTAAGGGATAGCCTGGGCATTATTAAATCTTCTGCGGAAGTGGAAACACTGGCCCGCCAGGTTAGTCATTGCGAAGGTGTGTATGTGGTTCCGGCCTTTGCCGGGTTGGGCGCTCCTCATTGGGACCAACATGCACGGGGAACTATTACAGGCTTAACAAGAGGATCAAACTCAGCCCATATTGCACGGGCGGCACTGGACAGCATTGCCTACCAAACAATGGATGTGCTGAAAGCAATGGAGGCCGATGCAGGTATTTCTATTAAAGAACTGAGGGTGGACGGAGGCGCTACAGTCAATAATTTGTTAATGCAGTTCCAGGCAGATATAATGAATACAGCAGTGATAAGGCCTGTTATAACGGAGACAACCGCCCTCGGTGCTGCCTACCTGGCAGGGCTTGCAGTAGGCTATTGGGAAAACAGTGAGGCAATACAAAATCAATGGCAGGTAGATACAAAATTTACCCCTGCCATGGAAGCAGATGAAAGAAGAAACTTATCGGATGGCTGGCAACGTGCAGTAAAGGCTGCTAAAGCATGGGCCGTTAGTTAAAGTTTATGGTTGAACGTTCGGTGTAAATACATATACCCCATCAGCTACGATCAACTATCAAACATCTTTTATTCTATAGTTTGTTATCATTTATTATTGTAAAATTTACAAAATATGACGCCTTTTATATCAGAACTTACCGGCACCGCTTTAATGATAATACTGGGAGATGGCGTGGTAGCGAATGTAATATTGAATAAAACCAAGGGCAATGGCGGAGGTTGGATCGTGATTACATTTGGATGGGCCATTGCTGTTTTTGTGGGCGTATATGCAAGTGCAGTATCCAGTGGTGCACACCTCAATCCTGCTGTTACGATAGCCCTCGCTTCATTAGGCAAAGTTGCCTGGGGCAGCGTACCGGTTTACATAGCGGCGCAATTACTCGGAGCTATGCTGGGGTCATTGTTGGTTTGGATAGTTTATAGAAAACATTTTGATGCCACACCCGATGCGGGTACTAAACTAGCAGTTTTTTGCACAGGGCCTGCGATACGAAACACGGCAGACAATCTAATATCAGAAATCATCGGCACATTCGTATTAATATTGGGTGTATTATTTTTAGTGGCGCCCAGTAACAGTTTAGGTGGGTTGGATGCGCTGCCAGTTGCATTTCTTGTATTGGGCGTTGGCCTGGGGCTTGGCGGCACTACCGGTTACGCCATTAACCCTGCACGTGACCTGGGACCTCGTATCATGCATGCTATACTACCGGTGAAGGGCAAAGGCGGCAGCGACTGGCAATATAGCTGGATACCAATTGTGGGGCCTGTAATTGGGTGCCTGCTTGCAGCGCTTTGTTTTTCATTCATTCATTAATGAACTATTTTAGAAACAATATCCAACATTATAAAACCTATTGTGCCTGGTATTTTTTGGGCATACTAAAAAAGAAAGTGCTTCCGTTTCCGAGGCTTGATTCTACCCAAATTCGTCCCCTGTGTTTTTCCACAATTTTTTTACAGATAGAAAGGCCTATGCCCGTGCCGGAAAATTCATTCTTGTTGTGCAGGCGTTGAAAAATAACAAAGATCTTTTCAGAAAACTTAGGGTCAATTCCTATTCCATTATCCGTGATAGAAAATATCCATTGATCTTTTTCTTCAAGTACGTCAATTTTTATGTGCGGCTTATCTTCACTGTGGTATTTTAATGCATTGCCCAAGAGGTTTTGCATCAGTTGAAACATCTGTATCTTACTTGTTTGGGGCAATATGGGCAACCGTGCAATTTCCACCACTGCTTTTTCTTCAAGTATTGAGTTTTCCAAAATTTTTATCACATCAGCCATTACTTCATTCATATCCGTGTCAATTGCGATATCCTTATTAGAACCCGTTCTCGAATACTCCAGCAGATCCGCGATCAGTTGTTTCATTCTGTCTGCCCCATCCACTGCGAAATGAATATACTTTTTGGCTGTGCCATCCAGTTGTGCATTGTATTTCTGTTCCAGCAATTTTAAAAAACTACTTACCATTCTTAAGGGCTCCTGCAAATCGTGGGAAACAATGTAGGCGAAACGTTCTAATTCTGAGTACGACATTTTCAACTCGCTGGCCTTGTGCTCCAGGTGCTGGTTGGATATAACTAATTCCTGTTCTATTTTCTTTCTATCGGTAACATCTAAGCCCATTACGGCTATGGAAGGAATGCCTTCATGTTCAATGGCCACAGAATTGTAATAAAAAGGGTGCCTCGTGCCTCTTTTGGTTAGCAAAAGAAATTCTGCGCCGGGCATTCTTTTTTTAAATACGTCACCTGTTTGTTGCTTCATTCTTGGCATTTGTTCAGGAACAATAAAATCTTCCGGTCTCATTTCCCCGATCTCCGCAGCAGAATAGCCTGTAACTGTTTCAAAATTTTGGTTCCACCGAATAAATCGGTTGGTATGATCAAAAAGGTAGAAAATACCTGGCAGGCTGTTGATGATTGAATCAGAGAGTTCTTTTTCGTTAATGATCTTTTGTTCTATCCGCAGCTTTTCAGTGACATCCCTGAAATTTTCAACAATGCCATTGATGGATGGAATGTGCAGCATGTTGGTGATCGTATCTTCAAGCCAGCGCCAGCTTCCATCTTTATGCAGCACTCTCGACGTGATGCCCTTAACAGGCAAACCTGGATTTTGCAATACCTGCTCAAATATCTTTTTTACCGGATCAATGTCTTCGGGATGGATCAGGTCAAATAGATTAAGAAGTTTCGTTTCAGATTCGGTATAACCCAATATTCTTTCAACCGAAGGAGAAATATATAATGAGGTACCATCCTCTGAAAGAATGGCTACCCCATCAGCAGCTTGCTCTACCAGGCCGCGGAACTTTTGCTCGCTATCCTTTATCACTTTATCAGACGCTACTTTATCCGAGAAATCTAACCCAAAGCCCATCAGGCAAATCTCTCCTTCATACTCGATCCTCATTCCTGAAAAATAATAGGGAATCTTCCGTTTGTCTTTCGTCATGAAATTGGCCTCCACATTATCATGGCCTGTTATAAAAACATTCCCTATTTTTTCCTGCAGCAATTCTTTTTCGTCTTCATCAAATAATTGAATGGGATGCAAAGTTTTCATTTCCTCACTATCGTACCCGGTAACAGTCTCGAAATTTTTGTTCCACCTTAAAAACTTTCCATCCTGGTTATATAAATAAAATACGGCGGGTAAACTATTAATGATCGAGTCGGATAGTTCTTTTTCTTTGAATAATTTTTCGCCGTCTTTTATACGTCCGGTTATATCCTGCAATACACCCACCATTCTTACCGGGGTACCTGCTTCGTCATATTTAATATAGGCCCTGTCATGAAAATGCCTGTAGGTTTCATCTGGCATTTTGAATCGAAATTCAGCATTGGTTGAAATAGACTTTCGATTAATGCCTGTCGACATAATTTCCGTTACCCTTTTCCTGTCTTCCTCATGTATCCGTGATGCAAATAAATCTAAATCTATTTTGTCGTTCCTTTGTATTACCCCAAATAGATTGTATAAATTTTGATTGCCAACAGTTTCATTTTTCACAAAGTCATAATCCCATATTGCATCATTGGTGGCTCTGGCAATCAGCTCAAACCGTTCATTTGATTTTTTTAATTCCTCCTCTGCTTTTTTTCTTTCCGTGATATCGCGTATAAAACCTATGAGGGTATTCTCATCGGTCATTTTTGAATTGATCTCTACATCAATGACCGTTTCATCCTTTCTCAATATCCGCCGTTCATATTGTAACGTTTTACCTTCCATTAATTCTTGTATCCGGAACGGTTGTTGGGTGATATCTTCTTTGGGTATAAACCGGCTAAGGGGTTGCCCCAGCATTTCCCTACTGTCATAACCACTCAGGAGGCAAATGCTTCTGTTTACTTCCCTGATAATGCCGTCTGTACCTGAAATAACAATACCGTCAGAGGCCTGTTCGATAAGAGACCGGTACTTTAACTCATTTTGCATAAGTGACAGCTCTGCATTTTTCTTTTCGGTAATATCTATAGCGGTAGTTAACCAATTGTTTTGATCTTTTATCCGCAACGGTTCGATGGATATCAGCAAAAAAGTTGATTTGCCATCCTGTTGTATAATTTGAATCTCGTGATTTTTGAGCATCCCGTCTGCCCTCACTTTCTGCGATACTGATTCAAGTATCTCTTCCCTGTTTTTTATACTTTTACAATTCACTAGTCCTGATAACGATGAATCAGCCCCGATTAATTCTTCGTGTGTTGCGCCCAACATAGCAGCAAAACAATCGTTGGCATCAATTAACCTTTTCTGCTCGTTACAAATGGCAAGGCCCAACAAACCTGATTGAAATACCCGTGAAAACTTTTGCTCGCTTTCTTTCAATGCTCTCTCAGCATTTTTCCGGGCAGTAATATTTCTTACAAACGCCAGCAAAGTGGTATCCGACAACATGCTTACATTGATTTCTATGTCCATTTGCGATCCATCTTTCTTATTTAACTTTCGCTGTAATATGGATGTTTTACCGGTCTCTTTACCGCTGGTTCTAAGGGGACGCATATGCATTTGCCCTTGCACAAGAAGGTCTTTGAGGTTTAATTTTGAAAACTCAGCTTCAGTATAACCAGTTTCCCTATACGCACTTTTATTAAACTGGTGAATGGTACCATCAAGAGAATAAACGATGATCCCATCGGAAGCCTGCTCAATTAATGAACGATATCTTTCTTCACTTTCTTTCAGCTCCACCGTTCGTATTCTAACAAGTTGATCCAGCTTTTCTGGTCTTTTGGTCCAGGCAAAACCGATAATCCCTCCCACCAATGAAAATGCAAATCCCAATATTCCCAGCAAAAGAATATCTCCATATCCCGTTCTGTTGTTTACGGGTATCGAAGAAAGTTTCCATCCGCCAATGGGTATATCTACAGAGGTAAGGACATTATGTTGAACACCTTTGGGCTGGGGAATAAAAAATTCCTCAACCTGTGTTTGAGGATTGATCTTGGAAAGTTGAAAATAGTAATCCGAACCATCATTGTTATCAATTCCGGCAGCCTTGAGCAAGGTGGGCATTTTAATGACAGCGGCCGAAAAACCCCAGAATTTCTTTTGCCTGTATACCGGCAGGCGGCCTACAATAGCTAAGCCTCCTTGCTTTAAAACAAATGGGCCTGCAAAAAAACCTTCTTTGTTACGAATGGCTTTCAATGCTTCGGCCCGGCGCAGCGGATCTTTCAGGATACTATACCCAAGCACTGCCTCATTGCCTTTTAATGGATATACATACCTGATCACTCCATCAGGTACTAATTCCAAAACATCAATATCAGTATTGACAGCCAATAATTCGGATGCTATCAGATCGAAATCTTTTACGGCACCATCCTGTTCAATAAAAAAAGAGAGTGTTTTAGTAGCAGAGATGCTATGCGCTAATGTTTCCTGTAATTTATCCCTGGTAGCAATTAATGAATCGTATGCTTGCCTCTTTTTATTTTTCTCCTTTATCAAATACCGCTGATATACCATCGTTCCCAGTAAGCTGATGAGAATGGCAAAAATTAATATACCAGCCAAAACAGCTTTCCTTTTAAGGTAAAAGGATTTAATTGAATTAGCTTTCAATGTAACGTTTTCGACAGGTCGTTGATCTGCTGACATCTTTCTTTGGTAATATTCGGATATGATGATTTTCGTTTCTAACTAAATTTAGAAAAAATTAATGATAAAAGGAGAATGTAAATCACTCCCTTTTATAATAAGCCAATAAAACATGGTTTCTGATATTTTTTGTAGGAATTTTACTACACTACGGGGGGGGGTATGTTCACGCACAATAATAAATCTACGGGCATAGAATATGTGGCACACATTAACGTTATATTCAAATGGACAGGTGTGCCTGTATTTTAAAGATTATGCAATTTAAATCCACATGAAATTTTTTATCGTAAAAAAATATTACCTGGCATTGCTGGTAAATATATGTCTGTTTAGTAGTCTTTCTGCCCAGCAAATTTCTTCAGATGAATATTTTCAAATGGCCCGCAAAGCAGCATTTGATAAAAAAGATTATACTACTGCTATCTCATTGTTGAGGCAGGCTTTGGTGCAAAGCCCCGGGTACACAGATATACAGATTTTTTTAGGCCGTGTCTATTATTGGAATGATCAACCTGATAGTTCCCTGCTGATGCTAAGGGCTGCAATCGAAAACAAACCCTCCTACGAAGAGGCATCCATCGCCATTGCAGATATTGAATATTTTAGTGACCATTATCCAAGCGCTTTGTATCATGTGGAGCAAGGGTTAAGATACAATCCGGCCTCAAAAGAATTGATGTTGAGAAGGGCTAAACTACTTGCAGCTCTTGCCCGCTATAAAGAAGCATGGCTGGTAACAGATAGTCTATTACAAACTGATCCTAAGAACAATGCATTGAGATCGCTTGCGGCACGCATTAAGGATTATAATTCAAAAAATAAGATCGGCATATCGTACGACTATACCAGTTTTGATAAACAGTTTGATAACCCCTGGCATATCGTAAGCCTGGATTACAGCCGCCAGACAAATGCCGGATCATTTATCGGCAGATTGAATTATGCAAACAGGCATACAAGAAGCGGTGTGCAGTTTGAGGCAGACGCTTATCCCCGTATATCCAAAATGTTTTATGCCTACGCCAATATTGGATACTCAGCCGACATGCCCGTGTTTCCTACATTTCGTGCGGGGTTTTCATTGTATGCTAACCTACCCAAATCGTTTGAGGCAGATGCAGGATTTCGCTACCTTAATTTTGATAGTGACACCTGGATATATACCATTGCCTTGGGTAAGTATTATAAAAAATTTTGGTTCAACGGCAGGGCCTACCTAACGCCTTCGGACAGTCGTATTTCTCAATCTTATACATTTACCACCCGTTATTATGGAAAGGGTGCAGATGATTACTTTTCATTTTTTGTTGGCCAGGGCGTATCGCCTGACGATCGCAGCCAGGCAATTCAATTGAATAATGTTTACAAATTGCAAACAAAAAAAATTGGCGCAGGCTACCGTTTCTCCGTAAAGAAATTTAATATTTTCTCCTTATCTGCATCATTTGAAAATGTGGAATATTTGCCGAAGACAAAAGGCAACCAGGTAACTGCCTCGCTCGGGTATCAACGTAGATTTTAATAGCGGGGTAAGACTTTCAAATGTTTATGATCTATGCAAGGCGGTACCGTTAAATTTGTCTCTACCCCACCCGATCTCCTGAAAGCAAATTAAAACAGGCAGGACTCCCCGCTTTATTAAGTTGACAGATCGTTACTGCAAGGCGGCAAGTCCTGCAACTTAAAGTCTTTTAACTGAGAGGGCATTTGTGCACACCAATGTTCAATCTTATTACCTTATTATTACGAACGGAAAATAAGTTAATAAGGATGATATACAAAACAGGATTTTCTTACTAAGGTTAAAGTGCAGCCTGAAGTTTTAGCGGCAGTATCATAGCTGGGCGTATTATGAATATTAAAGCAAATCGCAACTCACGGCTTTATCCCTTGCGCAGTATAACTTCTCTTTAGCCGCCCTCATACTTCATACTTGTTATTTCGGATAAAACGCCTTGTAGATGGAATCGGGCAGTATAAGCTTGCCTTGTATCACTTCATTATTTTTTTGCTTATATTTTGCAAATGCTGCTTTCAAAGTGGCTTTCATTACAGGGTCAGCAGATGGCACCTCACCCATATTTTTTCCCAATTTAAATAGGGTCTCCTCATTCAAATGGTAGTCGCCCATGACGAAATCTACCAGGTTGCTTTTAGTTTGTTTTAAAGCCGTCGCATGAATATTGCGAAAGTTATGGGCTGTATCTATCCCACTACCAACCCAGCTCACCAGGGATGGCATCTTTAAATGATGGTTGTGTTGCAGATAAGACATCAACGTTGGCGCAATATCCATATGTGATGAAATAGATTCAAACTTTGCGGGCCTTTTCAGCAAAGGCGAATAAATGATCAATGGCACATGATAGCGATCGATCTTGGTTGCCATAGGTATTTCCGGCATGCGGTGGTCGCCTGTAATGAGGAAGATCGTGTTTTTGAAACCAGGCTTTGAACGATAACTATTGATAAACGTCCTGATAGCATCATCGGCGTATAAAATGGATGCGTACTGGTAGTTGTATTGCCTGTGCTCATTTTTTTGTTTATCAGTAAATTTCAGCTCGTTCATACGTTGCTCTACTCCTGCCAGGTAACGTCCCTGCTCATTTATCAGGAACGGGCTGTGCGTAGCTACCGTTAACACCACCTGGAAAGAAGGCTTACCATCCACCTGCTGCTTTTCATGCTTATCCAGCACATGCCTGAACAATTCTTTATCACCATAACCCCATGAAAAGCCATTGTTCTCGGGTAGCCGTGGATAATCTGCAGAAAAACTTTTTATATCATACAGGCCATCTACCTTTTGCTTTTGTAAATACAAGTCCATGTTATCAAAACTTGCATCACCGCCATAATGGAAAGATGTATGGTACCCATTCGATTTTAACATACTCATCAGCGAAAGATGATCTGGCATTTTCTCGCCCATCGCATTGAAGCCGCTGCCTGTAAATGGCAATGAGCCTAGTATGGATGGCAGCACCGCAAAAGTGCGCCCGCCATTGCTCAAAAAATTCTCCCAATATAAACTGTGCCCGCTAAGTGAATCGAGGAAAGGTGTGAAGCTGCCCAGGTAGGCGTTCTCATTGGTAAAGGCACGCCCAAGCCCTTCTACCAGTAGCATCACAATATTTGGTGCAGATGAATCCTTATTTAAAAAGGGAGCCAGTACATCCTGGGTGCTGTCTTTATGCAAAAATGGATAAGTAGTTTCATCTACATAGGCAAACTCTTTGCTGTTTTCCGGTGGCACATCAAATATTTCCGTTGAGGTTGGAAATAAATGATCAAAAGATGATGCGACAAAATAATTGAGTTTATTCTTTGCAAGGTTGTCTGCATATTCATCCCTGATGTTGAACCTGCCTCCAATAAAAAAAGTAGTTACCATCCATGTAACTGCAATAACAACTGCCGTAAGATTTATCCACTTAGCGGCTCTTTTAATACGTGGGCTGATCCATTTATAAATTGCCAGTAATCCTAGTGTAACAGCACCAATGGCGATTATAAGCCCTTTGTTGATACCGCCGGAAGCTCCTACCGTTTGACGGATATCGTTCATGGAATATCCATAGAGATCGGCACCCAGCGGAACAAATGAAAGACTAAAATACTGCATCAACCCAAATGAAATTAGCGTAACGACAATACTTAGGGTAATGGTGACAATATCGGCCATGCGCTTGTTAGCTAAAAATAACAATATGTATAAACCGGCGAATATGAAATTAAGCTTTAGAAAAAACACAAGGTCGTTCAATAACGAAAGCAGAAAAATATACGCTGGCTGGTTAGGATACTGGTGAACAATACCGTTATAAATGAAATCCGCAATTCTCAGTAATACCAGCATCATTAGCCAGCCTGCCGCGATAGAGAGGTAAAAATAAAAGCCATTTCTTAACCTGGACGCAAAGGTCAGTTTTTCTTCCGCTGCAACAATTGGCACATTAAAGCCCTGCCTTGTCATGACGCCCCAGCTGTTCCTTTTTAGTATCAGGTCCACATTGCCCCGTATAGCCGACCATACTACAAAAGGATGGAAAAAAAACGGCTCCATTATAGCTGTAATTATTAGTCTGGCGACTTCTCCTTTCTTTTTATATTGGTTATATGTAACCACCTCCATTAAAATAGCGAAGACAGAATACAGCCATCCAAAGGTTAAAACAAAGCCCAGCAATGCAAAGAAAAAAGTCCAGTTAACTATGCCAACGAATGCAAAAAAGATAAAGCCTACCATACCGATAAACTCAATGATCGGTGCAAGGAACTCAAAGAAGAACCAATAAGGATAACTGAGCATACCAAGAAGGCCATACCGCGGATTAAAAAAAAGAATGCGGTGCATTTTCAATGTTTCAATCGTTCCCCTGGTCCATCGGTTTCGTTGCCGTCCCAATATTTTGTAAGTTGCGGGGGCTTCCGTCCAGCATAAGGGATCAGGGATATAGGCCACTTTGTAGGGTATTTTTTGCTCTTCCATATACCGGCGCATACGCACCACCAGTTCCATATCTTCCCCTACCGTCTTAGGATTATACCCTCCTGCGTTAATAACAATTTCACGATCAAAAGCCCCGAATGCGCCCGATATGATCAACAAGCCATTTAGTCTGCTCCAGGCCATCCGGCCGAGTAGAAATGCACGGGTATATTCCAGGGTTTGTACCCTGGGCAAAAAATCTTTGGGTAAATTAACATCCAGCAGGCGCCCGTTTTGTACCACACATGAATTGGCAATCCTCACTACTCCACCGGTGGCAATCACCCTTTTGTCCGTTTCTTCAATAAAAGGTTTTACCAGTTTTAGCAGTGCATCTTGTTCTAATATAC
>JBDSAA010000196.1:0-4409 GCA_039922375.1 Ferruginibacter sp.
CAAGTTGTTTAAATTTTTTATATTTGAGTATGAAATTTCAAATCGAAAATTTTAATGCCGAGGTGAAAGGAATTCTTCACGATAACATGTCTGATGAAGAATTTTTTAATTTTTGCCAGCAAAATCCCGGTTTAAGAATGGAAAGGGATCATAATAAGCAAATTTACATAATGGCACCTACCGGATATTATACTGGCGCATTTAATTCTGATATTAATGCAGAATTAAACCTGTGGAACAGGAAATTTAAAACGGGTAAAGTTTTCGATTCAGCAACAGGTTTCACCATGCCTGATGGCGCTGTTTTTTCGCCGGATGCTGCATGGGTAAGCAATGAAAAAGTGTCGTTGCTTTCAGAGGAGGATAAAAAGAAATTTGCGCCTGTCTGCCCTGATTTTATATGTGAATTAAAAAGCCCTTCAGACCGGTTGAATACGCTTAAAAGCAAAATGCTCAAATGGATTGAAAATGGCGCACGCCTGGCGTGGTTGATTGATCCTGAAAATAAAAAGGTTTTTATATACCGGGAAAATGGCAGTGTAGCCATTGTTGAAGGGTTTAATAATAAACTATCAGGGGAAGATGTCCTGCCCGGCTTCGAACTGGATCTGCAACTGCTTCAGTAACATTTCTTATACTATCTTTTTTATATCTATCTTAGGGTATGTCAAAAACTTTTGATGTACCTGTATGGAAAACAGCTCCCTTTATCCGGCTGCTAGTTCCTTTAATGGCGGGCATAATTTTACAATGGTATGTTCAGTTTTCACTGCTGTTTTGTATCACTAGTATAATAAGTTTCCTCATTGCTTTTTTATTATTTTTTTTATTCCCACTTTCTGTACGGTTCAAACTCAGGCCGCTACAGGCAGTGATTTTAAATTTATTGCTTCTAAGCTTTGGCTTGATACTTACCTGGCAAAAAGATGTTCGGCATAACTCAAATTGGTTTGGGCGATTTTATCAGGACAGCGATTACCTGTTGGTGATTATCAACGAGCCACTGGTGGAAAAAGCAAAATCCTTTAAAGCTGATGGATACATAGAAGCCATTATCCACAATGACTCCGTAATAGAAAGTAAGGGAAAGATATTATTGTATTTTTCAAAAGATTCCCTGCCACCCTTACAATATGGTGATAAAATACTGATCAATAAAAATCTTCAGCAAATCAAAAATTCCGGCAACCCTGGTGCGTTTAATTATGAACGTTATGCAGGGTTCCAGGGTATTTTTCACAATGTTTTTTTAAAGGAAAAAGATTGGGTAAAGCTGGATGATAAAAAAATAAACCGCTTCAAACAATTCCTATTTACAGCAAGAGAAAACATCCTGCTTACGCTTAAGAAAAATATTAGTGGCAGCAAAGATGAACTGGGTATCGCAGAAGCATTGTTGATCGGCTATACCAACGACCTGGACAAGGACCTTGTGCAGGCCTACAGCAATACCGGGGTGGTGCATATTATTGCCATATCAGGTATGCACCTCGGTTTGATTTATTTATTGCTGGTAGCCATCTTTAAAAAAATGCCATTGCTCAACAGATCAAAGATATTGCAGGTGTTGCTTATACTAGGATGCCTTTGGCTGTTTTCATTGCTCACCGGGGCTGCTGCATCTGTAATAAGAGCGGCAGTGATGTTTTCATTTATCACTGTTGGAACAAGTTTTAAAAAACGTTCGTCTATTTATAATTCATTGGCTGCATCTGCCTTTGTAATGCTTTGTTATAATCCATATTTTTTGTGGGATGTTGGGTTTCAATTGTCTTATCTCGCCGTGGTGAGTATTATTTTATTTCAAAAGCCCATTTATAATTGGTGGTATATAAGAAATACATGGGGCGATAAGGCATGGAAGCTTGCCGCTATTTCATTGGCCGCACAAATACTTACTTTTCCAATATGCATTTATTATTTTCATCAGTTCCCTAATTTTTTCCTGCTTACCAATCTCATAGCAGTGCCGTTATCCGGCATTATCCTGTATGCAGAAATTGCATTGATTGCCTTTTCCTGGATTCCTTATGCTGGCATGTTTATTGGCAAAGCAGTAACCTTCATGGTATGGTTAATGAATAAAATTGTATTGTGGCTAAATGAGGTGCCCTATGCTGTATGGGATGGACTTCCATCTTCTGTTTTATCTACCTGGTTATTGTATGCAGTGGTAATTGGTTTCAGTGCATGGCTGATCAATAAAGAAAAAAGCATGCTCAGCAGGGCTTTGCTTTTTCTGTTGGCATTTGTGGGAGTACTTGCTTATAACGACTGGCAAATTCAAAAGCAACAAAAATTAATTGTTTACAATGTGCCACAGCATAGAGCAATTGATTTTATAAACGGCAACCAATTTAACTTCATCGGCGATAGTATCCTGTTACAGGATGGGATGCTTCAAAATTTTCACCTTAAACCCGCCCGTATCAGTTTGCAATTAAATGAAAACAGGGATTCACTAACAAATCTTTTTCACCAAAGCACCTTTTACCAATTCAATGATAAAAGGATTTTGCTGATTGATAAACCATTGGCTTTTGATAGCGTGCCCCAAAAAACCGCAATAGATATTATTATTATTTCTAAGAACCCAACGCTGCGTATTGCCCAACTAGCCAGTGTTTTCGATTGCCAGCAGTATGTTTTTGACGCTTCTAACAGTTTGTGGAAAATTGGTAAATGGCAAAAAGATTGCGAAGAATTACATTTGCGCTCTTATTCAGTTTCAGAAAAAGGGGCATTTGTATTTGATGTAGGCCAATGAACACGCCCCTTGCCAAATACCGTAAGTGATTCTCGGAATAAGCTGTCACCTTAACTATCAACAATCAACCATTAACCAACAAACATGCAAAAGAAAATCAACGCAGCACTTATTTCCGTTTTTTATAAAGATGGGTTAGAAAACATCGTGGAGGAATTACATCGGCTGGGCGTAACGATCTATTCAACAGGAGGAACTCAAAAATTTATAGAAGACCTGCAAGTACCTTGTGTGCCGGTGGAATCCTTAACCACCTATCCCTCAATTTTGGGCGGTCGGGTAAAGACATTGCATCCATCTGTATTTGGTGGTATTTTAGGAAGAAGGGACAATGAAACGGATGTACAGGAAATGGAACAATACAATATACCTGAACTTGACCTGGTGATTGTAGACCTATACCCATTTGAAGAAACAGTTAAATCCACCACTGATGAAAAGTTAATCATTGAAAAGATCGATATCGGTGGTCCGTCCATGATACGTGGCGCAGCTAAAAATCATAAGGATGTAGTAGTAATTGCTGCCAAAAAAGATTATGCATTGCTGGAACAAATTTTAAAAGGCCAGCAGGGTGAAACAACGCTTGATCAGCGCCGGAACTTTGCGATCAAGGCTTTTGACGTATGTACAGGATACGATCTTGCCATCTCCAATTACTTTAATCAAACTGAATTTGCCAATCCTTTTGACAAAACAAAAACGATATTGCGCTATGGCGAAAACCCTCACCAACAGGGAATATTTTATGGCAATCAGGACGAGATATTTGATAAACTGCATGGCAAAGAATTGTCGTACAATAACCTGGTGGATGTGGATGCGGCAGTACAATTAATAGCCGAATTCAACTCCACCACATTTGCTATTATTAAACATACAAATGTATGCGGTGTAGCGACTAGGTCTTCATTAAAAGAGGCATGGGATACAGCACTAGCCGGCGATCCGGAAAGCGCTTTTGGCGGCGTATTGATCTGCAATGGCCCTGTTGATAAAGCAACTGCAGAAGCTATTAATGAAATATTTTTTGAAGTATTGATTGCACCTTCTTTCGACGAAAATGCACTTCAAATTCTGCAAACTAAAAAGAACCGGATCCTTTTAAAACAGAAAGCAGCATTAACAGCAACACATCAGTTCAGGTCTGTTTTAAATGGCACTTTAACGCAACAAAATGATATCGGTAATTACACGGAATGGAAAGAAGCCGGCGGCAGGGAAACGACCGCTTCTGAAAAAGAAGATTTGGTATTTGCGAACCTGGTCGGGAAACATTTAAAGAGCAATTCCATTGCACTTGTAAAAAATAAACAATTAATAGGTAAAGGTTGCGGACAAACATCGAGGATAGATTCCCTGCGGCAATCAATAGAAAAAGCAAAACAATTCAATTTCGATCTCGGTGGTGCCACGTTGGCCAGTGATGCTTTTTTTCCTTTTGATGATTGTGTAAAGATCGCCCATGCAGCAGGCATCACAGCATTTATTCAACCGGGCGGTTCTATCCGTGACAAGGATTCGATTGAGTATTGTAAGCAAAATAATCTTGCAATGGTTATTACCGGCCTTCGTCATTTTAAACATTAAAGGAAGGCAAGTAAATGATCAACAAGTTACCTAGAGGCAAAGCAGGCGGCTA
>JBDSAA010000197.1:0-21517 GCA_039922375.1 Ferruginibacter sp.
TTGTCAAACTCTTTGAGGATGCCTGCAATCTGGGCAGGACTGAATGTGCTCTTTTTCATATTTCCGTTTTTTAAAGTTAGAAATTTGTCTACTTTTAAAACGTACTATTTTTGGGGGAGCCTACAGGCTACGTATAAATTCTACAAAATCACCTTAGCCCCGGTGTCGCTGAACAGCGTATAGCCAAAAGCCCCGATCCCTGATGGTTGGGGCTTTTGCGTTTTATTTTAAGCGATTTTAATTTTGGGGGCTTGTCGGCTATACGGCTAAATGCTGTGCGTTCGTGCTTAATTAAAATAAGTCAGACCCGTCTTGGTCATATTTAAAACCAGTGATTGTCCATTTTGGGTCTGTATCATATAGGCTAAAGGCAAACTTTAAAAAGAAAAGTTTATATCGTAAGACATAATATCTCTTTGCCGCAAAATTATTTATCCTTTTTTCCATTACAAATTCATAAGAAAGACATTCTCCATATTGCCTAAATACTCCATCTGTTATTTGTTGTTGTATTTGTTTTCCTAAATTATTAATATTTGAATCACCAATTAGGCGACTATTTGCTTTTAATAAATTCATTGCATCTGCAATGTTTTGCTTTTTGAAGTCCTGCATGATTTGGTTACAAACTTCGTCAATTTTTTCTTTGTTTTTATTTGCCGTATTCGGCTGTGACTTGCAAGAAAAAATAAATGATAGGACAAGTAAGTAGTAAAGTTTCGTCACAGGGAAATTTTAAAATGTTAAGAGATTTTGTCATACCCTGAAATAGGTTGACCATTTTTTTGTTATTAAAATTGTTATGCTTCTAACAAATTTACCGGAACATTGATAAGCCTGAAAAAAATCTTTGGTGGATTTTTTCAGACTTACTAAAAATCAATCTCGTTTTTCACAAAATCTGTTACGGCTCACAGGAGGTCGTAGGTTAATTTCCCCAAAAAACTAGTTGTGCATCAGCCACCATTGTTGTGTGCTGCCCTTTGCTGATATACTAAATTCCTAAACGTTTTTCAGCAAATCCTACAAGTTTCAATAATGATGATAGAAGTTGATTTATTAGATAATTTCGAACAGTCTTCCCGTCTTTCTCCAACTCAACTTTGCTTAAATTATTTAATTTAATCGTAATATCTTTTAATTGGTGATATTCTACTTCAAGTTTATCGAAGTTCTTATACCGATCTTCAAAAAAAGACCTTACAAAAAAAAGCTTTTCATTCTTTGCACTAGATATAAATTCAACGAATTTTTCTGAAGGCATATAATTAAGAATAGGACGGTATGATACTTCATTTTTAAAATCACTATTATTGTTATATCTATTTTGAAATTCGGAGCTATCATCAATTAGCATTAAAGCCATTTGTAAAATCTGATTATTTTTATTTTGCTCTCTTAAAGAACAAATTTCTTTCATACCTATACTGTGTATTAATTTATTTTCTTCGCTTATATCACTCATCCTTCCACTCATTTCAAATTGACTATAGGTCAGTTCCGAGTTTATTTTTAGGTCTGCAAGTGAATGTTGCAGTGCCCGAACGATGTTGTTTTTTACTTCTTCAAGATCTAATTCTAATACATTATCTAACCTTTCAGCAAAATGCATAATAGTTAAATAATCTGCAGCCTGAAATAACCCAGCATACGCAAATTGAAGTAATTGAAGTGTTTTTTCTTTGTAATCAGCATCGGATAAATTAAAACAGTTTTGGTACCCAAGCAAATGCAAAAGTTCATAATGCGGTAGCATTTTCCCTTTTTCAAGATTAAATTTTCTGATGAATTCGATAATAAAAATTTCGGAATTGAATTCTTCGAAGCCAGTTACATAATTGTAAATGCAATCAAAAAAGTGATAATTTTCTTTTGATATATTGTACTTCAGTGATAATGTGTCGGAATTAAATTTATTGTTGTTTGCTGTAACAACCTCCACACCCTTTTCATCTGAAACAGAAAATATTTCAGACAAGGATTTATGATCATGCCTGTATTCTCCAATGTCACCAAACTTTAGATTGGATGATTTATATTCTGCTGATAATGCCAATATTAATGCAGAAATATTTACAATTTGCTCTTGCAGTTTGTCACTTATTTCGTGTTTAATATCAAAGATTTCCTTTTTTATCAGTGAATAACAATATTGTAAATTATCTAGGGCATAAATTATGTGTCTAAAATTATTTTTTATAGAATAGGAGAATCTTTCTATTAATTCAAAATGCTCAGTTAGAAAACTTTTGTAATGAGAAAATCCCGCGTATCTTAATTTTATAATATTCTGCAATGTAGCCATTGTGTTTGGAACAAATTCGATTGAAATTCCAATAATCTTTTCTTTTAAATTTTTATATTCCGCTGCTTTTTCTAGCAATAAATCTTCATTGGAAATCAATAAAACCTTAATACCCTCATCAACTAAGCTATTTATATATCCTGTTAGGTCTTCAATGTTTAGAGAAGAATCTTTTCTTTCTAAATCGTCGAAACAAACTACTAATTCTTTTGTATCTAAAACATTCCTTCCAATATTCTTAATATCTGTTAGGTATTCTTTTGAATCGCCCAACATATTGAAGTTTAAAAAGCCACGTAAGCCGATTTTTAACACGCTTTCCGTTATCTTTAATTTCTTTTTTCTTAGTGGTGTTTGAAAGTAATTCTTGAAAAGTTTGGATTGGTAGAATTCCAAAACCATTTTTGTAGCAATATCTTCGACGGATTTTAATCCGAATAAAGAAATGTAAATAGGTTTATATTTTTTGGTAGCATCATCAAAAGTTGATTTATTGTATATTAGTTTCTCCAGTTTGTCTCGATAATAAAAGGTTTTGCCGTAACCCCAGCCTCCTACAATCTGAACTGCATAGTCTGTTGATTTTGATAAATATTCATCTATTATGCTTTCTAAATTTCTCATGTGGTAAATTTATTGATTTGATGCCTTCGGGAGTTCCAGATAATTGTTTGTCACGTTGTCTTACCCTGAAATAGGTTGGCCATTTTTTTGTTATTAATATTGTTACAGGTCCTAACAAATTTACCGGAACACTGGTAAGTCTTGAAAAATTTTTTGGTGGATTTTTTCAGACTTACTAAAAAGCCAATCTCGTTTTTCGCAAAATCCGTGACGGCTGACAGGAGGTCGTAGAAGGTTAATTTCACCTAAAAACTAGTTGTGCATCAGCCACCATTGTTGCCTGCAGGCATTCTTCTCAGGTGATCTCATCCCAATATAAGTTGAATATATATTCCGGCGGGAATGGGGCGCCTTTTAATAGTCTTATAAAATTATAAGTAAATTTCGTGATGATTTCTCCGTCATTATTTTTGTCAAAAAAGTGAATATTGTCATTCTTGCCATTTGTCTTTATTGTTGATATACTCCTATAATCTTTTGCCAGAAATACAATAATCTTTGGTACAAAAGTATAATGGATTGAATCTATCTCATCTTGCAATTGTAAAGATTTATAAACAGGATGCTCTGCTGAATCTAAGAATAATTCCTTTTGATTAGTAAACGATGAAAATAAAATCAAACAATCATACCTGAAGAAATAGTTGATTCTACCCAGTATCTGAATTTTGGGATTTGATAAGTTTCTGTTATAAATGATGATACTTGTATCTTCATTCCAACATGAACCATTATTATCTAAGTATAAGCCTGAATATAAGCCACCTGCAAATTTTTTAAGCGTATTGTCGTGCAAACCTAAGTGCTGGAAATAAGATAGAAATTGATAAAATTGTTTGGTGGGGCTTGTCAAATTTAAAACATGTTCATTGAAAAATCGATTTGCTACTTCATTATACGGGTATTGACTTGAAGAAAGGCTGCCTATTTGGATTAAAGAATTTTCAGGTATTTCTTTAATGTCATTGTCAAAGTCAATGTTGTAACTAAAAAGACTCGTATAGCCATTTGAATTAAAAGCAAACAAAAATTGTACAACTTCCTCAATATTTATGTCTCTAACAGAATCAACTGCCAATTGTAGTGAGCGTAATGGATTACCTTTTAAATAATACTTTTTGATTGTCGTAATAATCTCTTCGGCTTTATTGATAGCTCCCGCATAACAAATAATAAAATTGTCGTCAATTTTAAATTGTTTCAAAGCCCATTCTTCTACAGTAATGTTTTTACTATGAAAAGTCTTTTCTCCAAATGAAGTAAGTTTTTTTATCGGTTTATTATTTTCACTTTTATCATCTGTAGTCATTGCCGTATCGGATATAAGAAAGGCAGTGTTTTTAGTTTTCCATGCAACACAGTAAGTCATATTCTAAATGAGTTTTAGCATTGTAGGGTGTCGAAATATGCTTGCAGGCAACGTTTTGCATTGACGAGGTTGGGATATTTGAAAAACATCTGCCCGGCGGAAATGCCAATTTGGAACGAGAACTTGATGTTACCAAAATGGTTGCTAATAAACGGTCAGCCCACAACTGAAGCTAAATTGTGATTGTCCTGTCCCAATTTTGGCAATGCAGTGTTGCCTGCATGTGCATTCAATTTGAGAGTCCAATCTTTTCTATTTTATCAATCGTTGCTTCGTCCCAACTGCCAACGTCATGTTGTTTAATTTTAAAGCCATCACTGAGATTTTGAATAATAAGATACGGGGCTCGTCCTCTTATTTTATACCAAACAAATTTTTTGTCAAAGGTTAAAGATTTAATGTCGTTGATATACTCTTTTTTAAAATCTTTATCGTAATAAATAATTTTTATTTTGTTGTCTGCCATTAGATGAATGTTGGTGATGTAACATCTGCTCCATCCGGCGTTTTCAACTAAATAAAACAGGAAAATCGTAAGGCCAATCAAAAGCGCAATTCTTACGGTTTCATTTGACTTACTTCCCGAATACATGGCAATTGTCAAGACTATAACAAAGAGTGTTATAATTTTCATCGACCTTGTAAGTCTGGATGAGAATGTCTTGTAAGGAAAACTTACTAATATTTTTGTTGTATCCATTTAGTCAGTTAATTGGCTGTCAGGCAGTCGCATTGCAGGCAACACAATATAGCCGAATGTTTTTACAAATCCGTTTGTGCCTTGAAAAAATAGCTGGCTTAACCATCAATACGTTAAACCATTTTAGCGAAAGTTGGCTTCAATGGAAAACCTTCGTAAAGTCAATTTGCACTTACCCGAATTAAACGGGTTAAAGCATTGCGAAGCGGTTTGCTGGCAAAGTACCAATACGAAATAAAGCTACCCGTGAGCATTCATTACCATCCAATATTTAATCAGCTTTTTTTTCCTTAAAAGCCTTCGGCGTTACACCAAACTTTGATTTGAAAACCGTGGAAAAATATGCCTGCGATGAGAAGCCAACTTTGTAGGAAATTTCGGAGATGGACAGGTCTTCATTCAGCAAAAGATATTTGGCCTTTTGCATTCTTACAGTTAAAATATAGTCGTTCACATTGTAGCCCAATACAGCTTTTACTTTTCTGTAAAGTTGCACCCTTGATATGCCGATCTCTTTGCAAATATCATCCACACCAAAATTTTCATTGGAGATATTACCTTCTACGATAGACGAAAATTCGCTGATAAATTTGCGGTCAATTTTTTTGGAGGTAGACGTTCGCAGGTTGTCACTGGGGAGTTCGCTGGTATAGTGATCTTTTAATGTTTCCCTGTTCCTGATCAGGCTTTTGATGGTTTCTTCCAGGTATTGCAAATTGAAAGGCTTCACGATATAAGCATCTGCTTTTAGCTTTAGGCCTTCTATTTGTTGCTCCATACTTCCTTTAGCCGTTAATATAATGATGGGTATATGCGACGTACGAATATCATTTTTCAATGCTTCTGTAATGGCCATGCCATCTTTGCCCGGCAGCATGATGTCACTGATAATGATATCCGGCACAATTTCGTACGCAAGGTTCAGGCCCGTGTTGCCATTTTCCGCTTCAATTACCTCGTAATTCCTGTTCAACTGATCTTTCAAAAAAGCCCTTATCTCACTGTTGTCCTCAATTAGCAAAACCGAATAGTCTTTTTCGGTTGCTGAAATGTTTCCGTTAGGATTTACTGGCCGGCTCTCCAGTTCGTTCGTATAAATTTTTGCCTCTTCATAATTGAGGCTGTAAGGATTTGATTCTTTTTCAATCTCGTTTTCTTCCAGGTGAGCATTGCCCAGGGGCAGGGAGATTTCAAACCGGGTACCTTTCCATTTTTCACTTTTTATTTCAATAGTGCCATGATGGAGCGTAATCAATTCTTTTGAAAGTGCCAGGCCCAGCCCTGTTCCTTTGAATGCGCCTTCATTGCCCTGGTAAAAAAGTTCAAAGGCATGTTCAAGCGTCTCGGGGCTCATACCAATGCCGGAATCTTCAACAACAATGATGGCCTTTGTATTGCGCTCATCTTTGTTTACAGTTACAGTTATTGCCCCGTGTTCGTTGGTATATTTAAACGCATTGGATAAAATATTGAAGAGCACCTTATCAAGCATGTTGATATCAAACCACACCTTTAAGCCGGCATCTTTTGTATCTACCCTAAAAGCGATGTGTTGCTTTTGAGCCGTTTCGGTAAATGCATTTGTTATCTCGGCTACAAATGCTGAAAGATTGTTTTCACTTGCTTTCAGTTTCATTTTTGCATGTTCCACCTTCCTAAAATCCATCAGTTGATTTACCAGTCTTAACAGCCTCAGTGCATTCTTTTTTACCATTTCCAATTGCGTCTTTGCTGTAAAATGCAATTTTGCTGATGACAGAATTTCTTCCAGCGGCCCAAGTATCAATGTAAGCGGCGTTCGCAGTTCGTGGGATATGTTGGTGAAAAAATGAAATTTTGCTTCGGTAGCTTCCTTTGCTTTTTTATCCAGTTCAATCAACTGGTTTCGCTGGGTTAAAATTTCTTCATTTTGCAAAGCCAGCCGGGCATTGATCTTTTTATTTTCTTTTAAATAATAAAACAGGATCAATCCCATTATTAGAGCCAGGGCAAGCGAAATAGAGATGGTATAGATGATATTGGTTTGATTGCGGGTGATGATTTTTTGTTCATCAATCTTTTGCTGGCTTCTTTCAATATCGTGCTGAAGGGCCAGTAACTTTTCATTTTGGAGTTTCATGATCCTCACATTGCCGGAGTCAATGATGGTGGTAGCCAGGTTATACTCTTTATTGTAAGGTTTGTTTTCGAGGACGTTTACGGCGGTTTGGATTGCTTCTGCGCCGCCGGTAGGGTAAAGTATGGTGGCCTTTAATATGCCTTTGTCCACCAGGTCGATTCCCTGGTTTTCGCCTGGCAGGCCATCCACTCCTACAACAGCGATCTTTTGCTCAATACCCAGGTTTTTACAAACATTGTAAGCGGAAAAGGCCAGCCTGTCGTTGGTAGCAAATATTAACTGGATGTCAGGATGGGTTTTTAAGTATTCGGTCAGTTTTTCCTGCCAGGGATCTTTATTGCCATCTACATTAAATTGCGCCACATATTGAATGCCGGGGTATTGTTTGATAAAATCAGTGAAACCTTTGTGCCGGTCAATGGCCGCCGACGACCCGGCCGGATCGCCTTCAACTTCCAGCACGTTTCCTTTACCTTTTAAAAATGCATTGGCAAAAATGCCCGCGTTCAAACCTACTTTGTAATTGTTTGCCCCGACAAACGCTGTATAATTATTAGACAATGTCCTTCTGTCAATAATAATTACCGGGATACCTTTTCGGTAGGCTTTGTCAACAATGGCAGTAACAGGTTGTGCCTGGTTCGGCGAAACCAGCAACAAATCAACCTGCTGATCGATCAATTCCTGTATTTGTTCGATCTGCTTTTCTGAACTCAGGTTAGCATCTTTTACAACAAAATTTATTTTAGGATGGAAGGACAATTCTCTTTCCATCTCCTTCTGCATAGTTTTTCGCCAGGTGTCGCCCAGGGTACATTGTGAAAAGCCAATGGTGAATTGCTTCTTTTCTACCGGTTTATTACAGGAAGCCAATAAAACCACCACACTAAAAAGGTAGAAGCAGGGGAGGTTTTTGTTCACCATTTGTTTTAAACGCAACACAATCATACCCGCAAGTTGTGCAATTCTTTTAAAACTGCATGATAAAAACGTACCATTTATTTCAGGAATAGTGCCATCGGTCATAATTGGCGGATTTTAACGGGGCTGCAATGGTACAAAATCGAAAATAATGCTATTTTTTTTAGAAACGGACGTCGGCGGGGTTATGGATCCCCGCTGTTAACTGGTTGATTTTCAAATTTAACGGGTTGTTTTTAAGGTGCAATAAGATTTAGAAACAATTGATACGATTTTGAAAATAAAAAAGTTTTACCCAGCTCTATATTGCTTCCTCAAACACTTGCTATATGAATAAAAAACTGATCTTCTGGAGTATCGTAGTGGCGCTCGGTGGATTTCTATTTGGTTTTGACACCGCGGTGATATCGGGTGCAGAACAAAAGATCCAACAAGTATGGGGCCTTAGTGATATCCTTCATGGCCAGGCCATCGCCATTGCATTGTATGGTACTGTAATAGGCGCCTTATTTGGCGGCATTCCCGCAGAAAAATATGGCCGAAAAAAAGTGCTGTTTTTTATTGGTTTTTTATACCTCCTTGCTTCAGTCGGTTCTGCCTTTGCCGACAATGTATATTCCTTTATGTTTTTTCGGCTGCTTGGCGGGTTAGGTGTAGGAGCCTCTTCAGTGGTGGCACCTATGTATATCTCCGAAATTGCTCCCGCAAAAACGAGGGGACGTTTTGTAGCCACTTTCCAATTCAATATCGTATTTGGAATATTGATGGCTTATTTTTCCAATTATCTTTTACAAAATATCGGCGAAGATAGCTGGCGATGGATGCTGGGAATTATGTCTGTTCCTTCTATTATTTATGTAGCGCTCTTATTCTTTGTTCCGGAAAGCCCCCGGTGGCTGATTGTTCACAAAGGTGATTTTGACACTGCAAGAAAAACGTTGGAAGTTTCCGATCCTGAGGGGGTTGATGAAGCAATATTGGCTATTCAGAAAGGGATCGACGAAGAAAAACAAAAAGAAAGCCTTTCTACCTTCTTATCCGGAAGGTTTAAGGTGCCGATACTGATGGCTTTTTTGATCGCACTTTTCAACCAGCTATCCGGCATCAATGCAATTATTTATTTTGCTCCACGTGTATTTGAATTAGCGGGAATTGACAAAAGCGCCGCCTTTTTGCAAAGCGCAGGCATTGGTTTAGTAAACCTCGTATTTACCTTGCTTGGCGTCTACCTCATCGACAGAATCGGCCGCAAAAGATTAATGCTGATCGGTTCACTGGGATATATCATTTCTCTTGGTTCCATTGCAGCCGCATTTTACTTTCAATATTCCGGCGGCATGATGGTGCCCTCATTGGTTTTCCTTTTTATTGCAGCACATGCTATCGGGCAGGGTGCAGTTATCTGGGTATTTATCTCCGAAGTATTTCCAAATAGTGTACGCTCTTATGGCCAGTCGCTGGGATGTACCACGCACTGGATACTGGCTTCCATCATTACAAGTGTTTTCCCGTTTTTAGCCAATAGGTTCGGCGCAGCGCCACTGTTTATGTTTTTTGCAGTAATGATGGTTGGCCAGTTATTCTGGGTGTTATTCAAAATGCCCGAAACAAAAGGAACATCCCTGGAGCAGTTGGAAAAGAAATTTGTAATGCATTAAAAAGTATTTATGAGTCAGCAAAAAAGTTATCCTGTTGTTTGTTTCGGCGAAGTGTTGTGGGATATTCTTCCTTCCGGTGCCTTGCCAGGTGGCGCACCGATGAATGTTGCATATCATTTAAAAAAGTTAGGGTACGACCCTGCGCTGATCACCAGGGTTGGAATAGATAACCTGGGACAAAAACTCTTTGATCTGATGGAGTTACACAATATCTCCACAGATTACTTCCAGGTAGATCATGAACTTGAAACTGGTAAAGTGTATGCAACACCGGGCGAAAACAATGAGGTGGAATACGAAATAGCAAAACCGGTTGCATGGGATTACATTGAGTGGGACGACAGTTTTGTTGAGCTGGTTGAAAATGCATCGCTGTTCATTTTTGGCAGCCTTGCTGCAAGAAGTAAAGTATCAAAAAATACACTGTTCAGCTTACTGGAAATAGCTAAGAAAAAAGTATTGGACATCAACCTTAGAGCACCCCATTTCAACAGACATATAGTGGAAGAGCTATTACGAAAGGCTGATTTTGTAAAGATGAATATCAATGAACTCGAGCTGATCACCGGATGGTTTTCTGATCATACCGGTACAGAAGACAGGATGCTTTCCATTGTAAACAAATTTAAAATGGACGGCATGGTTGTAACAATGGGGGGTGATGGCGCTTTGCTTTTTAAAGATGAAAAAATAACGAGGCACCCTGGTTTCAAAATAACAGTGGTAGACACGGTCGGCAGCGGAGATGCTTTCCTGGCGGGGCTTCTTTCAAAATTATTGGTCAGCGCAGGCGCTGCGGAATCATTGGAATTTGCCGGTGGCATGGGGGCTTTTATTGCAACACATACTGGCGCTTGTCCCCAATATTTACGTAACGAAGTTGAAAATTTGATCAATATACAATCAATTATTTCTTAAGAAGGATCAGGTCTTTTTTAGAAAGACCAATAACGATTAAAAATTTTTAATGCTAAAAGATGCTATATGAAACAACGTCAGATATTAAGAAGCTATGCATGCGATATTGTACCACTTTGGGAAACGTTGCATCATTTAGAGATCACTGCATCAGCGACGATCAATCCCGCATTTTTACAAAATGGTTCCTGCCTGGCCCCCGAAAATATTATCATCATCATCAGCAGGGCCCCACCCAATAATATTTCATCTGTGCGATCGCAGTCCGGTTAAATGGTACGAAACCTTTTCCAAGCCTATGCAATTTTTAAAGCAATGTTTTCAAAAAAATTTTAAACAATTAAACGAGCAATTATGAGAAAATTTCTTACAATCATTGCAGTATTGATGGTTACGGTATCTTTTGCCCAGCAAAAGAAAGTAACAGGTACTGTCACTGATAAAATTACACACGAACCCCTGCGTGGTGCATCGGTTCAGTTTAAAAAGCAAACAGTTACCACAGACAATGAAGGCAGGTTTTCAATTGATGCTGCCGAAGGAGAAAACCTTATTATCACTTTTGTTGGAAAAAAGCCGCAGACAGTAAAAGTTACGGGCCAGGATCTTTCAATAGGGCTTGAAGAAGGAACAAAGGAAGAAGAACAAGTGGTAGTAGTGGGTTATACTTCCCAACGAAAACAGGATCTAACGGGTGCGGTTGCAGTAGTAGACCTGGCGCCTGTTAAAAATAACAGTTCGGGCAATACAATGCAGGCCTTACAAGGACGTGTAGCCGGTTTGTACATCGAAAAGGACGGATCACCCAATGGATCAAATGGCAGGATATTGATACGCGGTGCAAATACCCTGGGCAACAATGATCCGCTTTATATTATTGATGGAATACCTACAACAAGGCCAGAAGTATTTCAAAATATGGACCCTGCGAATATTGCTTCGGTGCAGGTTTTAAAAGATGCGTCTTCGGAATCTATTTACGGTGCACGTGCGTCCAACGGTGTTATTATTGTTACCACTAAAAATGGCGGCAATACAGAGGGTAAAGTAAATTTTCAACTCAACAGTAGCGTCTCTGCACAATCAGAAAAATCAATGCGGTTTAAAATGCTGAACTCAGTGGACAGAGGAAAAGCATTATGGCAGGCGTCTGTTAATGACAGGCAGAATCCTGCTGATGGCTATGGTGAAATTTACACTTTCGACTGGAACAATAATTTTGACAACCCGGTTTTAAATGGTGTAACTGTTAAGCCTTTTGTTGGCGGTGATCCTAATACACCTGCTGGCAATACCGATTGGCAGGATGTAATGTATAAAACCGGTATTGTTACAAACAATAGTCTAACAGCTTCAGTGGGCAATAAGAATTCGTCAGTAGAAATAAATATAGGACATCTGAAGAATACAGGTATGCTGAGATTTACCGGCTATGAACGTTTGAGTGGAAGCATCAATGCGTTAACACGTGCTTTTAATAACAAGGTGATGTTTGGTGTTAATTTGCGTGTAGCCAATTCAGATGAAACCTTAACCGCCAGGGATCTTGGAGGCGCTGCTACTACCAATCTTGCAGTCACATTGGCACCAACTATTCCTGTTTATCAAAAAGATGGCAGAACCTATGCGGGTGAATTAGGCGCCGGTTATTCGGATAGAAACAATCCATTGCACATGCAGGATTTGGCCAAGTGGAATAATGCTAACCGGCTGAGTTCGTTTGGTAATCTTTTTGTCGAAATTCAACCTATTAAAAATTTATTCTTTAAATCAAATATTGGTGCCGATAATTCTAATTTCCTGAACAAAGTGATCACGCCAACGTTTTCAGAAGGCGCTCTCAACCGCACTACAAATAGCTTGTTCTTTGATCAAAACCATTTTCTCAGTGTCACGTTTTCCAATACGTTGCGGTACAACTGGAACCTGAATGCTAACAATCATTTTAAGTTCCTGGCAGGTACGGAATATATTAAGTCCGACCTGAATTTTCAAACGACTAAGAAAGAAGGTTATGCCATTCAAACAGAAGATTATTTTACGCTCAATGCAGGAACAGGCAATACAACTACAACAGGGGGATCTACAGGCAACAGGTTGTTTTCGCAGTTCGCAAGGGTAGACTATAATTTTTCCGATAAATACCTCGCAGCAGTTACGGTTCGCCGTGATGGTTCATCCCGTTTTGGAGCAGAGAATCAATATGGTATTTTCCCTGCTGCCTCTTTAGGATGGAGAATCGACAAAGAAGGATTTATGCAGAACAATACGATGTTCTCAGAATTGAAAGTAAGGGTTGGTGTTGGCAGAGTAGGCAATCAACAAATTGGTGATCTCGCCAGGTTCGGCCTGTTCGACACAAGATATGGAACCAGCCTTTCACAACTTGTTGGAGGATTTTGGGAACAGTATATGAATATCGGTACTGCCTACTCGTTATCGGGTGCTAACACAGGAACATTGCCTTCCGGTTTCGTGCAAACGCAGGCAGCCAACTCCGCACTGAAATGGGAGACCACTGAAGAAGTAAATGCGGGATTGGATTTCTCCGTATTGAAAAATAAAATTTACGGATCATTCGATTATTTCTCAAGAAAAACAACCGGCATTTTGATTACGCCACCTGTTGCATCGGCATTGGGAGAAGGACAATCCAAGGCTGTGAATGGAGCATCAAAAAGTAACAAGGGCTGGGAATTTTCAGTAGGTTATCAGAGCGAAAAAATGGGTGATTTTAAATACAATGTGAAACTCAATTTCGCCCACTTCAGGGATAAGATTACGGACTTACCTGAGAATGTGCGCCCTGCGTATGCCGGTAATGTTGTAAATACAATTATTGGCCATTCCCAGTTTGATATTTTCGGTTATAAAACAAACGGCCTCTATCAATCACAAGCCGAAGTGGATAAAGGACCAACACAAATTGGTGCAGGGCCAGGCAGAATCAGGTATGTTGACATTAACAACGACAAGGTGATTAACGACCTGGATAGAACCTGGATCGGTACCACTTTGCCTGAGTTGGAATATGGTGCAAGAATTGATTTGACATACAAAGATTTTGATTTTTCTTTATTTGGATCAGGTGTAAGCGGCAGGCAAGGATTTGATGTGTATACAGTATTCAACAATCTCATGAGAAGCAGGGAAAATGTTGGGCCTGGCGTGTTCAATGGCTGGACCGCACAAAAGCCAAGTACCAATGTTCCCGCACTAACATTAAAAGACAATAACAATGAAGGCCGTACATCTGATTACTTCATTGTTAACACCTCATATTTCAAATTACGTAACATGCAGCTTGGATACAATATTGTACCAAAAAAGGTCTTCTCAAGATTACGGATTTACGCAATGGCTGAAAACTTATTTTGGCTCAAGAGCAAAAGTTACCTGAGCCCTGATCCGGAAAGAATAGACCTTGATCCAGTGCCAATACCAAAAACATTCACGTTTGGTATCAATGCATCATTTTAAATAATTACAAAAAAATCATCATGAAAAAAATAATTATAGCTGCTTTTATTACATCAGGACTATTCATTTTTAGTTCATGTAAAAAGGTACTGGACTATACCCCCACGGGTGTATTGTCTTCTTCAGATCTGGGGTCTGCTACTGCTACTGAAGGCCTGGTTACTTCGGCGTATGCAGCCATTGGTAATGGCGACATGATCGGCCCCATCTACAGCAATTGGGTTTATGGAAGTGTTCGCTCCGATGATGCATACAAAGGTGGTGGCGGTACCGGTGATGTGGGTGAGATTGATGCAATGGAACATTATAATTTAGTGACGCCAACAATGGATGCATTTGTTTCACGTACCTGGAAAAATTTATTCAAATCTATATCCAGGGCTAACGTGGCGCTTCGTGCTGTTAATTCACTTTCTGAAACAGATTTCCCCACAAAGAAAACAAGGATAGCTGAATTGAAATTTTTACGGGCGCACAGTTATTTCACCATGAAATTATTGTACAAGAATATTCCAATTTTTGACGAAACGGCTACCGATGAAGACATTCTGAAAAAGTCGAACGATTTATCAAATGATGAGTCATGGAATAAGATTGCCGCGGATTTTCAATATGCAGTTGACAACCTGCCTGTAACGCAAACGCAGATTGCAAGAGCGAATAAATTAGCAGCCCAGGCTTATTTGGCAAAAGTAAGATTGTACCAGGCTTACGAGCAGGACGCCACTCATAAAGTAACAAAGATCAACCAGGCAAGACTGCAGGAAGTAGTAACGTTAACGCAGGCAGTTATTTCATCTGGTAAGTATTCATTGAGCAACGATATTGCCAATAACTTTTTGCCTGAAACAGAGAATGGCCCGGAATCAATTTTTGCTATTCAATTCACCATCAATGATGGCACTACAGCGGGAAGGCTGAGCTACGAAGATGGATTGAATTATCCACACGGTGCACCACAATACGGCTGCTGTGGTTTTCATGCTCCAAGTCAAAATTTGGTAAACGCTCATACCACCGATGCAAATGGGTTGCCCAATTTTACCACCTTCAATAACAGCATTACCAATTTAGCTACAGCCACTGTAGATCCACGTCTTGATCATACAGTGGGCATTGACGGGCATCCATATAAATATGATAACACAAAGCCGTTCAGTAATAGTTGGGTTCGTGATGCAGGTGTATATGGAAATTTCCATAGCATGCGCAATCAGCAATTGGCATCAAGCGGATCCTATTTTAAGCTCGGGCCATTTATGGGTACTGCGAAGAATTATGACATTCTCAGATATGATGATATTTTATTAATGCAGGCAGAAGCATACATAGAATTAGGCCAGCAGGCAAATGCCTTGCCAATCATCAATCAACTCAGGAAAAGAGCGGCAGCAAGCACAGGAAAACTAAAGAAAGCAGATGGTACATTTGCTTCCAACTATAATATAAAAGAATATACCAGTGCTGGCTGGACGCAGGATTATGCACGCAAGGCTTTGCAATGGGAAAGGCGCCTTGAATTTGCAACAGAAGGGCCCCGTTTCTTTGACCTTGTAAGATGGGGAATCGCTGAGCCCACTCTAAATGGATATATAGCTGTAGAAAAGAACAGGAGAAGCTTTTTATCAACTGCGAAATTTACCGCAGGTAGAGATGAGTATCTTCCCATCCCTCAATCTGAGATAACCTTTACAAAGGGTTTGTATAAACAAAATCCTGGGTATTGATGACCGTTAGACAAGGGTTATCTATAATTATTTAAGAAGAATTAAAGTAAAAAGAGCAGGTTCATAACTTGATTTTTTATAAAGACTTCCCGTTAATAAAGCAGTTAGTTTTGATAAAACGGAGGAGGTTTCTACTTCCTCCTTATTCTTTGTAAAGATTTAAAATTCGATGCCTAAAATAATAGATATGAAATTTGAAAATTTAATACTTCGTATATGCGTTTTGATAATGCCGGTTATTGGCGGCGGTCTTTCGGCGCAATCTATTAAAAAACTGGTGATGGAACAACACCGGCCGCAGGTTCATTTTTCACCTAAAGCACATTGGGTAAATGATCCCAATGGAATGGTTTACCACAAGGGTGTTTACCATTTATTTTTTCAGTATTATCCTGACAGTACCATCTGGGGACCGATGCACTGGGGACATGCAACCAGCAAGGATCTGGTAAACTGGCAGGAGCAACCCATTGCTTTATATCCTGATAGCCTGGGTTATATTTTTTCAGGTAGTGCGGTTGTAGATAAAAACAACACTTCAGGTTTCGGTAAAAATGGGCAGGTACCCATGGTCGCTATCTTTACACATCACGACCCGGTAGCAGAAAAGGAAAAGAGAATTGATATGCAACACCAGAGCATTGCATACAGCCTGGATGATGGAAAAACCTGGACAAAATATGCGGGGAATCCTGTAATAAAAAATCCAGGGATCTCTGATTTTCGTGATCCCAAAGTAATGTGGTACGAGTCACAAAAAAAGTGGGTGATGACGCTTGCTACAAAGGATTGCATTACATTTTATTCTTCTCCTGATTTGAAAAACTGGAAACATGAAAGTGAATTTGGAAAAGGCGTAGGCGCCCATGGAGGTGTGTGGGAATGCCCTGATTTATTCTCATTGGATGACAATGGCAAAAAAGTTTGGGGGCTGATCGTTAGCATAAATCCTGGTGGACCAAATAAAGGTTCGGCTACACAGTATTTCCTGGGTGATTTTGATGGTCATACATTCTCGCCATTTAGTACCGATACAAAGTGGGCAGATTATGGGCCGGATGATTATGCCGGTATTACCTGGTCCAATACAGGTGATCGGAAAATATTTTTAGGATGGATGAGTAACTGGTTGTACGCTCAAAAGGTGCCAACTGAAAAATGGAGAAGTGCCATGACTATTCCACGGGAACTAAAGTTGAAGCATGTAGGAAATGATCTTTTATTAGCATCTCAACCTGTTCCGCAATTATCGAAGATACAGTCTAAGCCGGTGGTTGTGCAAAATATGAAGGTGACAAAAAGTACAGATATTTCGGGCAAGACCGGGACGGTAAAATTGCCGTGTCGTATTAACCTGGAAGTTGATCAGATAAAAGATTTTTCCCTGGTGATCTCTAATGACATAGGTGAAGAAATAGTGGTTGGCTTTGACAAAAAACAAAACCAGTATTTTATTGATCGAACCACGGCAGGCAAAAAAGATTTTCACAATGAGTTTGCAGCAAGGCACATAGCGCCCCGCTTTACCAAAAGTGCCAAAATGAATATGATACTGGTAATAGATGTGAGCTCAATAGAATTGTTTGCTGATGATGGCTTAAGCGTGATGACCTCGTTGTTCTTCCCCAATGCACCATATAATAAAATAAGTATTCGGTCAGCGGGAATAGTTATTAAAAAAATGGAGTACCTAAACCTGGCGAACACCTGGCATCAATAGTGCATTGGCCATACAATTAATATTTCTAAAATTAAAAAGCATGAAATTTCTAGCTAAAGCAATTGTACTGCTTTTGTTGATGAATGGAACAGTTGCTGCACAACCTGCAGCAACTATTCCTTCTTTTACCTTTTATAAGTTAAATGAAGAATTATTTACCAATAAAAACCTGGATGCAGGCAAGATGGTGATGTTTGTTTTCTTCGATGCTGAATGTGATCATTGCCAGCATGCGATCCAATACCTCAATCAAAACATAAAGCAATTTACCAGGGCCAATATTTATTTGGTAACACTTGATGCCCATGAAAAAGTAAACCGCTTCATGAATAATTATGGAAACAATTTGCGGGGTAAAAAAAATGTGCTCATTTTGCAAGACCGGCAAAATGAGTTCCTGTCTAAATTCAAGCCCAGAAAGTATCCATCACTTTTTCTTTATTCTGCCAAAAATAAATTGATCATGTATGATGACAATGAACGGAACTTACCAGGTTTTGCAAAGCAAATAGATACGGTGGTAAAATAATTATCGCGTAGCCCGGGAGTAGGGGCGACCAGTAAAGAGCAGGGTTATAAATTTCTCCAGTGCCATTTTTAATTCGTCTGAGTCATTGGCGGGCGTAACGAACGTGCATGGGATTTACTTTCACCGTGTACGTTTTTCCTTCAATTTTCAAGCCGTGCAAATGTGAGCATTTCTTTGTCGTTCTAATTGCCACTTATAGCAAATAATAAGCCCCGCAACGGCAACCCTGTATAAAAAAATTCGCTAAGTTTTCATTTTGCGGGAATGTTCGGGGCAATATTTAACTCATAAAAAAGACGGACTCTGTACGGACTAAAACCGAACCCGTAATACAAAAATTGATGTTTTTGTTTGTATTGTCCCGGGTATAAAATCAAGTGCATCTTTATTGGTATTGGTTTAACAGTCCGCCGTTAGGTTTTGGCGAGGAGCCTCATAGATCAGTTTTTCAAACAGCTATAATTACGTATTACCGGTTCAAAACGGGCTGGCAAGCAGAAGTTTTATACTTCAACAATGAAGCTAAAAAAGTAATAACAACATTTGCCCGACTTGGTTTATCCTCACATTTATTTTATTATAATACCTGTTTTAAGGTGTGGGTTAACACACTCATTGCCAGTAAATATTATAATTACTTCGCTGCTGAATGTTTTATTCCTCCTCCCATCGAGGCTTGCTATTCATATGTTTTTGGAAAGTACGGCCTAAAAATTGCCCGACAAAGATTTTACATTTAAGACATTTCAATCGGGCAATAATCTTTGAAGCACGAGTAATTAATCAATCACAATTTTCTGCTTCAATCATCGTTGTAAGAAGTAACCTATTTAAACTATATATAATCCCCGTTAAAGCCAGGTTCGGAATGGCAGGGTAAAAAATTCAATATCCCAAAAAAGAAAAACCATGAAATTATCAGAATTTCTTAAAGTTGTAGCTTTATGTTCGGTTATCACCTCGCTCCTTGTATCCTGTCGCAAAGACGAATCTTTTAACAAAACCACCCCGGAAATCGCAAGCAATGCAAGGGTTTCAGGAGCGGCTGCCGATGATCCAGCCGTGTTAAGTAAGATCTCCAGCATTATTTCCGCCGACTTTTTAAAGCAGGGGAAATTCCTATCAGGCAATAATAATATATATGCAAAGGGAAAACCTGATAATATACTTCCGTCTGTAAATATCGACGCTCCATCCAACAATGCTACTGTTACAGGTACAATCAGTGTTCAGGCTACGGCCAGTGATAATGTGGGAGTAAGTTTGGTGAGTTTGAGTATAGACGGTTTATTGGTTGCCAGCAAAAGCACGGCGCCTTACGATTTTCCGTGGAATTCGGCAACAGTAACCAATGGTACCCATACCATAACGGTCGTAGCTAAAGATGCTGCGGGTAATTCAAAATCTGTTTCCATACAAGTTTCTGTCAGTAACGTATCTGGCGGCGATATCACAAGCCCAACCGTTGTTATCACCTCGCCTGTAAACGGCAGTTCTGTTTCAGGTACAGTAAATATCCAGTCTGATGCAAACGATAATATTGGCGTAAGTTCTGTTACGTATGCGATTGATGGTGTTACAGCAGGCAGCAGTAGTACAGCTCCTTATACCTATTCATGGAATAGTTCAACGGTAGCTAATGGAATGCATACAATTACCGCTACTGCAAAAGATGCTGCAGGCAATGTAGGTACTAATTCTATCCAGGCGATGGTTAATACAGTTGTCATTCCTCCAACAACACTTCCATCCAGTTATCAATTAACAATGCCACCGGTAAGAAATCAGGGAACAGAAGGATCTTGTGTAGCATTTGCTGCTGTATATGCAGCCAGGTCTGCAGAACAATATTATCAAACGAATGCTACATCCTATAGTGAGGCTGTAAATTTATTTAGCCCGGAATATGTTTTTAACCAGGTAAATTTAGGCGGTGACTGTACTTCCTCCAGCGTAGTGCCTACCCTGGATCTTATGAAAAGCCAGGGAGTTTGTACCTGGCAAACCATGCCTTATTCCACTTATAATGGTTGTTCCATCATGCCAGGAACAACCCAGAGCAATGAGGCGGCTTCTTATAAAATTTTGTCTTATTCAACGATCATTGCGCAAGATCAGGTAGCGATAAAAACCATGATTGTAAACAAGCATCCGGTAATTGCTACTATTAATATCGATCAGCAATTTTATGACGCAACGCCGGGATTTATCTGGAGTTCGTATACAAACAATTCAGGTTATCATGCTATAGCACTTTGTGGATATGATGATTCAAAGCATGCCTACAAGGCCGTAAACTCATGGGGTACAAACTGGGGTGATGCAGGATATATCTGGATCGATTATGATTTCTTTCCAACAGTATCTTCCTACTATACATTTTCCCTGAGCCTTTAAGGTCCTGCACCTGCAGCAAACAGAAAAAGCCCCAAAAAAATATTTAGTTGGGACATCATTTGCTTCGAAATTATGACAGTAAAAAAAATAAGGAGTTCCATTAGCCGGAACTCCTTATTTTTTTTAATAGATTTTAATAGTTATTGTTTTGTTGGTAACAGCGATCCATGTTCTTTAAGGTTGCCAACCGAAAATTTATAAATCATGGCACCCCTGTTTAACGCGGGTACTTTATAGTTGATCGCCTTTTGAATATTTGCATTAATGTTTCCCTGATACACTACGCCCAGTTTTCTACCGGTCATATCGAAAACTTCCAATATTGCTTTCCCGGAAACTGGGGAAGTAAATCGAAAGTTCACCTCATTGGTATAAGGATTAGGAAATGCATTTACGTTTAAACGATCTGTTTTAACCACCCCTTTTATTGAACTGGAAGATAAATTTGGAACCTTTGTCGCATCAACCTTAACGGTTTGTTCAACTGCAACTGCTTGTTGCACAACATTTGTTTGTGCAACACGTGGAGCTGAGGTATTTTGGGTACAGGTGCTGTAATTACCACTTTCATCAACAGCTGTCCATGTTCTGGTACTACCTTCATCCTTAAAGAAAATGTTGATAGTTGCACTGCAATTGTCTGTGGCTGTGGCGTCTCCGCTTGCAGGACAGGTAATTACAGGTGCGGTGCGGTCACGCTTTATGATACGTTGTACACAGGTGGCCGTATTGCCGCATGGGTCTGTAGCTGTCCAGGTACGGGTGATTAATGTATAACAACCAGGTGTTGTAGCATCTTTAAATGTAACGTTGGCAGAACAATTGTCAGTAGCAGTAGCAGTACCTGTGTTAGCTGCATCGCTGGATCCACTGCATTCAATTACTACATCAGCAGGACAATTCGTAAAAGTTGGTGGAGTTATATCATTCACCGTTACATCTTTAAAGCAACTGGTGGAGATTAGTCCGCTGGTGGAGGTGAGCGTGATCTTTATCCTGTAAGCTGTATTGCAGCTTGTGCCAGACACAACACTTACCGTATTACCATTA
>JBDSAA010000198.1:0-4005 GCA_039922375.1 Ferruginibacter sp.
CTTGGCCTTTGGTTTAAGAGCTTGCCAACTTGCCTGGTTACGGTGTTCGGCAGCGCCGGGACAACATAGCAAAACAAAAGAAAACAAATTACCTGTAAACACTTGCACACCTCAACAGTATGACAATATCGCTGTAGATGAAATAGATGAGCATGCTAATATTTATTTTATTAAACAGTAACACATGAGTGAAAAACAATTCTTAACACTGATCGATCAGCACCAGGGCATCATCCATAAAATTTGCAGGCTTTACAGGGATACTACTGAGGACAGGGAAGATCTTTTCCAGGAAATTATTTTCCAGCTTTGGCAATCCTTTCCCGCATTTGAAGGCAAATCAAAGATCACTTCATGGATGTACCGCATAGCGCTTAATACTGCGCTGGCAAGCTTTCGCAAGAAGATACCGGCAATAGCCTATACGGCTACCCTGCCGGACTATGCTGAAGACCTGCCCAATGAACAGCAAGCAATGCAACAGGAAAAATTGCTGGAGGTGTTGAAAAAACTGGATGATACAGAGAAAGCCATCATAGCGCTTTATTTTGAAGAGATGAGCTATGCTGAGATAGCAGCCATCACCGGCATCAGCGAAAACTATGTAGGCGTAAAACTTAACAGGATTAAAAACAACATTCAAAAATTATTAAAAATTTAAATTATGGAACTTGATCAATTTAAATCAGCATGGCAGGGTATGGGTGGCGAACACAAAAACACAGCGGCATTAAAAAAAATGCTGAGTGAAAACAAGCATCCCGTATTAAAAGGGATCAGGTTACAAATGATCATAGAAATTACTGCCTGGACCTTTTTCCTCTTCGTATACTATGATATGTTCGATGGCGACCGCAGGCCGTTTTACGTAAACGCATTGCTGGTGGCAGCAGTTATATTACTGGTTATGCATAGCGTGATGGGCTACCTGTCAGCAAAAAATATTGTAAATGGCAATGACCTTAAACAATCGCTTTTAAACTATTTATCAAAAGTTAAAATATATGCGTTGGTGTCTGTAGTATCGAGGGTATGCGTCGTTATTTGCGTGCTGGTGTTCTTTATTGCTACAATCCATTTTACGCCTGCTAAATATCTGTTGCTAGCGGGTATATTGTTGATTATTCCTTTGCAGGTATTTTTGTTAGTACGTATCTGGGGCAGCCGCATAAAAAAAATAAGGGCTGCTATAAATGGCCTTGAGGAGTAAGTTTTGCATTTTAGTTATTGATATTTTTTTTATCTTAGAATGACTTTGAATACGCAAAAATCTATCAATCATTTCAACAAGTACAAATGACGACCGACTATTTAGACAGCGTAAAAAAGCAATTCGCCTATTATAAAATGTTGGGTGAAAAAGCAATGGAACAATTACCTGATGAAAAACTTTTTTGGCAGTACAACGCCGAGAGTAATAGCATTGCAATAATAGTAAAACATCTATGGGGCAATATGCTTTCCCGCTGGACAGATTTTTTAACACGTGATGGTGAAAAAGAATGGCGTCAAAGAGATGCCGAATTTGAGAACGACCTGCATACAAAAGAAGCACTGATGACTAAGTGGAACGAAGGCTGGAAATGTTTATTTGATGCAATTGACCCATTGACCACTGCCGATTTGGAGAAACAAATCTTTATACGCAATATGGGGCATACCGTGACAGAAGCAATCAACAGGCAGTTAGCTCATTATCCTTATCACATTGGGCAAATTGTATTTATTGCAAAAATGATTTGCGATAGCAACTGGGTTTCCCTATCTATCCCCAAAGGAAATTCCCATGCTTACAACGAAGAAAAATTTGCAAAGCCAAAACGGACAGAACACTTTACAGATGAATTTATAAAAAATAAAAACCAGTAATTTGCCACTTGGCAGCCACTACAAATACTTCACATCAACGCTATCAATCATCAGTTTAAATTATCCAAATTAAAATGGTATTACAAGTCCGTTCACCCTACAATCAACGATTGCTAAAAGAGATCCCAATGCAAAGCAAAGAGGATGCAATGTTAGCTCTTGAGAAAGCGCATAGCCTTTTTAGCGACCAATCGAAATGGCTGCCTGCATGGCAAAGGATTGAGATTCTTGAAAAAGTTGTTGCCCTTATGAATACCAGCATTGAAGCCTTGACAAATATGGCAGCAGAAGAAGGGGGCAAACCCTACGCAGATTCAAAGGCAGAAGTGTTAAGGGCCATCAGTGGTGTGAAACTGGCAGCAGAAAATATTGGCAGGTTAACAGGCGAACAAATACCCATGGGTATCAATAAGGCTTCTGAAAACAGGATTGCTTTTACCATGCGTGAACCTATTGGTGTTGTACTTGCCATCTGCGCCTTCAATCATCCTTTGAACCTTGTGATCCATCAAACTGTTACTGCAATAGCGGCAGGCTGCCCGGTTATTATTAAACCGGCATCTGCCACGCCCCTTTCCTGTCTTAATTTTTCAGCTATTTTAACAGAAGCCGGCTTACCTGAAAGCTGGTGCCAGGTGATTGTATGCAAAAGTGAAATAGCAGAAGAACTGGTTGCAGATAAGAGAGTCGGTTACCTGTCTTTTATTGGTTCAGCAAAAGTTGGTTGGTACCTGCGGTCTATACTGGCGCCGGGCACCCGCTGTGCATTCGAACATGGAGGCGCAGCACCGGTGATCGTTGAAAAAGATGCGGATCCTACAGAACTGTTGCCGGCGCTATTAAAAGGAGGATTTTATCATGCGGGCCAGGTTTGCGTATCTGTACAAAGGGTGTTTGTGCATGAAGCTATTTGTAATATAGTTGCGGGGCAACTGGCGGCTCTTGCGACAAAATTAATTACCGGTGACCCGCTGGATAAAAATACAGAAGTGGGGCCAATGATTAATTCTGCGGAAGTTGACCGTGTAGAAGAATGGGTGAACGAGGCTATTGAAAAAGGCGCTACGGCATTGTGCGGCGGCAAGCGTATTTCTGCTAATTGTTATGAGCCCACGGTGCTTTTAAATCCTGCTGCCGATGCCCGTGTTAGCACCCATGAAATATTTGGGCCAGTAGTTTGCATTTATTCATACGCCGACAGGGCCGACGCCATTAAGGCGGCCAATAGTTTAAACCTGCATTTCCAGGCGGCTGTGTTTACAAAAGACATTGATGTTACCCTCGACTGTGTAAAAAAATTGAACGCAACTGCAGTAATGGTAAATGACCATACGGCCTTTCGGGTAGACTGGATGCCATTTGGCGGCAGGGATGCGTCGGGACTTGGGATGGGTGGCATCCCTTATACCATGCAAGAAATGACAAGAGAAAAAATGATGGTGATAAAAAGTGGGGTATTGTAAATCTTCGGGGAATCAAACATTGAAGTAAGCCCTATAGCGTGCACGCCATTTAACAATTCAAAATCAGCCCGCTCCATGCTTTGGCACAATATTTTCAATCTTCAGGGATAAAACAAACAGCTTGAAACATTTTATACTCGTATTATTTATTTTCTCATTCGGAGCGGCTAAAGCCAGGGCCCAAAAGATTGACAGTATTTACGTTAATCTATATACCGACAGTTTAAAAAAGGGGACTTTCAATTATATTAACATTGATGGTCTTTTATCAAACGGCAATTATTTACCATTAGACAGCAGCGATATCCTTTTCTCCGCATCAGCCGGAGAATTTAGTGGTAACAGTTTATGGATCGAACCTCACTTCAAAGACGAAAAAGTAACTATTAAGGCAACCTTGAGAAAGAATCCCTCGCTGTTTAAGCAATTTGACATTTACATTAAGAAAAAGCCCGATAATGAGAAGCTGAGAACTGCAGATGAAATTATTAATGATATGAAAAATCAAAGGAAAGCGGCGAGAAAAGACAGCCTGATTTAGAAAGTACCGGGCATAAAAATGGCAAGTTACTTACATCGCACCGCTCAACCATTTACCCTTGCTACCTTCCGGTCCTGGGGGAGTTCAACAGGAGCTGGCCGTATAAGACTTGCCGGTGCAAATATAAGGCAG
>JBDSAA010000199.1:0-8287 GCA_039922375.1 Ferruginibacter sp.
TGTAAACTATCAATTATTTAATGGCGCTTCACCCGCAGGATCTGCAGTGGCAGGTACAGGCGCAGCTATAAGTTTTGGTAGCCAGGCAACTGCAGGAAACTATACAGTTGTTGCTACTAATACAACCACCTTATGTACAAATAACATGACAGGTAGTACTTCTATAACCATCAATCCTTTGCCAACAACATTCAATGTAACCGGTGGCGGTGCATACTGCAGTGGTGGATCAGGCGTAGCGGTCGGGTTGAGTGGTTCGCAGAGTGGTGTAAACTATCAATTATTTAAAGGTGCTTCACCCGCAGGATCTGCAGTGGCAGGTACTGGTGCCGCGATAAGTTTTGGTAACCAGACAGGTGCAGGCACGTATACAGTTGTTGCCACCAATGGAACAACCTCCTGCACAAATAATATGACAGGTAATGTAGCTGTTTCTATCAATCCATTACCAACCGTAGCAGTAACTCCACCGTCTGCAACAATTTGTGCTGGGAACAGCACTTCACTTACAGCAAGCGGGGCATTAAGTTATAGTTGGAGTCCCGCAACTGGATTGTCTGCAACTACCGGATCAACAATAACTGCTAACCCTGCTACGACTACAACCTATACCGTAACAGGAACAGATATCAATACTTGTGTAAATTCAACTGCCGTTACAGTAACTGTAAATCCAAATCAAATCTGTGCCAAATACAATGGGGATTACTTCGCAAATACAGCCTCTACTACTACAGGTGGAGAGGCCACCGTAACGTTGATTTATAACATCACTGGGTCTTCCTCACCAGACTGCAATGACATCTCAAACCTGACGGAAAATGATTTCGGAATAACCTTCACGGCTGATCCGTCAAATACAACGGTGACGCCAGTTGCCGGCAGCAAGAGTTACAGCGGAGGCAAATTCACCATACAATATAAAATAGTGCTGCCCCCAGCCGCTTATTCGGCCGGTGTAGAGTTTACTTTAACTACCAGCAGCAAATACACAATTGATGGGAACTGTTCGGATAATCCGCTAGTAACTGTTTCAACCAGGTCAGATGGATTTGTTACCGGAGGTGGATTCATCATTCCTACTAAATCTGGCGGCACCGCTGGCAAAACAATCGGGGGCCCTGCTGTTGACGGGTTGAAAAATAATTTTGGTTTCAATCTTAAATTTAACAAAGCAGGAAAGCTCCAGGGAAATTGGAATACGATCATTAGGAGAATAGAAAACGGCAAGGTTGTTATTTACCAGGTAAAAAGCAATTATGCTACCAACCTGGTGATCACGAAAATTTCTGCAACATCTTATAGAGCGGATATGAGTTTCAAATCAGCCAATTTCAAGAATCTTACTTGCAGCCTTTGTCCGTTGGATGCTAACAACGGCACAGTGTTGGTAACAGTGTATGATAATGGTGAACCGGGCTCCGGAATTGATAAGATACTGATCACCATCAAAGACAAAGATGATAATATATGGTATACGAGTGATAAGGATGCCAATCATAGTATCGTTTATACAAACCTTCAGTTACTGAATGCCGGCAATATTCAAATTCATACACAGGGAGGGCCAGCGGCCAGAATCGCTTTGACTGACGTTATAACGGTGCTTCCAATGGAAATGACGCTTAAAGCTGTTCCAAATCCGACGGCATCATCATTCCAGATTCAGCTTCCAAATAATAATATGAGAGACAGAATGCAAGTAAGGATTATGGATATTTCCGGAAGAGCAGTTCAGGTTTTCGATAAGCTTACTCCTGGTCAAACGCTAAGAGTTGGAGGCAATTACCATGCAGGGGTATATATTGTTGAGGTGATGCAGGGAAATAAGAAACAGCAGCTGAAAGTGGTGAAATTTTAAAATACAATTTAGTGATAAACTAAAAAGAGGCTATATCAACTTGTGATTAGCCTCTTTTTTTTTGCTGATTAATAATTATAATTTATCGTCTTCTCAACCGCGTCAGTTTAATGGACCGGTTTTTTACATCTATCCAGGCATTCAACATCCAAATAAATATAGAGGTTACAAAACAGCAAAATAACCGTATTGTTCTTTGAAAGATAACCAGCACTTTTGAATGCATTGTTGTTATTGCTGTCTTCTTTTTATGGTAGGTCAAATCAAGAAAAAATCCGCCCTGTTGGAACGCATATATCAATCTACATAATACTTCAACTATTGAATACGTATTTTTCCAATACGATTTTTTTACCGGAGCTAACTGGCATCCTTAGTTGCCAGGTTATGCTTATTTATTGCTATTGTTGAAATTTCTCATCCAACGCTTTGAAAATAGCTTTACTTAGATCAAGGCAATATTCATCTCTTGAAGCATTGGGGACGGGGATATTTACACCATTTATATTATTGAACCTGACCAGATGCGAAAAGCATAAATTAGTTCCTTTATCGGCTTGCTCATATTTCGCTCCGTTGGGTTTGAAGAATTGATATTTTTTTAAAAAATCAAACTCTTCGAAATCAAAAGCTTTGAAGTATATTGGACAAACTACAAAGCTATTTTCGTTCTTTAACTTTTCAAGCATTGCGCCAAACTCTTTTTCCTGGATATACTCAGAATTTAAAAACGCGGCACTCATTAGCAGCAAACCTACATCACTTCGCTCTATTTCCTGCTCAAGCCTTTCATTCCAGTCTTTTCCCAGCGTGAGTTGCCTGTCGTCGAAGCTGATGAACTTGTATTTGTTCGAATTATTTAATTGCTCAGTTAATTCATTCAGAAAAACGTTGACATAATCCTGGTCCTTGTGTGCATATGAAACAAAAATCCTAACCGTTCTTCTTTGATTATTTTCGTTTTGCTCCATAATAGTTTTCATGGTGCCAAAAAGCCATGAGAAATTTTTAAAGGACAAGCTTCCGCCATTCATCGTTTTTATTTTAGCGTCTTTATTGCCCAGGTCAATCTGTTCAATAACATCGGTTATCTGTACGTACTGTACGCCATTGTCCACTGACATCCACAGCCGGTCATCTTCATTGGTTATTCTTCTAAGCTCCTTAAAAATTGTCCAGATAACAGCCCGGTCGTGATCTTTAGCTTTGATCATCATTTTTCTTGTTGTCCGGTCGCTTTCAATTAGCACATGCTTGTTGTTAAGCAGGAACAAGCCGCCCATTTTCCAGTACAGTCTCGCTACCGCCGAGTTTCCAAAAGCAGTAACCAGGCGCTGAATAATGCTTGGTGGCATAAAGTCTGGAAAGTAAATGATCAATGATGAGATATCGCCACCGCCGGGCAATGCAGCCTTATGATAAGTCAGTGCTTTCTTATCCTTAATATCTTCTGCAAGGTATTGGGGAGCGATATATACCTTGTCTTCCTCGTTTTCAAATACCAGCTCAAACTTTTTCATCAGGGCCAGCAGCACATCCGCATTTTGTTCCGTTACCTGGTTTACCAAATGGCCCTTCGTAAACTCTCCCCCATTTTCAAGTACCGATTGATCTAAAACATTGTAAATACTTTCTACCACCCAATCGGGATTAATAAATACATAGTTCTTTAAATAGTCGTCGCCGGGATAATAAAATACGAAGCCCAGGTGTTGTAAACTTATCCCATAAGACAGTGAGCCACTTTCGGTAATGGTGGGGTCCAGTTGCTGTAAGGCTTTTAAAAATTCATCCCTCGTCCAGACATTCTCGTTCTTCCGCTTTCTTATCACTTGTTTTATTCCGTCCCAATGCGTTTGCCTGGCCGATCCGGCAAGCTGTCCTTCTGCCATATAGATCAGGTGCTCCACAAAATCTTGAAAGTCCTGGGAGGCCTTTCCGTCTGGTTTCGTATTAAATGCGGCTTTTACACTTAAGTGAAAAACCTCACTGATCCCATATTCGTCCCTTTCTTCATCGCCCAAATTTTTCTTTTGATTGTTAAGTTTTTCATCTACTTTGTTCTGCACCATTATCACAGGCGCTTCCTGTTTTGACTGTGCAAAAAAACGAATGGTCTTTAACCAATAAGTGTAGGGAAACAGCTGCACCGGCAAAGGGACCTCTATGACCGAATCATCAGCTTTACGAACTTTTACCGGGATACTTTCTATGCCTTCCTTGTTGGTCTTTTGTTCCCAAAGCAAAACATAAATAGCCTTTTTATAAAAAAACAAACGATGGGTAGAATGATAATATTCCTGGCCGCCAAAATCCCAAACATAGAAACATAAATTTCGAAGGCTTTGGTGGCTGCCGGTCTTTTTCAACAATTCATTACCGGGCCGCCATAGGGTTGGTTCAATGCCATGGGTTGTATAGTCGTTTGTAGGTGGGAAGATCCCATTCTGCAGATAACATAATAAACTTGTTTTTCCGGCAGTAGAATTTCCGACAAGGATCACCGGCACTTCTTTTATAAACGTGACCCCGTGCCTGGTAGTTTCAAAATAACCGGTAAGTTCTTTTATACAGTTGTATCCGTTGTCATTTCCAAATAGTTCTTCCGGCAGATTAAGACTGTTCTCTTTTATCCCATACAAAAATAACTCCTTCAGCCCCGAATATCTTACCAGCTGTTCTAACTGAGTTAATTCCGTTAAGGGATTTCCATTTACAGCCAATCGCTCTAACTTCCTGAGATTCTCGAGGCTTTTTATTTCTGTAATATTATTATCGTGAAGCCATAATTCTTTCAAACTGGTAAGGCTTTCGAGGTTTTTTAATTCGGTGATCTCATTGTGGGCAAGCCCTAGCACCTGGAGGTGTTTAAGCGCACTTAGGTTTTTAATTTCTGTTATTTTGTTGCTAAACAACCATAGCTCTTTAAGCCACGGCATTTCTAATAAAGCTTCCGGTATTTCGGTTAAGTCAGCACGGCTGATACTGAGTATACCAGTTCTTAATTCCTTTTCATTTTCGATAATTTCAAATGCTTCCTTATCCATTTTACCTTAATGATTATATCGCATAAAAGTAAAATACATTTTCATTTTTTGCAATAGTAGAAACAAGGCATGCCTTGTTTCTACAACGTAATCAAACCTCCCATCATTATCAAAGATGATAAGGATTCCGTTGCCGTGGTTCGTGTTCTCGTCATCGCGAGGAGACAAGGCATGCCTTGTCTCTACCAACAACTAATCAAACCAAACCTCCATCATAATACTTGCAGAAAAAATTCATGAGAAAGGTCAGCTATTTTCCTAACACTGGTCATTTGTTTCAAACGGGGAAGGCAATAGATTTGAGATGGGCAAATTCTTTATTTGTGAAAAACAGTTGGTGGTAACGAGCCAGCATTACGAAACGCAAAGTGTAAAATGCTTTCTTTTCTGTTCATACATAAAACTACTTAGCCATGCTTGTACAATTGAACGATTTGCAAATCAACAACATTCTTTCCAGCCAAGTGTTGGGAAGATTAGCGTGTACCGATGGATACACGCCTTATATTGTGCCTGTTAACTACACGTACGATGGCGAATACATTTACGGACAAACCAATGAGGGCCACAAGCTTGAAATGCTGCGAAGAAATCCTGCTGTTTGCTTCGAGGTAGATATAGTATCGGATTTGAATCACTGGCAATCAGTGATCATATTTGGAAAGTTCGAAGAACTAAACAGTGGTGATGCTCAAAAAGCAAGAGACACGTTGTTTAGCCGCGTATATCCCATGGGAACAGGAAGCAGCATACATCCACATTGCCATGAAGTAACCACCAATATTGTGGATCGGACACAAGTAAAAACTGTGGTGTACAGAATTAAGTTAGATAAGGTAACAGGCCGCTCAGAAAAAGCAATAAACTAACGGTCTTCTGAAACGCAAACTGCCTTTTAAAAATATATCATATCAATACCCGACCGATAACAAGTAAAACCCCCGCCTTATTGTAGGGCCAGGAACCCGATTAGCTATTTAGAAGTAAGTATTATTTCTAACTCATTGATCAGGCCCACCTGGCCTGCAATAATTTTCCCTTTGGCCTCATCCATTGGAAACCATGCGGCTTTATCAACTTCAGGAAATACTTTTTTCTTCCCCGACTTTGGCGGCCATTCTATTTCAAATGTATTGCTGATGATGGTAGCCGGGTCGATATCGCCCTCTAACGCCCACGCATAAATTACCTTGCCGCTTTTTTGCTTTACAGGAACCAACTCAATAAAATCACCTGTCAATTTTATTCCTGTTTCTTCTTCTACCTCCCGTATCGCGGCATTAAGCGGCTTCTCCCTTTCATCAAATTCACCTTTAGGAATAGACCACACGCCCAAGTCCTTTTTAGCCCAAAAAGGCCCACCGGGATGTACTAAAAGCACCTCTGCCAACTTATTGTCAAAACGGTATAAAAGAATTCCTGCACTTTTCTTCTGCATATTTATTTGATTAAATTTAAATGCCCGCAAAGAACCCTTAGCCAATTCCAAAAAAATATACAATTTTTAATCCATGTCACGCCTAAAAGGTAACAAGCAACTTTTATACCTTCAAAAATTGGCAAGGTTTTGATGGCAATAAATAAATAAAAATAAGGTAAGCTGCCCAGTGGAAAGAGGGCAAAAACTTTTACCCCCGATCTTAAACAGTTATTTACAGATCAAATCAAATTCATTAAATTGATGCAGCAGAAAAGCATTTAATTATGATAGAAGAAACATTGGACCCTGAATTAAATGAGGATGAAAAACAATTATTGGAAGATTTGTTATCCGACGACCTGGACAAACTATCTGAGGCCGGCATTCAGCGACGCAACTTTTTAAAACAAGTACTTGCCGCAGGCGGTGGCGTATTGGCCCTTCAGTTGGTTGGCGACGAATCTTTAGTTGCACAATCGCTAAAGCCTGGTTCGGGTAGCCAACTACCGGCAGGTACTGAAAACAGCGTAAAGGTTACTTTGAAAGTGAATGGTTCCGCTAAATCGTTGCAGGTTGATTCAAGGATGACCTTGCTGGATGCCTTGCGGGAAAAGCTTGTACTGACGGGAGCAAAAAAAGGCTGTGATCATGGCCAGTGTGGCGCATGTACTGTAATAGCAGATGGGCAAAGGGTTTTATCCTGCCTCACGCTGGCTGCAAGTTGCGAAGCCAAAACTGTCATCACTATTGAGGGCCTTGCCAGCAAGGGCAAACTTCACCCCATGCAGGCAGCGTTTCTTAAAAACGATGGTTTTCAATGTGGCTATTGTACCCCTGGGCAAATATGCTCGGCAGTTGCGTTAATGAGGGAAATTAAAAACGGTGATGCCAGTTATGTAACTCCCAATCTTAAAGCCACGGGTACTGCCATTCAACTTTCTGCCGATGAGATCCGTGAAAGAATGTCGGGTAACATTTGCCGTTGTGGTGCTTATCCTAATATCGTTGCTGCGATACAGGAAGTACACCTGGGAAAAGATGCGGCACAGGCATGGTCATTTGTAGAATCCAGCAATCAACCCATTTAGAACAGTAACATCAAACGAACAACATGAGGCCTTTTAAATATTCTAACACAAGCGATATAGCTTCGGCCGTAAAAGTCGTTACTGGTAATCAGCATGCGCAATTTCTTGCGGGCGGCACAAATATCCTGGACCTGATGAAAGAAGATGTAGAACGGCCCGACCAACTGGTGGATATCAGCCGCCTTCCTTTGGTAAGCGTTCAACCTATTTTAACCGGCCTTAATGAAGGAGGTGTTTCCATTGGCGGCCTCGCTAAAAATACCAGCACCGCCAATCATCCGCTAATCCGCCAGCATTTCCCTATTTTATCACAAGCGATTTTAGCGGGTGCTTCTGTACAGATACGCAATATGGCAACCAATGGTGGCAACTTAAACCAGCGAACCCGTTGCCCTTATTTTTATGAAGTAAGCATGCCTTGCAATAAACGTGCGCCAGGCACTGGTTGCGGTGCATTAAAAGGAATCAACCGCATGCATGCCATTTTTGGATGGACTGAAAATTGTGTGGCAGTGCATCCATCGGATATGTGCGTGGCGTTGACAGCGTTAGATGCAACCATTTTGGTGCAGGGCGCTGATGGAAAAAAGCGTAGCATTCCCTTCAAAGAGTATCACCGGTTGCCCGGCGATACACCACAAAAAGATAACAATCTTGCCCATGGCGAACTGATTACCTCTATCGAGCTTCCGGCAAATAATTTTACAAAATCTTATTACCTGAAAATACGTGACCGTGCCAGCTACGCCTTTGCATTGATATCAGTGGCGGCGCTTTTAGATGTGAGGGGTGCTACGATTAACCAGGCAAGGATCGCCCTGGGAGGCGTGGCTCATAAACCATGGCGTGCTTTGGAAGCAGAAAAGTTTTT
>JBDSAA010000200.1:0-46793 GCA_039922375.1 Ferruginibacter sp.
AAAAGTGGGTTTGATTGTAGACCGGATCGTCGGAAAGTTCCAGGCAGTATTAAAACCCCTGGGAAGATATTTTTTACACATGGATAATATTTCCGGCGCTACCATTTTAGGTGACGGTAAAATAGCGTTGGTACTTGATACGAATAATGTAACTGAACAATTTTTAAATAAAAAAAGCCTTCCGATATGTCAATGATACCGCCAACAGAATCTTACCTCACGTTTAACCTGGACAATGAACTTTTTGGTATCAACGTAAGCAAGGTGCTTGAGATTTTAGAAGTAAAACCTATTACCAAAGTTCCAAAATCGCCATCGTTTATGAGAGGGGTAATTAATTTACGGGGAAATATTTTACCAGTGATTGATACCCGTAATAAATTTTGCATGGCACAGCAGGCTTTTACAATTGATACCTGCATAATAGTACTGAACATCAATACTGGCAAGGATTCGTTGTTGGTAGGAGCCCTGGTTGATTCAGTGCAAAAAGTAATTGACATTGCCGCAGAATCAATTCAGCATTCTCAAAGTATGGGGGCAATTTACAGGGAAGATTTTATTTACGGAATAGGAAAAGTAGCCGAAGACTTTATCATGATCCTGGATGTTGACAAGGTATTTTCAGCAGAAGAACTTTCTGTTTTGGAAGCTGATAATTAAAAAAAACAGATCTAAAAGCTAATAATATTAACAGTAAAAATCGAATAAGCTAACAATAACAAAATGCACTTCAATGAAAAACATTAAAATTTCGACAAAACTATTTGTCATGGTATTCCTTACTTCTTTTGGCCTGGTGGCAATAGGATTGTATGGGTTAGGTAATTTAAGCACGATAAATGCTTCGCTGGAAACGGTATATAAAGACCGCGTAATATGCCTGAAACAATTAAGGGTTGTTTCGGTGATGTACAACGCTAATGTTCTCGGCACTACCGAAAAAGTGAGGAATGGAATGATTGATTTTAAAACAGGGAAAAGGAATATATTAAAAGCACAGGAAGAAATTAAAAATACCTGGAAGGCTTACGGTGCTACCTATTTTGTACCTGAAGAAAAAAAACTGTTTACCCAGACTGATGAACTCATGCGCAATTCCGATGAAGCCATAGAGTCTCTCTTAGCTATTATTGATAAAGAAGACAAAGAAGCATTAGGAGTTTTTACAATTAATGAGCTGTATTCCAAAATAGACCCTATTACAAAAAAACTCACAGAACTGATAGACATGCAACTTTCGATAGCCGAAGCGGAATATAATAAAGGGCAAACAACCTATTCAACTGCTAAAATCAGCACCTATGCCATCATTTTATCAGGAATTGCTATTTCATTATTGATATCCTTACTAATTATTAGAAGTATTAAAAGGGCTATTACAAACGCGTCTGTTGTGGTTTCAAAACTTTCAGAAGGAGATCTCACAGTAGAAATTAATGACACAGGTAAAGACGAAATAGGCTACCTGTTAGCAGACCTGAAAAAAATGATCGTCAAATTTAAAAATGTTATTTCGTATGTAAGCAATGCCTCTGATCATATAGTTGCTGCCAGCCAGGAATTAACTTCGTCTTCACAGCAGATGAGTGAAGGAGCAACAGAACAGGCGGCGGCAACTGAACAAGTGTCATCTTCTATGGAAGAAATGGTCGCCAATGTTCAACATAATACAGATAATGCACAGCAAACAGAAAAAATCGCGTTAAAAGCATCTGAGGATGCTATAGAAGGAAGTGTAGCTGTAAATCAGGCCGGTATATCAATGAAATCAATAGCCAATAAAATTACCATCATAACAGATATTGCCAGGCAGACAAATATTCTTGCTTTAAACGCAGCGGTTGAGGCTGCCCGGGCAGGAGAACAAGGCAGGGGGTTTGCAGTGGTAGCGGCTGAAGTAAGAAAGCTCGCGGAAAAATCTCAAATGGCTGCTATAGAGATTAATGAACTTTCCCAGTCGAGTGTAAGCATAGCCGAAAGATCAGGAAAACTCCTGGATCAAATAGTGCCGAATATTAAGCATACAGCAAAGCTCGTTGAGGAAATCAGCGCTTCAAGTTTAGAACAAAACCTGGGAGCGGGCCAAATCAATAATGCCTTACAGCAGTTAAACCAGGTTACCCAGCAGAACGCGGCTACTTCGGAAGAAATGGCCGCCAGCGCAGAGGAACTGTCATCACAGGCAGACCAATTAAAAGAAATAATCTCCTTTTTCAGGTTTGAAGAACTTGGCAAACATGAAATAGCAAGTGCCCCAAAAAGTTCTTATCTGCCACATAAAAACGGGTCGGTTAAGAAAAATAAAACGGCTTATAAACTTAAACCCAATGGGGTCAGTTTAACCAATGGCGTTAGTTTAAATATGGATGGATTGGATGATGATTATGAAAAATTTTAAAAAGAATTTTAAATGATGAATGGGTTTCTAAATTTCAATATGACCAATACAGAATTCAATAAACTCAGCGCTTTTATACTTAATAATTATGGGATAAAACTTCCAATATCTAAAAAGACAATGCTCGAAGGCCGGTTGCAGAAAAGATTAAAGGCTTTAAACATTGCTACCTTGAAAGAATATTGTGAATATTTTTTCAGCGCCCAGGGCATGCAAATGGAACCCCTTCACATGATTGATGTAGTTACCACCAATAAAACTGATTTTTTTAGGGAAGCTGTTCACTTTGATTTTTTATCGAATAATATTTTGCCTAAACATTTTAAAGATAACGTCGCATCCAAACAATTTAAAATATGGAGTGCTGGATGTTCCACCGGGGAAGAACCCTATACGATGGCAATGGTGTTAAGTGAATTTTCAGAAAAAAGCCCGGGCTTTAATTTTGAAATTCTTGCAACAGATATTTCAACAAGGGCGCTTAGTGATGCCGCCACGGCAATTTATACCCAGGAAAAGGTATCGCCGGTACCAATGGCATTGAAAAAGAAATATTTACTTAAAAGCAGGGATGCCAAAAATAAAACCGTACGCATTGTTCCCGGACTAAGAACAAAGGTGAGTTTTAAACGGGTTAATTTTATGGACGGGGATATCGGCATTAGTCAAAATTTTCATGTTGTTTTTTGCAGAAATGTGCTGATTTACTTTGACAAGCCTACACAGGAAAAAGTAATTCTTAAACTATGTTCAAAATTGGAACCAGGGGGATACTTGTTTTTAGGGCATTCAGAGTCTATCGCGAATATGCGCCTGCCCCTCGTGCAAATTCAACCCACCACATTTAAAAAAATATAATGCCAGCAACTACCTAAACCGTGTGTAACATGGATAATTATTATTTGCATTCCGGAAAAGTTTTTTGCAGTAAAAAGCCGCATATGGTTCATACGATACTCGGCTCTTGCGTAGCTGTTTCCTTGTGGGACCCGGTTTTGCATTTCGGTAGCATTAATCATTACATGTTGCCAGATAAAGCAGAAAGTACCTCCTTTAAATATGGGAACATTGCAATAGCAGAACTAATAAAACGAATGGTGGGTATGGGAAGCATTAAAAGTAATATTAAGGCAAAGGTATTTGGCGGCAGTGAAATGGCGAATTCAAACGGAATATTCAATATTGGGGAACGCAATATTATTCTGGCAAAGGAGATGTTGAAAGATGAGCGAATACCAATTGTTAGTTTTTCTGTCGGAGGGCCTGTGGGGCGTAAGGTAATTTTTAACTCGGCCACTGGCGAGGTTTTGATAAGCTATATTAAACACAGTGTAAATTTGGCTGATCAAATAAAAATTGATTATAAATTTAATCTTTTGGGGAAATGAAAAAAATAAAAGTGCTGATTGTTGATAGTTCGGCAATTTTCAGGCAAACATTGTCCAGGATATTAACTTCAGATCCGGCCATTGAAGTGATGGCCACCGCTTCTGATCCTTTTATGGCCGCAAATAAAATGGCCGCCCAGATACCGGATGTTATTACATTGGATATAGAAATGCCCAGGATGAATGGAATAACTTTTCTTAAAAAAATAATGGCTCAATATCCAATCCCGGTGGTAATTATTTCCGGCATTGCCAAAAATAATATGGGGTTAACGTTAAAGGCCATGGAGAGCGGAGCTGTAGAAGTAATGGCTAAAAGTGTTTTTGAAGGAATGGATATTTTGGAAGAGCATAAAATAAAAATTCGTGATATTGTTAAAAGGGCAGCTCACATAAAGCTCAAAAGGAAATTAATTGCGGAGACGCCGGTAAGTCGACCAAAATTTTCTGCAGATGCAGTATTAAATCAAACAAAGCCCAGGAATTTAATTTATACGAACGATAATGTTATCGCAGTTGGCGCATCAACCGGGGGAACTGTAGCCATTAGTACTTTTTTAGAATCATTGCCTGCTGAAGTTCCCGGAATAGTGATAGTACAGCACATGCCTGAAAATTTTACAAGATCATTTGCAGAAAGGTTAAATGAACTCTGTAAAATTTCGGTTAAGGAAGCTGAAGATGGTGATATAGTAAAACCAGGGAGAGCATTGATAGCTCCGGGAAACCGTCACCTGCTACTCAAAAAAAGAGGCGCTCAATATTATGTAGAAGTTAAAGACGGTCCTTTGGTTAACAGGCATCGTCCAGCTGTTGACGTGCTTTTCCGTTCTGTGGCATTGTATGCAGGAAAAAATAGTATTGGCATATTAATGACCGGGATGGGAGATGATGGCGCAAAAGGATTGCTTGAAATGAAAGAGGCCGGAGCTAAAACAATTGCCCAGGACGAGAAATCCTGCGTGGTATTTGGTATGCCTAAAGAAGCTATTTTGCTGAATGCCGCTGATAAGGTTCTGCCCATAAATGATATTGCAAACCATGTGATGAAAAATATTCATTCCTGGTAAATTATCCCTAATTTCTCAAACTTCATTCTGTTAGTATCAACACTATTCAGCAAAACACATTGAATTACTTCCATACTTTGTACAAAAAACGCAACCAGTTTCTGTACATCATATTTTAAAATCAAGTTGGTAATAACCTTTTTTAGCTAGTAGCCGGCAAATCCTTTCCAAATCCGCAAATTACTTCCAAATCATAAGGGCAGTTTTCCAAAAACGCCATCAAGGTCGGTTCCTATACCGGTATGCAATACATTGTCGCTGCTTTTTTATGTAGAAAAGATGTTGTTTGCAAAAGGACGCTAGAAAATGGCCCGAATTATACTTTGTAACGTCTGCAAGTCAGGTTAAACAAAGCACAATAGTCAAGTAGCGCAAAGTCAAATAAAATAAGGAAAGATGCAGGGCTGCTTGCTTTTTTATAGAATAAAAAAATAGAATAGAAACAGAAAAACCCGCTACAAGAGCGGGTTTTAATCAAACTTTACGGGTCGGACGGGACTCGATCCTGATCCAGAATAATTTTATTTTCAATACTTTATAAACAAATACAATTTACTACTCCACGAATTACTCACGAATTATGTTTTATGCGAGTAACGCAAATCAATGTGAAAAATTATTAAAATTATTCACTGTTGCAATATTTTTTGTGGCTTAGTGGTAAGCTCCTTCTCAGCTTATTACTATTAATATTCATTTCATTTTCAATTTTTCAATCAATTTCAATATTTTCTTTTTGCTGTAATGCCTTCACTGTGCTGAATGTTATGGGCAGCGCCGTTACTGCTTTAAACACAATGCGGAAACGCTCCGTGTTCCATGAGCCAGGTACATTTATCCCATTAAATATCCGGAACGGGTTGGTGGGTAACAAAAATTGAAGTACAAGGTTTTATGACGCTGCATCTATTTGTTTTGATACTGTAAAATAAAAAGTACTTCCTTTTCCTTCAACAGATTCTAACCAGATACTGCCTCCATGTTTCTCTGCAATTTTTTTACAGGTAGCAAGGCCTATTCCTGTTCCGGAATGAGTTGATTTGCCATGCAGGCGCTGAAATAAAATAAATATTTTATCAAAATACTCCGGGTTAATACCAATCCCGTTATCTTTTACAAAGAACTGCCAGAAATTAATATCTTCAGTGTACCCAACTTCTATTACAGGATTTTCTTCCCCTCTGTATTTAATGCCATTAGTAATAAGATTTTGAAAAATTTGTTTAAGCTGAAGATCATTTGCCCGGATCACGGGTAAAGAATCGGGATATATAATAACAGCATCATTTTCTTCAAGCAATGATTTTAAAATTAATTTTGTGTTTTCCAGTACGGTTGCAATATTCACCAATGTTAATTCCTGCTCTGCTGTGCCTATCCTTGAAAAATCCAGCAGGTCGTTTATTAATACTTTCATACGATCAACTCCATCAACCGCATAATGGATGTATTTAGCGGCAGTTTCATCGAGTTGTGAGTTGTATTTTTTTTCCAGTAATTGCACAAAACTTTTTACCGTGCGAAGTGGTTCCTGCAAATCATGACTTGCAACATAAGCAAATTGTTCAAGTGCTTCATTGGAGGCCAGCAGTTTTTTGTTTAACATTTTCATGGTTTGCCTGGCAATCACTTTATCCGTAATTACTTCTGTAAACATGATAATACCGCCAATAGACCCATCATGCTTTTTCCACGGATGTATTTCCCAGTGCAGCCAATCGGTTTTCCCATCAGTTCTTAGAAACGGGGATTCGTTGTTTATTTCAATTTCACCTTTTAAACAACGTTGATGCATATCAAGCCACTCGGGCATATTCCGTATTTCGGGGAAAATATCATAATGGCATTTACCAATGATATCCTGTCCTTCAAGTTTATAATCAGTATACCACCTGTCGCTTGCGATGATGTACCTGATTTCATTATCGAACATGGCTACTGCTGCCGGTGTATGTTTTACAAATAACCTCATTTTTTCTTCCTGCTCACGAAGGCTTTCTTCATTAGAGCGAATAGCGTCTTCTGCTATTTTTAGTTCGGTAAGATCCCTGGTTAATTTTGTAAACCCGGTAATGTTTCCATCGGGGCCATATAAACTATTAATTATAACGTTTGCCCAGAATAAATGCCCATCTTTAGCCACCCGCCAACCTCTGTCGGAAGCTCTGCCGTTTTTCCTGGCCAGTTCTAAAAGCTCTTCCGGCCAATGCCTGTTACGATCTTCAACAGTATAAAAAATTCTGAAATTCTTACCCAGTATTTCCTCCTCTTTATATCCTTTAATTTTTTCGGCGCCCATATTCCATGTTTTAATATTCCCATTCTTATCGAGTAATAATATTGCATAATCCTGCACACCAGTAACCATATTATGATACTGCTCTTTACTTTGCCTTAAATTTTCCAACTGTTCCGTTTGTTCGGTAATATCCCAATTGGTGCCTATCATCCGGGTGGCATTCCCGTTCTCATCCCTGTCAATAAAAGCGTTTCCTTTTATATAATGAATGGACTTATCGGGCCATATTACCCTGAATTCAAGATCAAGGTCTTTATTATTATCGATTGCTTTTTGAATTTCGGCATTTGCTTTCTCTATATCATCCGGATGAACACCTTTTTCCCAGGCTTCAAACACACCTTCAAAAGAAGATGGTTGTATACCGTATAACCTATACATTTGTTCATCCCATACAAGTATATTATTGGTTATATCCCAATCCCATATCCCAATATTCGCTGCCTTTGTAGCCAATGATAACCGGTTAGTGATTGCACGTATGTGCTGCGTTCTTTGATCAATAATGTGTTCAAGGTTTTTATTGAATCCTTTAAGAGACTCTTCGGCTTCTTTTCTTTTTTTATCAATATTATTTAATTGTACAGCAGTTATCCCTATAATTGAAAGGCATACCAGAAGAAAGGAAATGGTATAAAGAGCTATTCCAAATTCTACTGAAACGACATCAAGCCTTTGTGATTGAAGTCTGAGAAAGCCGAGTATCAGTAATATGACTACGATCAATGGGGAAATCCTCCTTGCCATTATACTTCCCATCCCTCCTCCTGTAAATAACCCGGTCACGCCAAGGCTATGATTAAAAAAGGAAGCTGCAATGGAAATGAAAAAGAAAAGCGCGGCAGTATGCATTGCCATTGCGGTAAGAAATGACAGTTCATAAAAAGTTGGGATATTATAAAGATAACCCACCATGGCAATAAATGCGATAAGCGTAACAATATGCAGAGAAAATTGAGCTATTATTTTTACAGTTTTGTTGCTTGCCCTGATCAGGCGGAATGAAACTCCCAGGAACATGAAGCATATAGCAGTAAGTATTGCCATGCGGCCGGGATAATTTGAAAATGCTGCAAAGCTTTCGCTATCGCTCACGAACAATTGATCAAGACCTGTATTGTAATGAAAAATATTCTCAGAAAAAGAGATGAGCGCAACCAGGAACACGATGGCTGAAAATAGATTCTGCAAAATAAAAGACCTTCTGCTTTTATAAAGGCCCAGCCATAAAACGGTTCCACACAAAGCTATGCACCAGGCAGTATTGAATTTCATGCTAGGGAAACCAGGAATCACCCGTTTGAATGATTCGATGTTAAACAGCCATCCAATCATTCCACCTAATCCTGCACCCATGCTTAGCATGGCTGCTGCCCGGATAAACGGTTTGTAACTGGATTTAGGTTTCATTGTATGTATTGGTTTAAAAGGATAAAGGATTAAAAAAATACTGTACTATGTATTTTGAAAACAGTATACAAATATCAACTTAATTTTTTTTGTTTATGCGAAAGAAGTTCCAGGTTGAAAGCGTCTGTTCAATTATTATAAGGGGAAACTTCATTGAAACTTTAGTTGATCTATATATTTATTTAAATCAATTTGCCTGACAGTTCCTAATTTTTGCAATTCAGCAACAAATTAAGGAAGAAGAATATGAGTGTTTCCCCCATCTGCACTGAAATTAACGTTAACTATATAAAAGTTTTGGATGTAATGACAAACCTCGAAGGGACCAAACATACAGTGAATACTTTTGTTGCATGCCGGCGGGTCTTGACGAAAAAGGGGTTTGATGAAAACTTTTACCCTCCGCTTTTTCAAAGGACAAACTATTAAAAAAATAGAGAGACTTGTTTGAAAAATCTGTTCCTTTTACCAAATCTTCAACCTTTTAAAATTCAAAATGCTATTCTATTGTCTGAGCCGGGCGATAACCAATATAATTGAAACCACCAGCCAGGTACAAATACGAATGCTGCAACCGAAAAAAAAAGAACTGTCTCACCGGAAATTCGGGGAATAATTAGAGAGGAAGTGTCCAGAAATCAAAAGGAACACCCAATACCGGCCCATCTTATGGAAACACCTTGACTTACTGAGAAACCTTTGTATAAAATTCAGGAAATCTGCGCTCTATTCAAAATTACCAAGTCCACCATTTATGATTTGATAAAGCATGGCAAATTGAAACAGGTAAAAAGAATGTCGAGGGTATATTTTTTAGGAAGTGATATAGGCAGTTGATGCAGGCTGTTTTTTTAAGCCCTTAAGAATCAATAAAAGCTCCAAGCTCTTTGAAAATAATAAAAGCGTATTCTTAAGAGGTCAATTAGTCAAGTAGAATAAAGTCAAGTAGAATAAGGTAAGATTTATGGCCGCATTATTTTTTTTGTAGAATAGAAAAAGCAAAACCCGCTACCAGAGCGGGTTTTGACCAAATTAATGCGGACCGGACGGGACTCGAACCCGCGACCTCCGCCGTGACAGGGCGGCATTCTAACCAACTGAACTACCGATCCGTTCCTGAAAGTAGCTTACAAAAATCCTTTGACGATTGACGCTTTTTTTCGGGATGGCAAAGATAAGTGTTTTAACTTTTTGTAGCCAAAACTTTTATTAAAAATTGTTTCCGCTTAATTTTACACAAGTAGTTAATTTCACACTTTAAATCATCGCAAACCATCATATATGCCCGAATTAAAAAACCGCCAGTTCCTTGATTTTGAAAAACCAATCAAAGACCTGTATGAGGAAATAGAATTGTTGCGTGCCTCTGGTGAAAAAAACAAAACTGATATGAGCGGTGCCATCGCTTCACTTGAACAAAGGATTTTGGAAACCAAAAGAGAACTCACAAAAAACCTCAGCCCCTGGCAAAAAGTGCAATTAAGCCGTCACCCCGACAGGCCATATACTTTGAAGTATATTAACAAGATGTCTACCAATTATATCGAACTACATGGGGATAGAAATTTCAAAGATGATAAGGCGATGATTGGCGGATTCGCAGACATTGATGGAGAAACTGTGATGATCATTGGACAGCAGAAAGGGATCAATACAAAAATGAGACAGATACGAAATTTCGGAATGGCTAACCCTGAAGGCTATCGAAAGGCACTGCGGCTTATGAAACTTGCTGAAAAATTTAATAAACCAGTCATTACACTTATTGACACTCCCGGCGCATATCCGGGCCTGGAAGCAGAGGAGCGGGGACAGGGCGAAGCCATAGCCCGCAATATTTATGAAATGATCCGGCTAAAGGTACCCGTCATCTGTGTTATCATAGGCGAAGGTGCCAGCGGGGGTGCACTTGGTATAGGAGTAGGAGACAGGGTTTTTATGATGGAAAATACATGGTACACCGTGATATCTCCGGAAAGCTGCAGCAGTATTTTATGGCGCAATTGGGACAATAAAGAAACAGCCGCGGAACAGCTTCGGTTAACACCTGAACATATGTTGGAATTTGGATTAGTAGATGGAATAATTCCTGAGCCGCTGGGCGGTTCTCATTGGGATTATGATGAGGCGGCAGCTATATTAAAACGTTTTTTGATCCCGGTCATACAGGAATTAAAAGCAATCCCTGTAGAGCAACGCTGCGAACAGCGAATAGCCAAGTTTGGAAAAATGGGATTCTGGGATGAAAAACAAGAATCTGCAGTAACATAATTTATCCAATATCTTTCTACCGCATTACAAACTTTCCCCAGGCTAATTTAGAAGGCGCAAAGCCGTGAAGTTCTTGATCTTTTAATTTAATGATACTTGGTTTAAGTACAGCAGAACTTTCACACAGAACGATTGATAAAAACAGTAATATTGCCAGATGAGTAACAATATTTTTTCTACCAGGTGCTTTCCTTTTATTGCCGCTATTTTAATGTCGCTACCGGTTTTTTCGCAGCATAAAGCTGATAAAAAAGAATGGAAAGCGCTTTTCAACGGAAGAGACATCAACGATTGGGTTGTTAAGATTAACCATCATGAAGTTGGAGAAAATTATGGAAATACTTTTCGTGTGGAGGATAGTATTATAAAAATTCGGTACAATCAATACGATAGCTTTAATCAGCGGTTCGGCCACTTATATTATAAGCAACCATTCTCTTATTATCATCTTGTTTTCGATTATCGGTTTACAGGTATTTGGCGGAAAGATGCCCCGGACTACACGATTAAAAACAGTGGTGTAATGTTCCATTCGCAAGATCCGAAAACAATGCCCCGCGAACAGAACTGGCCTATCTCAGTTGAGTTTCAATTGTTGGCTGGCTTAGGTGATGGCAAGTCAAGGCCTACCGGTAATATGTGTTCGCCGGGAACTGATGTAGTATTCGAAGGCAAGATCGACCCAAGGCATTGTATTTCTTCTACTTCAAAAACCTATGATGTAGGTCAATGGGTGCGTGGTGAAATCATTGTACTCGGAGACTCACTGATAACTCATATCATCAATGGTGATACCGTGTTGCAATATTCGAAGCCACAGATTGGAGGTGGGGTAGTAGATAACTATGACCCGGCCATAAAACAGGATGGTAAATTGCTGAAAGAAGGATTTATTGCGTTGCAAAGTGAAGGCCAGGAGGTGGACTTTCGAAATATTAAGATACTTAATCTGGAAGGATGTATGGATCCCAAGTCAAAAAAATATAAGCCTTATTTTATTAAGGCAAGTAAAGAAGCGTGCCGGTAATAATCCAGCAGAAAATTAATCTTTTTTATATATCACAAACCCTGCGGCAGGCACACTTATTTTAATTGCCTTTCCATTTTTTATTTCTATAGGGGAATCATTACCTACCCTGGTGATATCATTACAATAGATACATTTAAAACTTTCGCCTGCATTGTTTAGTGTATTGTCCACTGTAACCCATACCGACAATTCGTTCAATAAATCTGTATTGATGGCAAGTACAATCTCTTCATCGTCTAAAAGCCTTGACCAAGGTATGACGGAACGTATCCTGAGCGCATTACCCAAAAAATCCGGCAATCCAAAGTGATTTCCATCTCCTGAAATTTCCCTTAAATATTGCCTCCCCCTTCTTAGCGTAACATTGTTTTTTCTTATGGTTAAAATTTTTGCAAGTTCTTTGTAAACCGTTTGGTTTTTATTAAATAAATGGCGGCCCTTACTCCTGAAAGGGCCAAACTTTCCTCCAAACATGGATTCACGAATATAACGGTCACTGCCATTGCCACGGCCTTCGCCGTCAAACAATTGCTCACTGCCATAATAAATACATGGGATACCCATTGTAGTTACATTCAAGGCCATTGCAATCAACATCAGTTGATCGCCATTGAAATCGGCACAGAACCGGGTTTTATTTTCCCCTTCAGACACTTTATCGTGGTCGTCAAACATGGTTACCACTTTATTTTTAAACCAGGTATGCGATTCTTTTCCCACCAAGACAGAATTCCTGAAAAGGTTGAAATATTCTTTGGGGCTTCCGAACCCTTTAATGGCGTATTCCATTTTTTCCTGGATGTCCGCTATGCCTAGCGCTGCATCCATCCCCGTTGTTTCCAGCGTAGTAAAGGCATTTTCCCTGCTGCCGGTAATTTCACCTACCAGGTAAAAATTTTCTTTACCAATCTTTTGCGCAAACTCGTGAATTTCTGATGCAAATATCCTTGCAGCCCCAGGGTCCATGTGCTTAACAGTATCCACCCGATAACCATCTATATCGGCAAAGGCTATCCAATATTTATAAACCTTACAAAGGTCTTTTAACGCTTTTGAGGCAGTGTAATTATCTATACCTCCCGAACCTAAAAACACATCTTTCAAATTAAAGAAATCACCTTCCAGGAATTCAGGAAAAAAATCCCAGTTGGATATAGCACCCTTTTGTGTAAAGCATGCAGGGTCCTGAAATTCTATTGGCCATATCGCGTCTTCTTCCTCTGCCTGCACCCCTGAACGAAATGGTATAGCCGGCATCCCTGTACGATCATTGAATCCTTCTACTTCAAACCGGCCGCCATTCCACCGATGGCCAGCCGCACTGTTTTTGTAAGAGAACACATTACCGGTATGATTCAAAATAATATCAAGTATTACATAGATACCCGCTACATGTGCTTTATCTACCATTTCTTTCAAATCTTCTTTGGTGCCAAAATTCGGATCGGTTTCTAAAAAATTTTGTATGCCATATCCATGATACGAATTTTCAATTGCTACCTGTTTAAAGACCGGGCTGATCCAAATAGTGGTAATGCCTAACCCTTTCAGATAATCTATTTTATTGGTCAATCCTTTCAGGTTCCCACCTGCAAAAGTGTTACCCGCATCTCTCCAGGTTTTCGCATCCGCTTCGCTGGTAATGGCATTGCCTTTATCGTTTGCAGTGAAGAGGGGTGTAGTGCCATTGATTGCAAAGCCAGCCTCGTTGTTATCGGAAAACCGGTCGAGCATTAAAAAATACAATACCTGGTCTTCCCAGGCAATGGGCGAGGGGGTAAAAGTTTTGGCTGATAGCGTCGCTATCTGTATGTCATTTAAACTGGTTAGCATGTTTTAATTTTTTATGATTGAAGGATCCAAATTTCCCCAATTATATTTTTTTTAAAGCTGGGCGTCCCTCTAAAATACAATGCCAACACTTTTCCTGCAACCTCATATACAAATTTTAGACAATTTTTATTTTTTGTTGCCAAATTAAAAATTTAAATAGGTTTTGGTGAAATATCCCGCCAGTTGCAAATTAGTTTTCAATGTAGTGGCAACACTCCTTCAATTTTATGGATAATCTTTCTTCCGCTGATGACGTTCTGTATCAATACTGTATTCAAAAACCATTTTTGTTTTATGGTTCACTTCCGTAATAATTTTATGAGCAAGGGAAAAGAACTCCAATTTTTATGAACGGTATGTACGATTTACACTCCTTGAAGAGGCTGTTTTTATCGATTATTTTGTAGTAAAACAACTATAATTTATAAAATTACTGTCTCAAAAAATTGAAGAAAAAGTCTATAGATGCGTGGCATAATTTTGATCGGTAAATCCGAGGCATTGATACTCAAAGTAATCTGGGTGAGCACGTGGCTGAATTTTGTTTAGATCGATAAAGACATACAGCCACGCCGAAAAAAAAATAGAGATTTTCAATTCAACAAATTCAAAATAATTTTTTTTATAGAAGGTATTAGTATAGTTTTATTATAGGCCTTCACCTGGATATCAACAGGCATAGGCCTGCATTTGCCTCGGTTTCGTCCGGGAAAGATTAACCCTATAAATTGTCCCGATAAAATCCTTTTAACCCTAAAACCACTCCTGATGCTTAACTTAACCTTTGCACAACACCTACCCTTTTTTGAGTACCACCCATTTGTATTCACTAAGACAATCCGACACATATAGCAGTTTTTAAATTTTCTCCAGCTACTGGCAAAAGATATCCTTTACCAGCAGTGTTTATTATTCGAAAATACCAGCGCAACAAACAGCGGTTTAATTGGTCTTTGGCCATTCCAACGAGATACATTAAAACCACTGGTATTTAAGGAATACTTCTCTTAGCTTAAATCCTATCCTATGAAAATAAAATTTTACCTCTTAAATAAATTGCTTACAGCTTTTCATCCTTCCCAAGATAATCAGCCCGAAGGCATCAAACATTTGTTGCTGCCATCCTTTTTTTGCAGGCTGCTTTCCAGGGCCGTGTTTTTATTGCCATCTCATAAATTGGCGGTTGTTTTTATCGCAGCAGTTTGTGTTGCGGGTGATGCTTCGGCAGATTATACAGTTGCTGCAGGAACCACCGTCAATGCCAGCACGATTACCTCCCAAGGGGGTGTATTGACCGTCAATGGCAGGCTAAATGTCGACATTAGCACCGTGTCGTTATTAAATTTTACAAGGGTGGTAATCGATGGTGCAAATGCACAAATATTCTGGGCGGATAATAGTGACTTGAAATTTGCAGCCGGTATTTCCTTCGTGATTACTAATACATCTCTGGGCCTTCAACCTACGTCCGGTAACGGTAATGCTTCCACGAGACTATACATTGGCCCCACAGTAATTATCGTTTCAAGCGATAATAGTCAGAATGCCGCATTCTCCTTTGAAATTTTTAATTATATCGGAGGGCTGCCTGAGTTCACCTTAACCACATCACCCACCTCCCTTTGCTATGGAGATACGTTTACGGCTATACTAAACCCCTTATGTGATAAAATCAATTATGATTGCTCATGGTCCGTAAGCCCGTCATCCGGAACCGCTGTTACGCCGGCGCCTGGTTCAACACGTATCAATTTTAATCAGCCCCAGACTTTTAAATTAACCTATCCCAACACACCACAGAGCTATACTTTATCATGTAGCATAACCAGAGCCGGGGCCGGGGTGGCCTTTGCAAGCAAATCTGTAAATGTATCTGTTAACCATGTTCCGCTGCCTCCTACGTTGGCCACTTCATCCGCTGCCACTATCTGTGTTGGAACTAACATCACTATAAATGCAACGACGGTTGAAGGCGTCATCCAATGGTATACTACAGCTATCGGTGGCACTGTGTTGATTACCAGCGCCAGTTCAGCAAACCTTTCTGTTAGCCCCATTACTAATACTACTTATTACGCGGAAGCCAAAGTTATTGCTTCGGGCTGCGCAAGTTCGACCAGGATTCCGGTAGCCATTACCGTAAGTCAGTTACCGGTTGGAGGCAGCATAAATGAGGGAACCAACGTTTGCACCGGCACCAATAATACTCCCTTTAATCTAACTGGTTATTCAGGAACAATTCAATGGCAACTATCAGGAGATAACAGCACGTTCAGTAATATCACAGGTTTCACCGGTCCGGCTTTTACAGCAACTAATTTAACCAACACGACTTACTACCGTGCCTTAGCGTCGAGCGGTGTATGCCCTGCTGTAGGCTCGTCAGTCTCTACCGTTGCAGTGAGTGCCGCCTCCTTAGCCGGTAGCATCAGTGGAGCAGTACCTGTGTGTACCGGAACCAACAGCACTTTATTAACCCTGACCGGTAATACCGGAACGATACAATGGCAATCATCATTGGATAACAGCTCATTCAGTGATATAAACGGTGCCACTTCATCATCCATAACAGCATCGGATCTTTCAGCCACCACCTATTACCGAACGATCATCACCAGTGGAGTCTGTGGGCCTACAACCGGTGCTGCGGTTGCAGTAACAGTAATTGCACCTGCTGCAGCTGGGTTCATTACCGGAGGAGCAGCAGTTTGTTTAGGGGGCAACAATACTAGTTTAACTTTAAATAACTATGCAGGAGCTGTTGCTAAATGGCAATCTTCTGCAGCGATCGATTTTTCAAACAGCGTGGCGGATATTACCAGTAACGCTGCAAGTTTAACGGTTGCTAATTTGGCCAACACTGCTTTCTACAGAGCAATGGTGACCAATGGTTGTGAATTCGCGTATACTGCTCCGGCTACCATTTCAATCCACAATGTATGGGAGGGAACCCAAAGTGCCGATTGGAATACGGCCGCCAACTGGTCTGATGGTGTATTGCCTGATGTCTTCTGCCCGGATGTAATGATAGAAGCAGGCACCCCCTTTCAGCCAGTCTTAAGTTCAGGTACCGCGGCCATTCAGAACCTGGTTATTTTACCTGGAGCATCTTTAACAGTTAGCCAGGCAACATTACAAATCAGTGGCACGATAACCAATGCCGGTACATTCAATGTGGGCAATGGCACGCTTGCTTTCGCAGGAAATTTCACGCAATCAATTTCCGGTAATACACTTGCCAGCAATACCCTGAAGAACCTTATTGTAAGCAACAACCTTGTGGTGGACAATACAGCAGGGAATCTTTTAAACTTAACCGGCGACATCGCTTTTGGTGATGTTAATAATGTTACCCTTAACACTGGTGACAATCTTATTTTGGTTTCAACATATGTGAGTACGGCCAGGGTTGCCGACATAACCAATAACGGCGTAAACAACGGAAATACAATTATTGGAAAAGCTGGTGTTCAGCGTTACCTGCCAGGCCGCAGGGCATGGCGTATGTTTACTGCACCCTTAGCCTATGGGGGAAGCGTTTTTGATAATTGGCAAAACGGGGGCGTGTACGAGGCAGGAAAAGGGACCTATGTTTCAGGCCCGGGTGCAACCAGTCCTACGGGTGCGAATGGCCTGGACTGGAGTGCATACAATAATGCTTCATTGTTAGCGGGTTCTGTTCCTGTTTTAAATACCAGGCAAACCCGGTTATCAAAAAACCTGGCAGATACATCTGATAATATTGCTTATTTCATTTTTGCAAGAGGCGACAGGGATCCCGCCAATACGAATCCTTCCAGGAGTAATACCACTACTTTAACCAGTATAGGTAAATTGCAAACCGGCCGGCAAACTTTTACTGTTTCCCCGGTTGCAGGCGCTTTTACCATGATTGGAAATCCATATGCTTCGCCGGTAGAGTTTGCTAAAATTGGAAGAAATAATGTGTACAACCGTTATTATGTTTGGGATTCATACCTCAATTCTGAGCAGGGTGGGTATGTAGTTTTTGATGATATAAATAATACGGGCACTTATTCCTATACTGCAAGTACCCTTACACCGATATTACAATCAGGGCAGGCATTTTATGCAACAACAGTTAGTAATGGCCCGGCCTCAGTCGTATTCAACGAAAATATAAAAACATCGGCTAATAATCTACGGGCCTATCGTACGGCAGGCCCATCAATGACATTCAGAATAAACCTTTATCACCTGAATGAAATAAATGCTACGGTATTACTGGATGGTACGCTGGCACTCTTTGATAACAATTTTAATAAGGAAACGGACCAGCAGGATGCATTGAAATTGGACAATGTAAAAGAAATGTTGGCGCTTCAACGCAATGCTACCGGCTTGGCAATTGAAAGGAGGCCGGTTCCTGCAATGGACGATACATTATTTCTGCAACTAACTAAAACGACCCGGCGCAGTTACCGTTTAGGTTTGGAGCCAATCAATGTTGAAGCCAACCTGCAAGCCTTCCTGGAAGACAGCTATACGCATAAACAAGTGCAACTAAGTACGGTGTCAGCTTCCGTATATGATTTCGAAATCAATACCGATCAATATAGTGAGGAACCCGGTCGGTTTAGGATTATATTTAAAAGGATTGCATCAAAAGAATTACCTGTTAACATCAGTGTTATTGCATTCACCGAAGGAGGAAATATTGCGGTAGAATGGAAAGTTGATAGTGATCTGAATATAAGCCGGTACGAGATAGAAAGAGGAAGGAATGCAGGTGACTTTGTCAAGGTAAACTCAATTAATACAGTTAACAGGAACCCGGGCAACGCTCCTTACCATTGGTTGGACAAAAATCCTTTGGCAGGCAATAATTATTACCGCATTCGTTACGTTGACATGAATGGTGATTCCCACTACAGTCAGCCAACTCTCGTTACATTAGAGCCTTTCAGGACTGGCGTTTACGTATGTCCAAACCCGGTAGAGGATAACATCATCAGCGCTGAATTTAAAAATATGCCTGCAGGCGCTTACAGTATCAGCTTAATTAATAGTGTGGGCCAGGTTATCCTGAACAATGAGATAACCCATTCCGCAGGTTCATGGGAAAAAAATATACAGCCGACCATTAAATTAAGGACAGGGATTTATCAATTGAAAGTAGCTGCGGCCGGCAGACAAATTTCTACTATCAACGTGATCGTAAAATAATCATCTTTTTAGCTTTTGATTAAGCGATTGGTAAGAGGATATAGAAGACTATCATTAGTTTTTCACTTTTAATTGACGATTCAAAAATGATCTGACATTTTATACGCATTTAGTAAACAAAAATCCCTGCAACCTCAAATGTTTGCAGGGGTTTTTGCCTTAGCAAGGCGCCGTTTTATCCTGCCACAGAAACAAGTGTATCAGCAATTTTTTACCGAAATAGTATGTTGCATAATATGGAAAAACGAATAGTCTTTTATTTTTTTTTTGCCCAAAAACATTTTGTAACAAAACAATTTAGTAAATTAATATTCAAAAATTTGACCATTGATAATAACAAAACAATTTATTTATATCCATAGGCCCAAGACGGGGGGCTCATTTGTTACAGATGCGCTACTAAAAATTTATGATGGTAAATGGAATTGGCTGATCCATGCAAAACTGGCTCTATTAGGTGAAATACGTTTTACCAACCGGCTCGGCACCCTTACCATCAATAGCAACAAGCATGGCGGTTGCAATGAAATTCCACAAAAGTACCATGGTAAAAATATCGTTTCTACCATACGCAATCCATTTGACTATTATGTATCGCAGTATGAGTTTGGTTGGTGGAAGCGAAAAAACTGGTGGAAATATTACTCGAAGGTTGATCATTTTAATGAACGGTTTGCTTCCTTCCCCAATATTAGTTTTACACAGTTTATGGAATTGATGACGGCAGTTTTTAATAAAGGGTATCACAAAGATTTTTACAATGAAAATGCGGCAGGTCGTTACACAGCAGAATTTGTACAGGATTATTTTTATCAGCCGGCAGCAGCACTTGCAAAACTGCAGGATGCTAATAATAATGAATTCGACGGGCAAATGCACCCAGTTAAATTTATTTTCACGCATCAGCTCAATCAGCAGCTTCATGATTATTTGCTGGAGAGCGGCTACCCACAGCAAACTATTGACTTTATCCTGAAAAAAGAAAAAGTATTGCCACAAGGAAAGGGCAGGAGTGAAGGGCAAAAGTGGGAAAAATATTATACCCCGGAAATGAAAGAACTGGTGAGAAAAAAAGACCGGCTGCTGTTTGAATTGTTTCCCGAATTTGATGCAATGGAATAGATCTACATAAGCTGGTAAATACGCAATCGCTCATTGCTTAAAATACACTCAGACTGATTTAAAATATATTGGTGAAAATTTTTATAATGATCGAACCACCAAAAGCAGGGCCATCCAAATACCGCATACCTCGGGTGCCTCCTTTTCAATCTATCAAATGCTTCAATTGCCAGCTGATCATCCAAGGGCATGCCATCAAATTGGCCGTCCTTTTCCAGGAAGGGGATTTTGTTTCTGCCCATCGAAAACTCTTCGCCAAAACCTTCCTGGTCAATCAGGATAAAAGTTTCTCCCTCTGCAATAACTGATTTGAATTCCTGTGTGGCTTCCATAAGTTTATGCATCCATTCATTGATTGATCCACTGTACTCCCTTCATTTTTTTCTTAGCCGTTCCGCTAATACATCCGCATTGTTACCGTTCCCAACCAGTAACAATTGATGTGTATGATCAGGGTGTTCATTTTAACTGCCAGTTGCCTCCCTGGAAGGTGGCAAATACAGGTATTCGCATTAGTTTCCCCAATAATGCACATGCATCAAAGCGCCCATGTTCATAGTCCTGGCAAAGGATAACAGTGCCATTTTGTTTTTTGATTTCTTTATATAAAGTGAAAAGGGGCGTGGCAGTAAAGGCTGCAATTTTCAATAAGAAAGCATACCAGTTACGTTTAAGTCCTGTAACATTTCCTGTGGCTTCTTCGATTGAGGTAGCATAAGGGTTTAGTATCCATTTGCGAATGTAACGGTACATACGGGGGGCCGGTAATATGCAGATATGCGCCCCCGTTGGTGTATGAACAAACCGTTCTGTTTTGCTAACCCGTGCCGAAAAACAAATCAACACTGTGCGCACATTATAAAGCTTAAGTGCCTCAATATATCCAAATAGCCAGCCTCCGGTCATCCTTTCTGTAAAATCTTCCAATGAGATGCCAATGTTATCCAGGAAATCTTCAATGAGATGACTCCATTCAATTAGTACAATGATATCTTTTTAGTTGCTGACAAGTGATCGGTTAAAGTGCAATAAAGGAGGGGTTTAACAATGATTCTTTGTTGTAGAAAAGCTCAGTCTGCAGGTCCGTTTGATAAACACCTTTATTGAGGGCACGCAAAATGGCGTGTCCTGCGGCAGTATCCCATTCCATGGTAGGTGCCATCCTGGGGTAAACGTCGGCTTTTCCCTCCGCCAGCATCATTAGCTTAAAGGAACTACCCATTGACGTAAGCGTTGGATTCGGCAGTTGATTTATAAAAGTACTCGTTGCTTCATTGAGGTGGGATTTGGATGCTACCACCGTTACCCGTTCTCTTTGTTGCAGTTCTTCAAGCCGCATTCTGTTTGCAACAGGTAATAATTCAGTTTGAACATTGTTCTCAGTTTTATGAACCCCTGTTTCTTTAGAACCATAATATAACACCTGGTTGCATGGTGCATAAATAATGCCTGCTACAGGAACATTCATCCCGATCAATGCTATATTTACTGTAAACTCACCATTTCTTTTTATAAATTCCTTTGTGCCATCCAAAGGATCCACCATCCAGAAATACTCCCAGGTTTTTCTTTGGGCATAAAGGATATTGCTCCCTTCTTCAGACAGTATGGGCAAGCCGGTACCACCAAGAATATTAAGTATAACGGAATGTGCAGCTTTGTCTGCAAGGGTAACCGGCGATTGATCGTCTTTTAAATCTATCCCGAAATTACTTGAACCATAAATTTCCATAATGGCTGCTCCCGCCTGTATTGCAGCTTCGTTGGCTATTACAAGCAGGTGGTGAATGAATGCCGGTTGTATAGCAAGGGGTTGATGAATGATCATGATTAAAACTTTCTGGTGATTGAATATTTTTTTAAAATAACGGTATCAATAATTAAATGCACCTCCAGATTGGAGGGCAAATTTTAAAATTGACCCATCGCTTTTCTTTGTAAATTAAATATGGTATTCCAATCCGGAGTTTGGGCGTTGCAGCATGATGACCGGTTCCACTTTCCGGATGATTTTATGAAGTGATTCATCGATCGTTTCTATTGCGGTATGTACCACTACATCCGGCTCACCTGGGATTTCATAAGGCGCACTGATACCGGTAAAATCCGGGATGATGCCTTTTCTTGCCTTGGCATACAGCCCTTTTGTATCGCGGCTTTCGCACACTTCCAGGGAACAATCAACATACACTTCTATAAAACGGTGATGGCCCAAAATGGTTTTTATCGCAATACGGTCTTCTTCGTAAGGTGATATAAACGCACTAATCACTACAAGGCCGGCATCCAGCATCAGCCTGGCAACTTCGCCCACGCGGCGCAGGTTTTCTTTACGGTCTTCCGATTTAAAGCCAAGGTCTTTGTTGAGGCCATTTCTCACATTGTCGCCATCCAGTATAAAGCCTTTGTAACCTTTGCAGAAAAAATAATGCTCCAGCCTGAGCGCCAGCGTGCTTTTGCCGGAACCCGACAGGCCGGTCAGCAGGATTAGGCAGGGTTCCTGCTTCATCACTTTCTTACGTTGCTCGCAAGTGATTTTTGAATCAAAGGGAAAAATATTCTTTGTCATACATTACAAGTTTTTAAACAGAAATGATGGTAGAAATTTTATTATGATCGGTTAGGATATAGTTATTGGTGTTACTCCCATTGTACCCCTTCTCTAATCACTTTTGCAGGCACACCACCTGCCAGGCAACCAGCCGGTACGCTACTGGCAACTACTGCTCCTGCAGCTATGATGGCGCCATCGCCGATGGATACTCCTTTTAAAATTGTGGTGTTCATGCCTATCCACACATGGTTGCCAATGTGTACGGGCTTTGTCATTTTGTAATCCGGCTTGTTGGATATGATATGATTGTCACTATCCCGGATGGTTACATTATCTGCTATCGCCACATCCTCCCCAATGGTGATACTCTCAAAACAGTGCAGGCTTAAATGATTGTTGATATAACCATTTCCAATGGTAAGCCGGGCGTTTTTATTAATGAATATTTTTGCACCAGAAAAAATCTTGGTATTGCCTTGTACAGTGAGCCTGCCGCCATTTCGTATTGCCATTACTGATGGAAAAGGATCTTTTTTTAACCAGGAACAATTGAATAGGAACTGCGTGTTTTTTGCAATAATGATTTCTCCTTTCTCCTCCAGTTCAATGATCGAATTTTTATAAGAATACACATTGTTTTTGGCAGATTTTATTTTCAGTAAGTGTTTCGAAATGTCCATGTTTTAATAAATGGGTGTATCAACTAAACAATCCTGCAGTAATGTTGAAAGTACTTTGTCGAACCGGAAATATTCCTCCGCAATTTCCCTGGCCCAATTGCAATGCGCTGCATAATTCCGGTTAACTTCTTCTATCGCTGCTACCGCCTCATCAGGGGTATTGAATGAAAGCAATCCTTTGCCGGTCGCCATAAAACCGGAAAAGCCTGTGTCCTGTACAACAACCGGCCTTCCACTGGAAAGGTAGCCGGTACTTCGTTCGCTGAACCATCCGCTGTAGCTGGATACATACCCTTGCTTGGCAATACTCCATTCACCTTTTGATTGCCGGAGATATTGCTGAAAGCTTGCAGGGGTAACCGTTACAGCTATTGGATCGGCAAGCTGCCATCCCGATGTTAATAGTTTTTCCCTGGGGGTGGTTTCGCTGCCTGCTGCCAATTCAAATACATCTTTGCACCTGGAGGGCAATGAAAAATAGTCGTCAAAAGAAGCCGATTTCATGCCATAGGATTTGCCATTGTATTCCCTAACCTTATAACTATCCCACTGCATAACCGTTGTCCATTTCCCCACACTATTTCCCCTTGTATATTTCCAGGCTTTTAAAAATACGGGCTGCCTTGTGGGTTGCCAATTCAATCCATCGTTGGGTATACTACAGGCGGGCTTGCCAAAATTTTCACCAAAAGAAAAATACCTGTTATGCAGCTTTGCACGATGCATAGCAGGAGGATCAGTTAGATTCCTTATTTGTGTAAACACTGGGTCGGTATCCAGCAATACACGAAGCGGTATGGTCAAAAAATATTCCCGTAACGGATTGACCCCCGACAGGTTCAAAAACAGGTCTGTTTTGCTGATAAAATCTTTTACTTCTTTTTCACTTTTACCATACCACCTGTTTGCGGGCTGGTGGTAATATGCCCATTGCTGTTGTAGTTGGTATTGTGAGAATACCTGGTCAATAAATGACAAGCCATAAAAAGGGTCATCCGAAAGCAAATGTGTTTGAGGATTATAACAGGAAGGGTAATCGTCGCTATCCTCTACGAAAAGAACATTGTGCCCCATCTGGTGCAGCCCAAGCACATACTGCAAATGATGCCATACCAATCCCCCCAGTGGACCGCCCACGATGTAACCGCCTATGATGATATTTAGTTTTTGACTGTTCATTTATTTTTTATTACCCGCTTTCATCTTATAAAACCCGCAAGCTTTTTTGTAGTCAGCCCGTGGTATATACCTACGGTTTGCTCCTGCCAAAGAGAGATTAAAGTAAATGTCAATGATCGCAAACACGGTTATAACCGCTACTTCAGGATTCGTAATATTTCGTTTCATTAAAAAAATTGCTGGTTTAAGCAAGCCTTAAAAGAATTTTGTTTTTCCTCTTCGGTATCATCCGGCAGCAGGAACCGTATGATCTTCGCATCGCCGCCAGCCACTATTGCATATGGAGGCACATCCCGGGTAATAATGGTTTTGCAACCAATGATGCATCCCTTGCCAAGCCGCACACCTGGCATAATAACTGCCCCAAAACCAACCCAGCAATTATCTTCCAGTACAACCGGTTTGCTATCTTCAAAAAACGGATACTGCCGGAAAGGAGCTACGGCAGCAGTTTCCAGTAATTCCCTCCTGGCAGCTTTCGAATCTCCCGCAGGTAGCCAGCTATCCGTAATAACTGATCCCCAGGATAACATACAATGGTCACCGATCGCAATGTTATTATTGCTGATAAGCGTCGTTCCATTTAATATTGAAAACTTGCCAATATGTATTTTTCCATTACCGGACGTTATAAATGAAGACCGGTCGTAACAGCCGCTTGCTTCATCAATAAACATCGCTGCCGGCTGGCCGGAATTGAACCCCGCAAATCCATAAGAAGTATCAATGTAAACCTTACCTGCCATCACTACATTGGAGGGGATGCCATGGTTAAACCAATCCCCCTCCAGGTAAGTACGCTGGTCATGCCCTTTCGTTCCGGTTTGTATAAAATTTTCCCGCATGTTTATGGATTGATTGGTTTTGCCGGGTTGCCCGCTACCGTGACGCCGGGTGCTACATCTTCTATTACCACCGCTCCGGGGTTGATCACGGCTCCTTCACCCACCGTTATACCTTTTAAAATAGTGGCGTTAAAACCAATCCAAACATCATCTCCAATTGCTACTGGTTTGGATATAATGGCTGGTCTGCTTTTTACATTGCCCACCGGCGAAAGTGCAATGGTATCGGCCAACCTGGCTGCCGGGTTTAATGGATGGAAATCAGAGTCGGCAATGGTAACGCCGCCTGCAATAAAAACCCTGTTGCCGATGGAGATTTTCTCAGCACTTACCAATGAAGCATTGGTGATATAGCAGTAATCACCAATCTCGATCAACCCGTTTTCTTCTGTAGATAAAGCAGTTCGCCACAGTGTTACATTATTGCCAACGATCAATCCAATACGAAGCGTCGAAAAAAAATGCTTGAAACAAAACGAGGAGTCAATGACTGTATTATTTCCTATTGCTATATTTAAAGGAATAGTGCCATTATACCAGTCGCCTGGTATTTTTTCGCCGGGTACAATAACGTGCAATAAGGATTCTTCAGCTTGCATAAATGTTTGTGGTTTTGATCTGTTATTTATTCTGATCTCATCGGCTCCGACCGATACTCTTTATTGTCTTAAATGTTTTATTGAACCAGCTTAAAAGCCCTGATTGAGCTTCATTGGCGACGCTCCGTTCAACAGTTGTTTTTCAATTAAGCGTAGCAAAAGCAGTAGTACGCTACTGACATAAACCAGGTTAAATAAACGTGTTCTTTCATTTTTGCTTAAAAAATCCTTTGCAGCATGTCGCCCAATACTTTTCTGCTGTCAAAATATTCTTCCGCTATTTTCCTGGCATCTTTTGCATGATGATCATAATTGAGCACCACTTCATTTATAGCCTCCTTTGCATCTGCCATGCCATCAAAGGCAAACAGCCCTTTGCCGGCCGGTATATATTTCGACCATCCTGTGTCCTGCGTTACTACCGGCTTTCCTGCTGCCAGGTAACAGGCTGAACGGCAGGAGAACCATCCGGTATTTGCTTTTACATAGGTTTGCTTTGCCACTGAAAATTCACCCAAAGAATCGCCTATAAATGCCTGGTAATTGATCCAGTTGCCTGCTTTGGTTTCTGCATCAGCTATTTTCCAGCCGGCACTTTCAATGGATGATCTTGAAAATGGTTGTTCTGTGCCACCTGTTTGGTTTACAATAATGGATAAATTAATATCTGGAACCAGTTGTGGAAGTTGCATAAATTTTTTAAACTCAATATCCTTTTGCCCCCATGCTTCGCCGTTATAAAGCAGTTGTTTGCCTGCGGCCCAGTTCATCAATGTGCTAAAGGATGCTTTTGCATCGGACACAGACATTACTTTCCAATATTCTAAACAGATGGGCTGCCGGGTGGTGAGCCATGTTAAATCACATCCCGGGATCAGGCAATCATCGGCCCCTATATTTTCGCCAAAAGTGAACAGATAATTATGGGCGTTTACCATTGCACTCATACCTGGTACCCCCGGCGTAAACATTTGCGGGGCACTGTATTGTATCTGGGTAAACATGGGGTCAGAATCTATCAGCACCCTCACCGGGATTTGCAGGTATTCGTCCCTCAAAAAAGTAGAGCAGGAAATATTTACAAACATATCAGCAGACCTGCAGAGTTCTTTAATTTCCCCTTCGCTTAAGCCAAAACTTTTTCCTGATACTTCATCCCTGTAGGCCCAACGATCACTCATCCCAAAGTATGACATCACCTGCTGCAGGTGCCGCACACACGCAGATGAATCATTCCAATTGCTGCCAGCTTTTTGATAGATGGGGTAGAGGCGGGTATCCTCGATGTAGTAAACATCATGGCCCATCAGCAAAAAGCCCAGCGGGTATTGAACGTAATCCCAGGTGATACCTCCTGCAGGCATCAATCCCAAAAATCCACCTACTATGATTTTTAATTTTCTCATTCCATTTAATCGTTAGCACTCGCATACCATCTTTCAGGAGCTACCTGTTTTTTTGTTAAGGTGGAATCCAGCAAGTGTACCAGCATAGGGAATTTGTAATTGTCTTTTTTAAACCCCAGTGGGGTAATCGATCTTTCTATAAGCGGTGTACTCAATATCGCCACCTTATCCAATGCTTCACCATGCTTCAGTCCTGTCATCTTATAATCTAAGGCACGATTGTATGCAGCCTGGATGGTGGTTGTTAAAGTTTCATCACCGTCGGATGTCATCATATCACAAATAAGCCATTGTTTATCTTTAAGCTTTGCAACCGATGATACTACGCCTTTTAGCTCCTCATTTTTATAGATGCCTGTCAACTCGTAATTGCCATGACTGGTTTTCCATGGAAGTGAAGCTGCATTCCTTAACACGCTGCAGCCATATAGCTTGCTGCTTTCTTCCCATAATATATCAATTTGTTTATCATTGGCATTAATTGATTTTACGCTATATCCTCCCGGGAGGATAAATTTTTCTTCCGTTGCCAACGGCATGCTCCACAATGGAAATGACCCAACCTGTAACGCAGGGAAAAATCGTAGTAACCCTGACCATCTTGGGTCTGGTATCATATGTATCAAACTAATATTATTTTCTTTGAAATTATCTACTGCATGCGAATACATTTTAAAAATCAAGTCCACCAGTTTTAAATATCCTGCCGGCTTTTTATTTTGCTTTACCACCATCGCAAAAGGCCTGTATGCCTTCCGGTTACTTCCGTCTACTTTTACAATAGTGGGAACAAAAATTAATTGAGCAACAATTTCATTGGTCATTTTTTCTTCTGCCAATGCCACGGATGCACTTCCAAAAGGTGTATATAAAAAACGCCGTTCCCATTCATTCCTGTCTATCTGGTCCCAGCCGGAGTGCTCATTCCAGAACTTCACGAGTTCATCAATATCTTCCGGCAGGTGCATTCTATATTGTAAGCTCATAATTGGAAGGGTTTCTTTGCAAAAAAATAAAACAAGATTGGCTGCTTCGTTTATCCCATCGGTGTCATATACCAGTTTGACACAGCTAGTTTCTCAAAAGGAATGGTTGTATCTAATAAATAGTCCCCAAATGCAAAACGAAAAGGATCGGTTTGGTAACCTATTTTACTTACGATTGGTTGAGTAACTGGTGTAAGCATTCCCTTAATTTTTGAGAAGTTCACCTTTATTTTTTGTGGGTTGGCAAAATGAAGCGCCTTAACGGCTTGTTGAAAAACCTTTTCGAGATCGGAAATGTTTCTTGCAAAAACATCTACCATCAGGCCAGATTTTTTATTGATCGCCATGTAGCCAACCAGGCTATTGTCAACCGCCGATCTTGTTTCCAACACCAGGTGGCCTCCGATTATGTACTTCAGCCATTTTGCTTTCCTAACAATACCAGCCTTGACTGGCATTTGCACAATGGCATCCTCCCATAATGCATCATACTCATTCGTAAAATCAACGGCAATCATAACATTCAGGCTATCCTCAACAGAGATAAATGTTTGATTGGTATCTAACCCAATGGCAAAACAATCGAAGGATGCTGTATCCGACGGATTGGGCATTATCCTGGGAAACAGTTTCAACAAACCTAGCCAGCCGTACGCAGGAAATGCATACACGCATTGATAGCCTGCCTGGTACGCCAGATCAAAGCCGGCCCTCATCATTGCAAAGGCAGGGTGATCATAATTCCTGATATTTCCCTTTCGGAAATCACTGCTTAATATAGGCGATGATCCACGCAAGGTTTTTATTTCCTGTCCATCAACGATCATCCGTGACGGTGAGTAAATAATCTGCCCCACTATTTTATCATTATTTTCTGCAACTACTATCAAACATTTGCCGTAAGGCGTATTTAAAAACCAGGTATCAAATTGCTCCATAGTAATTGCGCCCCAGCCTGATTCTTCTTCCCATAATTGTAGTATGGCTTCTTTGTCCCTTTCTTCGCAGAGCCTGTGGGTTATATGTTCTGTAGATGTGTCCATAAAAATTTTACCTGACGGAACATTAATTGAAATGATGGTATTTGTACAAATCAGCATACAGCGAATTCTTCTCAATTAAAGCATCATGCGTTCCCATTTCCACAATTGTTCCGTTTTGTATTGTAATGATCTGGTCGGCATGTTTGATAGTAGACAAACGGTGCGAAATGAGAAAAACTGTTTTGCCCTTTGAAAATTTATTGAGTGCCTGGAATATTTTAGCTTCTGTATGTGCGTCAACTGCCGAAGTGGGTTCATCGAGTATGAGAATGGGTGCCTTTTTCAAAAATGCCCTCGCAATGGAGATGCGCTGCCTTTCACCGCCGGAAAGTGAACTGCCGGCCTCACTCAATTTTGTGTCATAGCCATTCGGCAAGCGAAGTATAAATTCATGTATCTGTGCAGCTTTTGCGGCTTCCGTTATTTCTTCAAAAGAAGCATCAGGATTGCCAAAAGCAATATTTTCACCAATGGTCATGGGAAATAAAAAAGGCTCCTGAAGTACCAGCGAAATGTTTTCCCTCAGGGAATGCAATTTCAACCCGGCTATATCCATTCCATCTACCAATACTTTTCCCTTCCACGGATCGTAAAAACGGCAGAGCAGAGAAATTAAAGAGGTTTTTCCAGTACCGGTTGGGCCAACAATCGCAATCACCTGCCCGGGTTCTACTTTAAAAGAAATATTATTTAAAATTTGTTTGTCTATGCCATCCGGGTTGTGGTACCCGAAACTTACATTTTGAAACTCAATAGCGCCTTTCGGAGTGGTCAGGTCAATGGCATCTGTAGCCTCTTTCACTATTTCATCCGAGTCCAGTATATCAAAAACCCTCTTTCCTCTTGCACTAATGACAATAGCTCCGCCAATGGCCGAAGTAAGTGAATTGACCGGGCTATACAACGCAGGCAGGTACAAAAGAAATATTATCAGGTCGCCGGCGGTTAAAAGGCCATGCATACTCCGATAAGCCCCCATACTTAACAACACAGCAGATACAAGACCTGTAATGAGCACTGTTAACTGGTTATACGTCATTGATACTTTATTGGCTACCACAAATGCCTGGCTAAATTCCAATGCGTGTGCTTTTAGTTTTTGCTGCATAAACGACTCCCGGCCAAAGGCCTGTATCACTTTCATAGAGCTAAGGCTCTGCTGAACAAAGGCTGAAAATAATCCCTGGGTTTTGTATTGCACCTGCGTGGTATCATTCATTGGCTTTACAAAAAAAGCCAATAATACTGCAAGTGCCGGCACCACTGAAAAAGCTACCAGTGCAAGAACCGGGTCAATGCTTGCCATTATGTAAAACATAGCTCCAAGACATATCAATGAAGCGACAGCGGGAAGGATGATTTGCGCAACCAGAAAGTAGACAACAAACACATCCCCACTCATCCGCTGTAATAGATCACCCACCAGGTTTTTTGTATAAAATGATAAAGAAAGTCGCTGAAGTTTGCTAAAAAAGTCAATGGTAAGATCATACACAAGGCGTTGCGCCAAACTGATAGTATACTTAAATAATATTAGTGTAGTGATGGTGCTGCCAACAACAATTAAAACAAGGAGACCAATTAATGAAATTAATAATTGTGATTTACTGGCCAGCCAGGAGCTGTTAAAAAATAATTTAACCATAGCCGGTAAGGGCTGGTCACTTAGTACATTATCTATTACCATCTTGATGGGAAATGGCTTGGCTACTTCAAATAGTACTCCAAACAGCCCCAAAAAAGCCAGCAGAAATACCCTCAACTTGTATTTCGCTATGTAACTCCATAAACGTTTTAAAACATACAACCTTTTCATTGCAAAAATTTAGTTTATATAACAGGTTACATAATCAATTTAAATAATCGGGCAATAACCACGTCTCAGTTAAAGATGTATTTTTAATCCCCCCGGATTAAGCACGCTAAATTGCTTCGCCCGATAAAATAGTTCCATTTTCCAATTGCTCATGCACTACCCTGTAAATTGGATTGTCTTGCGGTATAAGTGCAACTTCTTTTAGTTCACCTACATTGTCAGATGAAGGTATCGGCCCTGAAAGCTTCGTTTAATTTATACAATAACACAGCGTTATCAGCGATATATTCCCCGATCAAAATAATTAATAAAGCCGTTAATATACCGCCCACGACCCATGCCTGTGCCATTAAAGCAAATATGTTTATTGTAAGTAAAAAGGTAGTGAGCATTATATTAGAGCGTGAAGGCTGTGTAGCTGCTTTTAAACGTACGAATTGCCGGCCGCCTCCATGCTCTTCAATAGTTAGTGCAGCCCTGTTTACTGATACAATCCCGTTTCTTATCTGAAGATCCCACCGGTCAAAATCTCCACCTCGTTGTACCCTTATTTTTGCTGTAATTAAATTTTTTTCAATTATCATTAACCACTCCTCAATAGGGCGCCATTTTTCAGACCAATGTGTAAAAACCTGTGGCCGAAGTGCAAACAAAAATTGCCTGGAAAATTTATGTCCTCTTTTTCGCCACGGGGTTAATCCATGTTTTAATCTTCCATACAACCGGGCCACCGGTTGTATAATGTGTAAGACAACAATCAGGAAATAATACTGCCCTTTTCTTTTTTCCCGTGGCAGCATTGTATTGTTATAGGCACTTGAAAATGCCTGGGCTATTATAACCAGGATTGAAGTGATTAGTAATGCCAGCACCCACAACAGAGGAGACCAAAATAAACCCAGTAAAGAAAGCAGGCCTAATAAAGCCACCACAAAATACCATTCAGGCATTAGTGGCAATGCGTTTACCAATCCATTGCCCGGCTGGTACACCGATTGAAAAAGTGCAGAACCCCAGCTACCATGAAATATTTTGTCTTTTTTTAGTTTAATGGGAAGGGTACAGCCGTTACCATAAATTCTGCCTGCCCAGGTGAGATGACCAAATCCATTGTATTTTGCAGGCCATTTCATCTCCAGCAAAGCCTCCGCTTTACCGTATCCTTTTTGCTGTTTCCAATATGCTTTAATTGAATTCCGCCGGTGGTGCCATACTACTGCGGAAGGGTGAAAACCAATGGTGCCGCCATTTTGCTGAATTCTCCAGCAGGCATCTACATCATCTCCTGCAGCCCTGTAAACCGGGTCAAATCCTCCAATTTTAAGTAGGGCTCTTCTTCTGAAAGACATATTGCAACCAGGCACATGTTCCGCAATTTCATCCGTTTCCAAAACATGAACAGGCCCACCAGGGGCATTGGCTACGCAAGTGGCAATCGGGCCATCTTCCAAAGGGGCTATATTTGGCCCGCCAATACAATCATGGTTTGAAGTACCATAAGCATATGCCAAATAATGAAGCCATTGCGGATCGGGGTAGGCATCATCATCAATATAGGCTACGATGTCTCCTTTGCTATAATTCATACCCATATTCCGGGCACTGCTCAATCCCCCGTTTTTTGGCATATTCAGTAATTTTACCGGGTACACTTTTACTATCTCAGCCAGCCCATCTGTAGAGCCATCATTTACTACTATTATTTCAAAATGAGGATAATCCAGTTCGAGCAATTCCATTAACGTTTCCCGTATAGTAGCGGATCCATTATAGGAACAAACAACCACCGAAATAAACAGAAAATCTATGTCTTGCGGTACGGGAACACATTTCATGGCCTTACTTACAGCGGTTAATGCGGGTTTGGGATTTCGCTGCCTGTCCACCAGTCCGAAATCCCAGTCCTCAATTTCGGACCCTCCACGCCACCATTCATCTGTCCAGGCAAAGACGAACATGCCCGCACATCCCTTTCCATAAATTGTTTCAATTTGCCAGCGTAACACATGGGCTTGCTTGTCGTAGTCGTTACGCCTACTATCCAAACCTATTTCCGCCAAAACCATGGGCCGGTCACCTGATAAATTATGAAGCCTGGAAATATAACTGCTTAATTTCTCTGGTGTTTCCAGGTACACGTTCCAGCAATCAAAATCGAGGAAACTAAGATCCAGGTATTCTGTAGTGGGGTAATTTACATAAGTAACCAGGGTGTTAGGGTCGGCTGCTTTAACGGCTTTATATAGTTGCTTCAAAAATCCTTCAATTTTTTTGCTTCCGTACCATCTTACAATCGGTGCCGGTATCTCGTTTCCAATGGCAAAACATAAAACTGCCTGGTGTTGACTGCATTGCATTACACCTTCTTTTACCCGCCGGATAATGTCATTTTTATTTGTGTGGTCATCAAGAAATGTGATGTGCTGTTCCCATGGAAGACCTATCATTACTTTCAATCCAAACTCCAATGCTATGTCAAGCAGGTAAGCAGGAGGAACAGTGTAGGTTCTGATACAATTAAAGCCATTCATAACCATCTGCCCGATATCTTTTTCCACCACTTCTCTTTCAGGGAATTGAAGCCCGTCGGCATCAGGAGCAAAAGTGCCATAGGTAACCCCTTTTATGTAAAACTTCTCCTTGCCATTGTATAAGAATTTCCCTTTGGCATATATCTTATTTGCAAGTATTGGTTCTTCAGTTAGTTGTTTTTTTCTCATAAACGCTCAATAATTAATAGGGATGCTCAAATAGTAAATCCAGATTGCTGTTAAGTGACGAAGCTTGTCGCATTATCATTTGGTTTGTTTGGTAAAAGCTAATGCAGCCAATTGGTTATTTGCAAAGGGTTAAGATCAGTTTATAAATTGCTCAAAAGAAAGTTATTAAGCTCCATGATGTACAGAGAGATTAATATTTTACTTTTTTTGAGCAAAACAAAAGTCGTTAACTAAAAAATTTTCAGATTTTTCCCAATAGATTTATTGGGGCAAGGATCGCTCGTTCTCAGTCTCGCAAAGATTATTGTGGAGACTACGGTATATTGGAACCACTGGTTATTTAGAGGATAGATTTATTGTAAAAACAATTTATCAGATATAAATATATGAAAACTTTAACATCTTATATATTTTTGATACAAATTTTTATGTTCACATGTATCAATTAAATTATAATTGACCCTAATATTTCGGATTACTTCGGGAATCATAAAATAACTATCATTAACCAGTAAATTTTATAATTTATTACCAGAATTGTGTAAATATTTGTGAAGTATGTATAATAGCTTTGTTTAAGTGATACTGTTGGCATATTTGCAATAATACCTTTAAAGCTTACTAAAATAGGCTTGGTTGAGCCTTTAATGATTCCACATTTCTCTAAATAAAGCTCCTGGTTAAGCGGGAGCTTTTTTACTGAACACTGATTCTTTAATATGCTCAATGCTCAAAAACTCCGGGTTAAAAAAGGATACAGTAATATTTTCAAGATACTCCCAATCACCGAATTAAATAATTATGCATGAAGGATCCAAATATAGAAGCTTCGAAAGGAGATATCCTGACGGAAGTAAATTCGAAGGATACACATTATTTGATCTATTTAGAACCTTATCCCAACATCGGGAATTCATTCATTGGAGCTTTGCTGACCCATTCACAAATAAACGAAAACATACCATTACAAAAAGATCATTTTTTTATAAAAGACGAAAATGAAAAGGAATACGATGTCACATTTGACAATAGTTTTGTTTCCAACCATCCTGTTTATAAGAAAATCAACGGGGATTCATTTAAAAAGTTAGGCCAGTTAACAGCAAAGGGGATATTATTCATTGAACAAAATATAGCACCCTACATTCAACAGTTCATTCCCCATAATCTATATTGATAAATGTTTTTTGAAACTTTTTTCAAAAAACGGTGTGTAAAATGGTGGCGGCGCCCAGTCCCTTTATTATTGTTTTTAAAACCTCAATGTTGCATTGCCATAGATATGGTTGAAAAAAAATAGCAAACATATTTCAATAGTAATGCTAAAATATTTAGTATTTTTGGCGTTGGTACACTTACTGAATTCAATCATCATTTCACCATGGCCGCCAAAAAAAAAGATCTCATCGCACAATTGCAAAAAAAGATACTGCCCTTGCAGGGTTGTAAGCTCATAGTAAATGGTATAGCTGTGGACACGGGGCTTGGGATCATCAACCATGCTTTTTCAAATGCGATTTTTCCTTTAGGAGCAGTACACGAGTTTATAGCCGAAGGGGCAGAGGATACCGCTGCTACAACTGGTTTTATTGGAGGAGTGTTAGGATCACTTATGCAGAATGGCGGTGCAGCTATCTGGATCAGCGGATCCAAAACAATTTTTCCTCCGGCCCTTCAATCTTTTGGCATTGCACCCGATAAGATCATTTTTATTGATCTCCATAAAGAAAAAGAAATGCTGTGGGCCATGGAGGAAGCGCTTAAATGTGAAGGGTTGGCAGCAGTGATAGGAGAGATACCTGACATTTCGTTTACTACTTCAAGGCGGCTTCAATTAGCTGTTGAACAAAGCCAGGTAACTGGGTTTATCCTACGCTGTAAACCTCGTAATTTAAACACCACGGCCTGTGTTACCCGTTGGAAAATTACTCACCTGCCAACTGAATTGCCGGCTGGAATGCCCGGTGTAGGGTTCCCCCGTTGGAATGTTGATTTGTTGAAAGTGCGAAATGGTAAACCCGGCAGTTGGCAGATGGAATTTGTTGCGGGAAGGTTCAGGCAAACAACAAGGCTTACTGTAGTTCATCAGGATCAGCAAAAGAAAGCTGGATAATATGCAGAAACGTTTTGTTTCGATATGGTTTCGTCACCTGAAGACAGATTGGCTTACCCGTCGAAAGCCGGCGTTGCTGCAGACACCTTTTGTATTGGCATCTCCCGATCATGGAAGAATGGTTGTAACTGCAGTAAATGCATTGGCTCAGGCGCAGGGAGTAGATTCGGGTATGGTAGTAGCTGATGCCAGGGCATTAATTCCTTCTTTGGAAGTAATAGATGACAAACAGGAATATGCTACAACTTTATTAAAAGCCATTGCAGAATGGTGCATCCGTTACACACCATCAGTAGCAATTGATCCCCCTGATGGGCTTACCCTCGATGTTACCGGCTGTGCCCATCTTTGGGGCGGTGAACAACAATACCTGGAAACCATCATTGAACGGTTAAAAAAAATCGGTTATGAGGTTAGTGCGGCAATGGCTGACACCATTGGGGCTGCCTGGGCAATAGCCCGCTTTGGACAAAACAGCTCCATCATACAAACTGGTCAACAATCCGCTGCACTGCTTTCATTGCCACCAGCAGCACTTCGCCTGGAAACCCAAACGGTGGAAAGACTGGAAAAACTGGGGCTTCGTCAGATCAACAATTTTATCAACATGCCACGCTCTGCTTTGCGCAGAAGATTTGGTACAAGCTTTCTCCGGCGATTGAACCAGGCATTAGGACATGAAGAAGAAACCATGTTGCCTATACAACCGATAGAGCCTTACCAGGAACGTTTGCCTTGCCTTGAACCAATCGTAACAGCAACAGGAATTGAAATTGCATTGCAACGGTTGCTGGAAGCTTTATGCCATCGGTTGCAACAGGAGCAACAAGGATTGCGTGCGGCTATATTCAAAGGGTACCGGGTAGATGGCAAAATCGAAATAACAGAGATTGGTACCAACCGCCCTTCGCATAATAGCCGACATATTTTTAAACTGTTTGAATTCAAATTACCCGGAATTGAACCCGCCCTGGGCATAGAGCTTTTTACCCTCGGAACTTCCAAAGTAGAACCGTTATCACCTGCTCAATCTGCATTATGGAGAAATAAGGGTGGCCTGGATGATAATGGTTTAGCTGAATTATTGGATCGCATTGCAGGGAAGACAGGTGCCACTCATATTCATCGTTATATACCCGATGAACATTATTGGCCGGAGCGCTCCTTTAAATTGGCTACTTCGCTGCAGGAGCAACCATCAACCACCTGGAATGCAGGAAGGCCAAGACCACTGCAGTTATTATCCAAACCTGTACCCATTGAAGTAACCGCACCCATTCCCGATTACCCGCCCATGTTGTTTCGCCACCAGGGAGTATTGCATAAAATTGTAAAGGCCGATGGGCCGGAACGCATCGAACAGGAATGGTGGTTGCAGGAAGGGCAGCACAGGGATTATTACTGCGTAGAAGATGAGGCCGGCCATCGTTACTGGCTCTTCCGCTCAGGGCATTATGATGTTAATAAAACTTATCAATGGTTTATACATGGATTTTTTGCGTAAAAAAGGGGAAGGGTGAATGGTCAATGGTGAATGGTCAATGGTGAAAGGTCAATGGTGAATCAAGGTCGTTTAGTTAAGAAAATTATTTGTTTACAAGCATTTGTTTTTCAATTTAACATCGTTGTGTCACTCCCTTGTACATTTTTAGCAATAAGGATCAAGGAAATGCCGACCCCTTAACTAAACGACATTAATGGTCAATGGTGAAAGGAGAAAGGTCGATGGCAAAAAATGAATGGTGAAAAGGAATAGTCAAAACTAAGAGAGTTTATTTTAAGGCGTACGGCATCGAAAAAAAAATATATAAGGAATTGAAAGTGTAAATAAATAGGGGCTAAGAAAGTAAAAAAGTAAATAGAATTAAGAAAGAAATAAAGTTTAACAAGTAAAGAGGGATGAACAAAGGAAAAAACATGAGCTACACAGAACTCCAAATAACAACAAACTTCACCTTCCTTCGCGGAGCCTCTCATCCCGAAGAGTTGGCGGAACAAGCCGCAGCATTGGGCTACAAAGAAATAGCCGTAACAGATAGAAACAGTTTTGCCGGCATAGTCCGTGCCCATGCAGCTGCTAAAAAAAAAGGTATCCGCATCATTCCCGCCTGCAGGCTTGACTTATTAGATGGCCTGAGTTTGCTGGCATACCCTGCTAACATAAAAGCATGGGCGCAGCTCTGCAATCTGCTCACGATAGGAAACCGAAGAGCAGAAAAAGGGGGGTGCCATTTATACAAAGCAGATGTATACCAACATGCAAAAGATATAAAGTTTGTGGTATTGCCTCCCGAAAAATTAAACGATCAGTTCAACTTCGAACCGGATTTTTCAACTGCATTAAAAGAGTATCAAAATGTATTTGGCACTGATCTATATATTGCAGCAGCCCGCCGTTACCAGGGAGATGACAGCAAATATTTATATCAATTGGCACAGTTGTCGGCACAGTTAACAATTCCAATGGTGGCTACAAATGATGTGCATTATCACCACCCTGGTCGCCGGCAATTACAGGATATTGTAACCTGCATCCGTGAAAAATGTACGATCTATAATGCAGGTTATCTTTTGCATCCAAATGCCGAAAGATACCTGAAGCCGGCAGACGAAATGCTTCGGCTGTTCAGGCAACATCCCGATGCAATAGTAAGGACGCAGGAAATTGCAGCAGCCTGCCAGTTTTCTTTGGATGAATTAAAATATGAGTATCCCGAAGAGATCACCAGTGATGGGCGTACGCCACAGGAGGAACTAAGCGTTCTTGCCTGGCAGGGGGCCAAAGAAAAATTTGGCGAACAGCTTTCGGAAAAAACAATTGCAGCCATCCACCATGAATTAAAATTCATTAAGGAGATGAACTATGCTGCTTATTTTCTTACTGTGTATGATATCGTACGTTTTGCAAGGCAGCAGAAGATCCTTTGTCAGGGGCGTGGTTCAGCAGCCAATTCAACGGTTTGTTATTGCCTTGGTATTACCTCTGTTGACCCCACCAAATTCGAACTGTTGTTTGAGCGTTTTATTTCTTCGGCCCGCAATGAGCCACCAGATATTGATGTGGACTTTGAACATGAGCGCCGGGAAGAAGTGATTCAATACATATACCAGAAATATGGACGGGACCGGGCAGCCATCATCGCTACCGTTACACAGCAACATCAAAAAGGAGCGATCAGGGATGTTGGGAAAGCAATGGGGCTTTCGATAGATACAGTCAACAGTTTGTCAGGTTCTATCTGGGAATTCACAGATGAATGGTTTGAAGGTAAACGAATAACAGAACAAGGCCTTAACCCCGGCGACCAGCATCTTCACAAAGTATTGCAACTTACCAGGGAGTTTATGGGTTTTCCAAGACAGCTTGGCCAGCATACGGGTGGCTTTGTAATTACCCGTGGTAAATTAAGCGACTTGGTACCGGTTATGAATGCACGTATGGAAAACCGTACCTGTATTGAATGGAACAAGGATGACATCGATGCACTGGGTTTTATGAAAATAGATGTGCTGGCATTGGGTATGCTTACCTGTATCCGCAAATGTTTTGATATTGCAAAAGACAAATATGGGCTCGATTTAACGCTGGCGAATATTCCACAGGATGATGCGGTTGTTTATGAAATGATCTGCCATGCAGATACCATCGGTGTTTTCCAGATAGAAAGCCGTGCCCAGCAAAGTATGTTGCCAAGATTGAAGCCCCGCTGTTTTTACGACCTTGTTATTGAAGTGGCTATTGTGAGGCCGGGACCAATACAAGGCGATATGGTGCATCCTTATTTGCGCCGGCGAAATGGTGAAGAAAAAGTGGAGTATCCCTCCAAGGAATTAGAGGAAATTTTACATAAAACATTGGGTGTTCCATTGTTCCAGGAGCAGGCCATGAAAATAGCTATTGTAGCTGCAGGATTTACCCCATCGGAAGCAGATGAATTGCGCCGGAGCATGGCCACATTTAAAGCGAAGGGCCTTGTCACAAAATTTGAAGACAAGCTCATCAAAGGCATGGTTGCACATGGCTATACAGCGGAATATGCCCAACGTGTTTTCAGGCAATTGGAAGGTTTTGGCAGTTATGGTTTTCCGGAAAGTCATGCAGCCAGTTTTGCCTTGCTTGTATATGTTTCTTCGTGGATTAAATGTTATTATCCCGATGTGTTTGCCTGTGGTTTACTCAATAGTATGCCCATGGGTTTTTACCAGCCAGCACAGATAATCAGTGATGCAAAAAAACATGGAGTTGAAGTAAGGCCGGTTGATATCAATTATTCCCTTTGGGATAACCAACTGGAAGAAATGACAGACAAATATTGTGTATTGCGCCTTGGCTTCAGGCAGGTGAAAGGTCTTAGAGAAGATGATATGAATATGCTTTTAGCAGCAAGGAAAAAAATGTACACAACTATCAACCAACTGCGTGATATTCGTTTGCCGGAAGCTGCATTGGAGAAATTAGCGGATGCAGATGCTTTCATGTCTATTGGCCTCGACCGCCGCCAGGCGTTGTGGGAAGTATCCACTAAGGACCGGCCGGTGGCAATGTTTTCAGGACAGCCTTCGCCGGATGCAAACTGTGAAGATATATCCCTGCCCGTTATGAGCACATCCGAACATGTAGTGCATGATTATGCTGCCACTGCACTTTCTTTAAAAGCCCACCCGGTAAGTTTTATCAGGGAAAAACTTGACCAGCTCCACATCCTGTCAACTAAACAACTTTCCACTGCTAAAGATGGTACACTGGTGAAAGTAGCAGGTCTCGTGCTGGTGCGGCAGCGTCCCGGTACAGCCGGTGGCATTTGCTTTATGACCATTGAAGATGAAACGGGCTTTGCCAACCTGGTGATCTTTGAAAGCCTCTTCGAAAAATTCCGAAAGGAAATACTACAGTCAAAGTTGATCATGGTGGAAGGCAAACTGCAGATCGAAGGAGAAGTGATTCATGTCATCGTAAGACGTTGTCATAATTTTTCGCCCTTGTTGCGTACACTAACGCCAACGAATAACGAAAACCTGCCGCTGTTAACCCTGGCTTACCCGGATGAAAAATCTATACCGCCGGGGTTGAATAAGCGATCACAGGTAAGGGAAGTAGCAAAGGAAAAGGTCTTCCCGGAAGCCAGGAATTTTAAATGATGGAACCAGCAGTATTATTTCATGGGAGCATCGTTGTGTCCTCACTTGTACGGCAAAACGTTAAGCAACTTTGGGACGATTCGTAAAGGACCGAAAGCATAATAAAAGTTTACAGTTTTTAAAGGCATAATTAATGCATCCGGGAGACCTGATTTGTACAGATAATATATTTGGCCAGATTAAAAAGATAAATTTACCTTCAAAACTAAAATTTAAAAGAATAAGCTTGATAGAACGAGAAGACGGTGGCAAATGGAAGTGTTGCAAGTATTTGATATAATACTGGACATAAAAACCAACCTAACAGAAACGACAGCCATCAACATTGTACGTTAGATGCAAGCATTATCTCTTCTTGATAAAACAAAAAAATTAAACAATGAATTTCGAAAAACTAGTTCCAAATGTTTTTTATGTCAATATTACTGATGGTTTGAAATTGTTTGTCGACTGTCTTGGTTTTACTGTCGCACATGACGAAATAAAATCCAGCCAACCATTTTGTGTATTGGAAAAAGATGGATTACGTATAAACCTTTTTGAAAATGCAGAGCTTGCTAAGGAACATAATCCTGAGTTCAGGTTAGTGACTAAAAATATTGAAGAAGTTTATGAAAAGGTTTCTATATCTCATCCTGAATTTCTTCATCCAAACCTTAAGGAAATTACTCTTCGCCCATGGGGTGCTAGAGAATTTGCATTAAAGGATGAACAAGTTGGCATCATAATTCAGGAGTGGTAAAATTATTTTGCTCAGTTCCTTGACTACAAAAATGCAACTTACTTTTCTTCCGTTAGCAGTTTTAACGCCGCACCAGCAATTAATAAAGCACCGATGGCAGAAAAGCCCCGGCTGGTTGATTGTACAAACCCTTGCTCATTAAATTCATGGGCTGGATAACTTTGAGGCCATTATTTAAACACCAGCGCAGCACTTCCGCATTGCGGGAAGGAAGTAAAAAGCCCGGCCCGGCAAATGCAGCGGCTGCACCAATGAGCGCTTTCAGCTCCATATTTGTTGCTGCCACGGTATGTCCAAAAAAGCCAACCTGTGTTGTATAGCCGGTGATCTTCCCATCATATTCCACTACAGCGGCTGTGCCTGTTGTAAGGGCGGCAACCAGTTCATGGTGCCGGCGGATGCCATGTACCTGGCAACATAAATCATTGCAGGCATCCAGATCGCCTTCGTTTGCCGCACGAACATGGTAGCCCGAAAAACTGATGCCCAAAGGACTGCCTTGTATGGTAGCAAGCGGCTCCTGCACATCAAAACCCAGTTTGCTGTACAATGCAAATGAACGGTTATGATAAGCCGCCTGTACCAGCCTTACTCCGGCTAACTTTTGCTCCGCTGCGTGCTGAAGAACCTGCTCCATCAGCCTTTTGCCGGTTGATGCATTTTGTAATGAAGGGTTGACGGTGATGGGACCTACCCCACCAATAAAATCCTGTTGCCATAAAAAATTGCTGCCTGCTATTTGTCCATCTGCCCCTGCTATCACCGAATAAATATTGCTGGCTGACAATAAATAATTCATTAGCCCGATAGCCGCTTCAGCATTCGGAAAATCTTCCGGGAAATTATGCTGGCCTGCAATATTTTTAAAAGCTTCGTAACAAATGATGCCGCAGGCATTGGCATCGGAGGGTTGCCCCTGGCGTAATGAAAGGTTCATATACCGGTATTTAAAATATTGAATTTATTGCTGAATACGCTGAATAAAATAAATACAAATTTGCGGATTTTGCTGCTGCAATAAAAGCTAAAGTAGTATGAGTTGTTATTTTTTTCGATCAGTTGAAAATATGCCGTCAAATTATCTATTGGTGCTTCAAGCATTACGATCAATAAAACGGGTTTATATCATTTTGATATTGGCATGACTTCGGGCATCAGTTATACCGCAGCGCCTCCCGTTTACCCACAACATGAATTGTGGTTTTATTTCGGGCTTCCGAACTCTATCAAGCTTATTGAAAAACAGATGACCGCATATGCCAATACAAATACATCATGGGTTGGGCAAGAAAAAGTTTCAGTGGATCTTCAAATCACCGCACCGGCCATCCTGCATTTTTATCACATCCTGGGCGAATTGGGCGGGGGGACGGTTTCTAGTTATAGTGTACAAGGTTTTGTTACCGGCTACCTTATTAGTAAATAACATCTGGCCACTTGATTGGTTATTTATTAATTAGATTTTCAGTGCGGAAAATAATACTTTCCAATAAACCATTAAAGAGTTTAGCTTACTTTAGTCTAAATTTATAATCTATGGCGAATACTATTTTTATCAACTTCCGTGGTGGCATTATTGCGCCTGCGAAGCTCAATGATATTTTAAATGCAGCACAAAAAATCAAAGTGCCATATGTACGTTTTGGCTTGCGTCAGCAATTACTTGTTGACCTGGAAAATTACAGTATACCCAGCTTTACTGACGAACTGGAAAGATTAAATGTTGAGTATGAAGTTGACAGCAGCGAGTTTCCAAACCTTATAAGTTCCTTTCCTGCAGAAGAGATTTTTATACGCAATACATGGCTAACCGAAGCGATCTATAAAGATATTTTTGATGCCATTGATTATAAACCCACCATAAAAGTAAATATTTGCGATTGTAACCAAAGTTTTACACCCATGCTTACGGGCAATATTAACTGGGTGGCTAATGTGCAGTTGACGGATTACTGGCATTTATTTATTCGTTTTCCAAAAACAAACATTATTTATGAATGGGATCAATTGTGTAGTACCAACGACATTCCTACTGTAACCAAGGCAGTCGAACAAATTATTACGTCAAATACGTCAGCGTATATAGATAATCCCAATGCAGATGGCAGCCAATTATTTTCAGCTTTTTCAACTGAAAATCTAAATGTCAAGCCCGCAGAAAAAGGTGCAGAATTGCCGCAGTTTAACCTGCCTTATTATGAAGGGCTCAACCGCTACGAAAATAAATACTGGCTGGGTATTTATCAGCGGGATGAGTTATTCAGCGTTGCGTTTTTAAAAGAGCTTTGCCAGTTATGTCTAGATACCAAACTCGATCAGCTTTGCTGCACTGCATGGAAAACGATCATGATCAAAGGCATTCAGGAAAAAGATAAGGAGAGTTGGAACCTGTTGCTGGAAAAATTTCAAATTAACATGCGCCATGCCGCCAATGAATTAAATTTCCAGGTGGAAGATAATTCTGCAGAAGCGCTGGCACTTAAAAATTATCTCGTTAAAAATTTGAGCGTTGATGATACCCGTACGTTTGGTATCTGCATTGGAATCAAAACCAGGAAAAAAAGCGAAATATTCAGCAGCATTCTTGTAAGAAAAAGGTACCTGATAGATTTTTTGGGTATCAAGCTGTTTAAGGTGTATGATGTTTTGTGCGCAAAAGATTTTAATCCCAACGAACGGACCGAGGAGGTTTTCAGCAGCAATAATCCAAAATTCGTATTGGATGAGCAGGTTCGACGAAGTGTAATAAAATACTATAAATACAGGGCTGCCCTCGTTAAAAAATCAACGAAGGCTGGCGGGCCATCAATACGGCTTGCCTAAAATTTAACTTAGAAGCTCACATTAAAAAAGCTATAGTCATTTTAGACTATAGCTTTTTTAAACTTGCACCATCTTTAATCTGTACAGAATAATTCCCACTAGTACCTTTGCACCACACGGAACAAAAACCTGTCAGGCACGCCTATTACGCCTCCTGCAGCTCTTCTTTGTTTCAGCATATCCGATTTCCAGTAAGCAGCGGCCTTTGCAGAATCCATTATTGCCGTTACCAGCATTACTTTTTTATTATCGTCCACCTCATGTCCATACACTCTATCCGCAATCCCATTATCTATTCTTTCCTGCTTACCCTCTTTAAACTTTGCTTGCCAGGTATCCCAATCTTTAACAGTAAATGTGGTTAGGGACCGTATTGTATTTGGATTCAATATCGCAGTATCCTGCCAAACCACGTTTTCAAACGAGATCGAAGGCTTTCCTGCTACCCCCGATTTTTGCATGGCGGCTTTAAGGCTGGGGCTCTGTGCAAAAGCTTTGGCCTTTACCGCATCATCGGCTTTTGTTACTACAAATACCATATTGGAATCTTGTACACCCCGGCCAATTACATAACTATGTATACCATTGGCCAGCCGCATAGAATCGTGAGCATCATAGGAAGGTTTCCATTTTGTAAAATTTGCCACTTTATGTTTTACCAGTAGCATAACCTGGGGACTGGTAACGATGGTGGAAGGAGCAACTGATTCAGTGGTTGCTGCAGTTGCAGTTGTAGTTGTAGTTGTAGTGTCGCTACTTGCTGTGTCGGTACCAGTTTTTTTTTCACTTCCACTGCAGGAAGAAAAGAGGAAGACTACCGCAATAAAAAAAGACATCGAAAGAGATCGTGATAACATCATTGTTTTAGTTTTAAGCGTTAAAAAATAGTGGGAGAGGAAGCAATAAAGAGGAATAGAGAACTAATGTACAAATATTTGGTTACGGCAAAGAATTATTAGTACAGTTTTTATAACATCTGTATGCCTTTGTTGGTACAAATCCCTGAGAAGGCATTGCTTAAAATGCGTTGAATCGCCGGAATTTAGAATGCATTTAGCAGGTGCCCCAATTTAAAAGCTTGATAAAACTTCCCTTTGCCTTGTCTAAACTTTATATGTTCAGCCAGGCTCCGCTGTTTTGTAGTCAAGGTATCGTTGGAAATAAATGTTTTCATGTGAAGGGTTTTTTCAGCATCATTCAGCCAGCCTATCCCAATGCCTTTTTCAAAAATAAAATGAGTGCTACGTATTCCGTTGTGCAGGATTCGGTAGTTTCCAAATCGTAGGTAACGTTGGAAAATATTTTTGTATCAAAAGAAATGGAAATTGATAGATTGTTGGCGAAAAATTGTTACACCTCTGTGCCAAAATAAATCCTTTAAAAATTGTGTCTTCTTGCATTTTTAGTCCCCTAAATCACTCCCTTTTTTGACTTGTTCTTATTCATGCGAACCTCCCCCCAAAAAAGGAACACTTCCTATTGTTTTTTATTTTCACTTTTTGTACATTAGATTTCTAAAAAAAAACTATGAAACAATTAATCATTGCAATCTGCACTGCCTCCGTTTTATTTGCCTGTAACAGTGAAGCAAAAACAGGGGCAAAAACTGAAGAAACAAAAACGGATTCAACTACTGCCAGTTCAAAAGCAACCACTGATGAATGGGTACCCGTTGATTCGGCTACGGCCATGAAATCGATGATGGAAGCCGGCACTCCGGGGCAGCAACATGCTATGCTCGCAAAATGGGACGGAAAGTGGATGGCCGAAACCACCATGTGGATGTCACCTGGTGCGCCACCGGTAACGGCAAAAAGCAGCGCTGTAAATAGAACGATACTGGGTGGCCGCTACCAACAGACAAATTTTAAAGGAGATTTTATGGGCATGCCTTTTGAAGGCACCAGTACTACCGGCTACGACAATGCTAAAAAAGTTTTTTTTACTACCTGGATGGATAACATGAGCACAGGTATAATGAATATGGAAGGTACCTGGGATGATGCTGCGAAAGCCATCAATTTTAAAGGTAAAATGCTTTGCCCGGCCAATGGCAAAGAGTGTGAAATGCGGGAGGTGTATAAAATTGTGGATGACAACACACATGTAATGGAAATGTATGGCCCGGATATGCAAA
>JBDSAA010000201.1:0-35816 GCA_039922375.1 Ferruginibacter sp.
TTGGTGGATAGCATACATAAATCTGCAAGATTTTTAGCTATTTTGCAAATATCTTGCAGATTTTAATGCACGTTGGTATATACTATCCTTACCCAATCGGCTTTAACGACTTTTTGAGGGACGACTATTTAGATTGAATTATAAAGCATACGAAGAGGGGCCATAGCGACGCAATCATGGCAAGGTATTCATACCGTGGAGCACAGATTCCTTGTCTACGGAACCGGGCGCCACGCTATGAATTAAACATTATTTTATTTGAAATGAAATTGATTGGGAATTACAAGTAAAATTAAACGCAATAATCATCATTAAAGGTATCGTGCAATGGCATTTCTATCTGCAGTTTCCAATAAGGATTGCCCCATTAAAAATTCATCTACTTTCTGTGCACAATCCCTTCCTTCTTTAATAGCCCATACTACCAATGATTGGCCACGGCGCATATCCCCTGCTGTAAATATCCTCGAGATATTGGATTGATAATTTTTTTCGGATGCCCTTACATTGCCGCGTTCGTCTAACTCAAGCTCTAATTCGTTTATCAGTCCGTCGTGCTGAGGGTGCACAAAACCCATAGCCAACAAAGCTAACTCGCATGGCACTTTTCTTTCGCTGCCCTTAATTTCTACAAAGCGGGCTGGTTTGTTATCAACTACTTTCCATTCAAGGTCAACCATTATAATTGCTTTAAGATTTCCTTTTTCATCACCAATAAATTCTTTAGTAGCCACTGCCCATTTTCTTTCACAGCCTTCCTCGTGTGAAGAAGTCGTTTTAAGTAACATTGGGTAAGTGGGCCATGGCATATAGTCGCTTCTATCTACGGGTGGTTTTGGTAACAATTCAAATTGAGTAACCGAGGCCGCCTTATGCCTGTTTGAGGTTCCGACACAATCGCTTCCTGTGTCACCGCCTCCTATTACCACCACATTTTTACCGGTGGCAAAAATATCTTCTTCAGAAAATGGAATGTCCGCAACCCTTTTATTTTGTTGCTTTAAAAATTCCATTGCGAAATAAACGCCTTTCAGGTCACGTCCCGGAATCGGCAGATCTCTTGGAATAGTACTGCCGCCCGTTAAAACGATGGCCTGGTATTCTCTCAAAAGATCGCTAATACTAATGTCTGCTCCCACATTGGCATTGCACCTGAATATTATCCCTTCGTCTTCCATTAGTTTTATCCTTCTGTCTATTACCCACTTTTCTAATTTAAAATCGGGAATGCCATATCGTAATAAACCTCCGGGTAAATCATCTCTTTCAAAAACAGTTACCGAATGGCCCACAATGTTTAATTGTGCTGCTGCTGCAAGACCAGCCGGGCCGCTACCTATCACCGCTACCTTTTTTCCTGTTCTGGAAATTTGTTTATTGGCTTGTACATATCCTTTATCAAAGGCAATTTCAATGATATGCTTTTCAATTTCTTCAATAGTAATTGCTGGCTGGTTAATTCCTAACACGCAAGCTGTTTCGCAGGGTGCCGGACAAATTCTACCGGTAAATTCGGGAAAGTTGTTAGTGGACGATAAAATCTCATAGGCTTCTTTCCAGCTTTTGCGATATACTGCATCGTTGAACTCCGGGATCACATTACCCAGGGGGCACCCATTGTGACAAAATGGAATTCCACAATCCATACACCTGGCGGATTGCTGGTTTAATTTTTCGTCAGAATACCTTTCTATAAATTCGTTATAATCGTTTACCCTTTCTTCTGGTAAACGCTTTCCCGGAAGTTCTCTTGTAAATTCTAAAAAGCCTGTTGGTTTGCCCATATACTATCCTCCACAAAGGAGATTTTTAAATTTAAATGATTATTATTTCTTATCTAAAGTGCGTTTCCCCAACTTCGCTGAGCGTTTTAACCTACGTAGTAAAGCTGCTATAAGGCCTAAAGTACAAGAGTGCGACGCCACTGAAGCTTAATCGGGTTCAAATATTTGGTTCAAAAAACTTGTAACACTATTTCTTAATTTTTACTTTTGCAACATCCATCGAACCGGCATTCTTTTGTAACACTTTCTTGTAATCTTTAGGGAATACTTTTATAAAATTCTTTACCTGGTTTTCAAAGTCCTCAAGTACAAATTTTGCTACGCTGCTTTTTGTATAGTTAAAATGGTTGCTGATCATAATAAATAATTCGTCTTTATCATCTTCGCCAACCGGATCAAGGTCTACCATTTCCTGGTTGCATTGTATGGGGAAACTTCCCTTCACATCATATACATATGCAATACCACCACTCATACCGGCGGCAAAATTTCTTCCTGTATCGCCAAGGATGATCACTTTCCCACCTGTCATGTACTCGCAACCATGATCACCTACACCTTCCACCACTGCAATGGCCCCGGAATTGCGCACGGCAAAACGTTCGCCAGCCTTGCCGCGGATATAGGCTTCGCCGGAAGTGGCGCCATAAAAGGCCACATTGCCGATGATGATATTGTCCTCAGGAACAAACCTAGATTTGGCTGAAGGATACACTATTAATTTGGCTCCACTTAAGCCCTTTCCAAAATAATCATTTGCATCACCTTCCAGCTCGAGCGTAACTCCTTTTGTATTGAAGGCACCAAAACTTTGTCCTGCTGTGCCGGTGAATTTAAAATGAATGGTATCGTCTGGTAAACCTTGCGCCTTATATTTTTTTGAAATTTCGTTTGATAATATAGTACCGGTTGTTCTGTCGATATTTTTAATGTCGAAAGAAGCGGTTACTCTTTTCTGCTCGTCCAATGCAGGCTGGGCTGCAGCTAATAATTTCCAATCCAGTACATTTTCCAATTCATGATTCTGCTGCTCGCTGTTGTACAGGCCTGTATAAATGGATGCTGGTTCTTTGTATAAAACTGGTGAAAGATCCAGCTTGCTGTATTTCCAATGATCGATTCCCTCCCGCATTTCGAGACAGTCTACCTGGCCTACCATTTCATTTATCGTCCGGAAACCTAACTGGGCCATGATCTCCCTTAACTCCTCAGTTAAAAATTTAAACAGGTTTACTACGTAATCAGCATCGCCGGTAAAACGGTCACGCAATTGCTTATCCTGTGTGGCAACTCCGACCGGGCAAGTATTCAAATGACATTTACGCATCATTATACAACCTTCAGTAACCAATGCGGCAGTTGCTACGCCCCATTCTTCCGCTCCCAATAAAGTTGCAATCGCAATATCTTTTCCTGTTTTTAACTGTCCGTCTGTTTGCAATACTACCCTGCTGCGTAATTTATTTTTTACCAGGGTTTGGTGCGCTTCCGCCAATCCTAATTCCCATGGCAGGCCGGCGTGCTTGATTGAGCTCATTGGGGATGCGCCCGTACCTCCATCAAAACCTGAAATTAAAACTACATCGGCTTTTGCCTTGGTAACGCCTGCGGCGATGGTACCCACCCCGGCTTTGGAAACCAACTTTACGTTGATTCTTGCCGCTCTGTTGGCATTTTTCAAGTCAAATATCAACTGCGCCAGATCTTCAATTGAATAAATATCATGGTGCGGAGGAGGGGAAATTAACCCAACACCAGGCGTAGCATGGCGTACTTTTCCTATCCAATCATCCACTTTATGGCCTGGCAATTGACCACCTTCTCCGGGTTTGGCACCCTGTGCCATTTTTATCTGTAATTCATCTGCCTGCGTTAAGTAATAACTTGTTACACCAAATCTTGCTGATGCTACCTGCTTAATGGCACTTCTCATTGAATCACCATTTGGCATTGTTTCAAAGCGGCTTTCATCTTCCCCTCCCTCACCGGTATTACTTTTACCGCCGAGGCGGTTCATGGCAATGGCCAACGTGCTATGCGCTTCATGAGAAATAGACCCAAAACTCATTGCCCCGGTGGCAAATCTTTTCCATATTGCTTCTGCTGGTTCTACCTCATCAATAGAAACCGCCGGACGGTGATGATTGAATTGAAAGAGGCTTCTTAATGTGCAGGCCCTTTCCCCCTGGTCATTTACCAGCTTTGAATATTTTTTAAACGTTGCATAATCATTCATCCGTGTAGAATACTGCAGCAAATGAATGGTTTGCGGGTTAAACAAATGGAATTCGCCTTTGCGTTTCCATTGGTAAATGCCCCCTACGGGTAAACGATCTACGGGTATTTGCTTTTTAGGGAATGCAAAGGCATGCTTTGCCAGGCTTTCTTTTGCGATCTCATCAAGCCCTAATCCTTCGATACGGGAAATACATCCTGTAAAATATTTATCTACAACTGACTTATTCAATCCAACAATTTCGAAAATCTGTGCGCCCTGGTATGATTGGAGGGTTGATATGCCCATTTTTGAAAACACTTTCAGCAGCCCATCATTAACTGCTTTTGTGTAGTTCTTTTTTAATTGCTCTACATCAAGATCAGTCTGTAATTTTCCATTCAGCTTCATATCCCGGATGCTGGATAGTGCCATGTATGGATTGATGGCCGTAGCGCCGAACCCAATTAAACAAGCAAAATGATGTACTTCCCAAACGTTCCCTGCTTCTACCACCAGGCCAACGCAACCTCTTAATCCTTTCCGGATCAGATGATGATGTACGGCTGCTGTAGCCAGTAAAGAAGGGATAGGTGCATGTTCCGAATCAATTGAGCGATCGGTTAAGATCAGTACTTCAAACCCATCTTCCGCAGCATCTACCGCATAACGGCACAACCTGTCCAATCCTTTTTTTAATGAATCAGGTTTACCGTCGGCACGGTAATACATCTGCAATGTTTTTGCCTGAAACACCCCGGTATCAATGCTCCTGATCTTTTCCAATTCGTAATTGGATAAAACCGGGTGCTTTAACGCTACAGTATGACAGCTTAAAGGATCTTCTTCAAGCAGGTTGCCATTATTGCCTACAAATGTTGCCAGCGACATTACCAATTTTTCCCTGATAGGATCTATTGGTGGATTGGTAACCTGTGCAAATAATTGTTTGAAATAAGAAGTTAAATGCTGGGGCTCATCACTCAGTACTGCCAATGGAACATCGGTGCCCATTGATCCTATCGGTTCCTTTCCGTCTAATGCCATTGGTGCGATGATCTCATCGAGGTCTTCTGTGGTATATCCAAAAGCCTTCTGATATTTGAAGATCTGATCGCTTTCCAGGTGAGTAAACATTACCCTCGGTTCAGGCAATTCTTCCAGCCTTATTTTATATTTATTTAACCAATCGCCATAGGGCTTTTGTGAGCAAATCGTACTTTTCAATTCTTCATCGCTGATGATCCTGCCCTGTTCCATATCCACCACAAACATTTTACCTGGTTGCAGCCTGCCTTTTTCTTTAATAAGGGCAGGTTCCACTGGTAATGCACCGGTTTCTGAAGCCATGATTACCCTGTCATCAGTGGTAACACAATAACGTGAAGGCCTAAGTCCGTTTCTGTCGAGTGTGGCACCGATAATTTTTCCATCGGTGAATGATATAGAAGCCGGACCGTCCCATGGTTCCATCATAGAAGCATGGTATTCATAAAATGCCTTCTTAACTGGATCCATTAAATCATCCCCGTCCCATGCCTCAGGTATCAGCATCATCATTACATGTGGTAAGGATCTGCCGGTAAGGGTGAGTAATTCAATCATATTATCCAGGCAGGCCGAATCGGATTGCACACCCGTAATGAGCGGCAACAACATTTCCATTTCTTCCTTAGTAAAATAAGGCGACAGAAAACCCTTCTCACTTGCTTTAAGCCAGTTAAGGTTTCCCTGTAATGTATTGATCTCACCATTATGAGCAATGTAACGAAACGGCTGTGCTAATTTCCAGGAAGGAAATGTATTGGTAGCAAAACGAGAGTGCACAAGGCCAAAAGCCGATACCACCCTTTTATTATTAAGATCAGGAAAATAACTGCGGACCTGCCTGCTGGTTAGTTGACCTTTATAAACAACTGTCTTAAAAGAAAGCGAAGCAATATAAAACCCAATGGCATCTTTACGTACTGTATTATCAATCGTATGGCTGGCATATTTACGCAGGACAAATAATTTGCGCTCAAAATCCATTGGACTGGTAATATGATCCGGGCAAGCGATGAAAACCTGCTCCATCACCGGTTCTACAGATAAGGCAGTTGGACCAATATCAAAAGTGTTCACAGGAACGCTTCTGTAAGTTATTATCTCAAGCCCCAGCTTTTCGGCAGCCCTGTTGAAAATATCCCTGCATTCTTCCCTTAACTTTATTTCTTTAGGAAAGAAAATCACGCCAACGCCATATTTACCAAAAGCAGGTAAATGCACCCCGAGTTTTACACATTCGTCAAAAAAGAATTCATGTGGTATTTGTATAAAAATACCTGCCCCGTCACCTGTATTGGTTTCACAACCGCAGGCGCCCCGGTGTTCCATGTTTTCTAAAATGGTTAATGCATCCGAAATGTGCTGATGGGATTTGTAGCCTTTGATATTTGCCACAAAACCGATACCACAGGCATCATGCTCAAATTGCGGATCGTACAAGCCTGGATTTTCTTTCATAATTATTTTGTTTTTGCCATTACTACACAAATTTTTCAAGGATTTACATCACAACCTATACCCGCTGTGTATTCGGGCATATTTATTAATCATATAGGCAAATAATCGAAATTCTTTAGTTAAACGAGGTATCCAAATACATTATCATTCTTACTCAATTCTGTAAAGTTAATATGAAATTCATTTAGTTTTTGCAGCAGGGCCTCATAATCTGCTTTTGATCTAAGCTCAATACCCACTAAAGCCGGACCCGTTTCTTTATTGTGTTTTTGCATATATTCAAAACGGGTAATATCATCATTGGGGCCAAGTACATGGTTTACAAACTCTTTTAATGCACCCGGCCTTTGTGCAAAGCGGATCAAAAAATAGTGTTTCAATCCTTCGTATTGCAGAGAGCGTTCTTTAATTTCCTGCATACGGTCTATGTCATTATTACCACCGCCAATAATGCATACTACATTTTTTCCCTTAATAACATCTGCATAATGATCCAGTGCGGCAATAGATAAAGCTCCCGCGGGCTCAGCCACAATTGCATCTTCATTGTACAATTTCAGAATGGTAGTACACACTTTTCCTTCGGCCACCAGGTGCATATCATCCAGCACTGCTGCGCAAATTGAAAAGGTAATATCCCCTACCCGCTTTACCGCTGCGCCATCTACAAAACGTTCAATATTCTCCAGCGTAACCGGATGACCTGCCTTTAATGCTTCATACATACTGGGTGCGCCCTCTGGCTCCACACCAATAATGTTGGTATTCGGTGAAAACGTTTTGAAATAGGTACCTACCCCAGCGCTTAAACCACCACCTCCCACCGGAATAAATAAATAATCCACTACCGGTTGATCTTCCAAAATCTCAATCCCAACCGTACCCTGCCCCTCAATGATTTTGAAGTCGTCAAAAGGCGGGATAAACGTAAGGCTATTTTCTTCAGTGTATTGCTTTGCAGCTATTGCACAATCATCAAATGTATCTCCCACCAATTTTACTTCTATCCATTCTTCACCAAACATCTTTGTTTGGGTGATTTTTTGATTTGGTGTAATAACTGGCATAAATACTACGCCTTTTACCGCCAGCTTTTTGCAACTGTATGCAAAACCCTGTGCATGGTTACCTGCACTTGCACATACAACGCCTCTTTGCAATTGGCCGACTGGCAAATTGCTCATCATATTGTAAGCGCCCCGCAATTTATAAGAACGAACAACCTGCAAGTCTTCTCTTTTTAAGTAAACATTGCATTGGTATTGCCTGCTCAGATTATGATTGAGCATAAGCGGGGTGCGGACGATAATATCTTTCAGGCGGGTGGCAGCCGCATTAAAATCGAGGCTGGCCGCATCCGACAATGGGCTAGCTGAAGCGTTTACATTTTCAGTCGCTAATGATTGAAATGACGTACCACCTCCCACTTCATTTGTTAATGAAGATTCATAAAAAGTATTATTTAAAATTTTATTCATTAAAAAATATCCATTAAAATAAAATCGTCCTTAATCAAGCTCATATTATTTAGTAATCTGAGCTTACTGCTTGATTGCTTGCCCTTAATCGATGAAGCTTTCAAAATTGATACTGTCAAATTAGTAAAGGCCTATGCCGCCGTACTGATCGTCTTCATCTCCGTCATTGCCTGCCTCAATTCTCCGCCAATTAACTCTATCGGATGAAAACGTATCACTTCATTAACCACGATCAAGGTTTTATTATCCACACCGGCATCTTTGCCTGTATTGTAATTTTTACCAATGATATTTGCATCCACTTTCTTCATAAATTCAGCCAGCAACGGCTTACATGCATGGTCAAACAGGTAACAACCATATTCCGCTGTATCAGAGATCACCCTATTCATTTCGAATAATTTCTTACGGGCAATTGTATTGGCAATTAATGGTGTCTCATGCAAAGATTCGTAGTAAGCAGATTCTTCTTTGATGCCAGATTCTACCATCGTTTCAAAAGCCAATTCTACTCCTGCTCTTACAAAAGCTACCATTAATAAGCCGTTGTCAAAATATTCCTGTTCTGCAATTTTTATGTCACCAGCCGGCGTTTTTTCAAAAGCCGTTTCACCGGTGGCAGCACGCCATGTTAATAAGTTTTTATCATTATTGGCCCAATCTTCCATCATTGTTTTAGAAAACTCACCGCTCATAATGTCATCCTGGTGTTTTTGAAACAACGGACGCATAATGTCTTTCAATTCTTCGGACAACTGGAATGCTTTGATCTTTGCAGGATTGGAAAGCCTGTCCATCATTGCAGTAATGCCGCCTTGTTTTAAGGCTTCGGTTATTACTTCCCAGCCGTACTGTACCAGCTTTGACGCATAGCTTTTATCAATTCCTTTTTCCACCATTTTATCAAAGCTAAGGATAGAGCCGGTTTGCAACAATCCGCACAGAATTGTTTGTTCGCCCATCAGATCAGATTTTACCTCCGCAACAAAAGATGATTTTAACACCCCTGCTTTATGGCCGCCTGTTCCTACACAATACGCTTTCGCATATTTAAGCCCCTTACCTTCCGGATCATTTTCGGGATGTACTGCAATTAAAGTAGGTACGCCAAAACCCCTTACATATTCTGCTCTTACTTCAGAACCGGGGCATTTTGGTGCAACCATTATTACGGTTAAATCTTTTCTTATCTGCATACCTTCTTCCACAATATTAAAACCATGAGAATAAGAAAGCGTAGCGCCGTTTTTCATCAATGGCATGATTGCAGTAACTACCGAAGTATGTTGTTTATCCGGTGTCAGGTTGATCACCAGGTCAGCGGCAGGTATCAATGATTCATAGGTACCTACAGTAAAATTATTTTCAGTCGCACTTTTCCATGACTGCCTTTTTGCATCAATTGCTTCCTGGCGCAAAGCGTATGTAATATCCAGGCCCGAATCCCTCAGGTTCAGTCCCTGGTTAAGGCCTTGGGCGCCGCATCCAACAATTACGATCTTCTTTCCTTTCAGTTCATTTACGCCATCAGCAAATTCACTTTTATCCATGAATTCGCAAACACCCAATTGGTTCAGTTTTTCCCTAAGCGGCAGTGTGTTAAAATAATTAGCCATTGTTTTGTTTGTTGTTTGCCCCCGTTCCCTAAGGGAAATAATTTGAAGACTCAGCGAATCTTCGGCGGGGAATTAATGATTATTGTTTGTTTTATATGATTGCGTTTTGTCCGAACAGTTGTTTTTCATGGCAGCATCGTTGTGTCACTCCCTTGTGCGTCATACCTATGTGGTACTACACGTCATCCCAGCACCTTTTTCATGTTTGCGAAAGGGTTACATACTAAACACCTCTTCCTGTTGATTTAAAAATTCATTTTCAATCACTTCTTCACTTGGTGCATGCTGCTCAAACTCTTTCAATTTTTCATGAAAGCCCCTGCTGTTTTTAATAATGGCGATCCTTGCGCTTCTTACAAATTCGATGAGGCCGTGTGGCTCCAGCGCTTTTACTAATTTGTCCGTTTCTTCCCGGTGGCCGGTTGTTTCAAATACGGTAAAATCTTTGGTGATGGCAACTGCTCTTGCACCACATTCCCTTAATAGTCTTTCTACTTTTACTTTTTCTGCTATTTCATCTGTAGACACTTTATATAATGCCATTTCCTGCCATACAATTTCCTCTTCGGTATTGTAATATGCTTTCAATACCTCCACCTGCTTTTCAATTTGCCTGCACACTTTTCTTACCACCTCTTCCGTTTCATCTATCAAAATCGTAAAGCGGTGGATGCCTTCTATTTCAGACGGCGAAGTGTTCATGCTATCGATATTAATTTTCCGCCTGGAAAAAATAATGGCGATCCGGTTGAGCAAACCAACCTGGTTTTCCGTATAAACGGTGATGGTGTATTCTTTTTTCATAATAATGTTGTGTGTTTTTTCAAGCAACGAAGCCAAGGTGCAAAGCGGCTATGACTTGGTTTCAATTTTACTTACTACCCTTTTCAACGCCATAGCATAACCTAAATGCAATCCTTCGTGCATGGTTATAAATTTTAAAGCGTCATTGATGCCCGTTAACTCCACATTAAAACTGGTGGTGTATGGCTTAAAATTGCCGAATATATTTTTTTCTACATCAGCCACCCATTCATCCACCAGGCTCATCGCTTGTTGCTTAAAATATGCCACTTCATTTTCGTCAACAAAACTTTCGGGCTTCGTCGCTTTTGAATATAACGGAACATACTTTTCATCAATCTTTAAAGGCAAGCCTGATAGTTTGTAGCAAATTATTTGCTGGGTGACCACTACGTGAGCAAAGTTCCAAATAATGTTATTGTTGAAACCTTCCGGTACGTTATTCAATTGATCAATTGACAGGCTTTCAATTAACTTAATAAAAAGTTTTCTTGTTGCCAGGATGGTATCGATGCTTTTGTCCAGTGCTATTGTCATTTGTTTTTTTTAAGGCTTTTAGCTCAATCTTATTTCGGCTACACTACATCCCTGCGGTACCATGGGAAACACATTGTTTTCTTTACCTACCATCACTTCCAATAAATAGGAGCCCTTGTGTTCAACCATTGCATGTACAGCGTCTTTCACCTGTTCTCTTTGGGAGATCCGTTGTCCTTCAATGTTGTATGCTTTGGCTACCATAACATAATCGGGACTGGCGATATCCACAAACGAATAACGCTTATCATGAAATAGCTGCTGCCACTGCCTCACCATTCCTAAAAACTGGTTATTGAGGATCAGGATCTTTACATCAATTTCAGTTTGCATAATCGTGCCCAATTCCTGGATGGTCATTTGCACGCCACCATCCCCTATGATAGCAACAACAGTACGATGAGGAGCGCCGTATTTGGCACCAATGGCGGCCGGTAATGCAAAGCCCATGGTGCCGGCACCGCCTGAAGTAATATTGCTTTTCGTTTCATTGAATTTGGCATACCTGCAGGCCACCATTTGATGCTGGCCCACATCGGTAACAATGATGGCATTGCCATCTGTCACCTCGTTGAGGGCTTGTATTACTTCGCCCATCGTTAACTCAATGCCGGTGGGGTTCAACTCATCTTTGATTACTATATCAATTTCTTTTTGGGTAAACTCATTGAATTTCTTTAGCCATTCTGTATGCTGTTTTGCCTCAATCAATTTTGTGAGCATCGGCAGCGTCTCTTTACAATCTCCCCAAACTGGCACAGTGGATTTTACATTTTTATCAATTTCTGCCGGATCAATATCGAGGTGAATTACTTTCGCCTGTCTTGCATATTTATCCAGCCTGCCGGTAACACGATCATCAAAGCGCATTCCTACTGCAATCAATACATCGCATTCATTGGTCAATACATTCGGTCCATAGTTGCCATGCATTCCCAACATACCCACATTTTGCGGATGATCAGTAGGTAAAGCACTCAAGCCTAAAATGGTCCATGCTGCAGGCAACCCACCCTTTTCTATAAAGGCTTTAAATTCATTTTCGGCTTTTCCTAAAATGATTCCCTGGCCAAAAATTACAAATGGCTTTTTGGCTTCATTGATCAGTTTAGCAGCCTCTTCAATATATTCTTTACGAACAATTGGCTTGGGGCGGTAACTACGGATATAGTCACATTTGGTATATCCTTTATATTCGAACTTTTGTAATTGTGCATTTTTGGTAATGTCGATCAATACAGGGCCTGGCCTGCCACTGCCGGCTATATGAAAAGCTTTTGCCAATACAGATGGAATTTCGGTGGCATCCGTAATCTGGTAATTCCATTTTGTAATCGGTGTGGTGATATTGAGTACATCCACTTCCTGGAAAGCATCCGTGCCTAAAAGGTGTGCATACACCTGGCCGGTAATACAAACCAATGGTGTACTGTCGATCATAGCATCGGCCAGACCAGTAACGAGATTGGTAGCTCCGGGTCCACTGGTTGCAAACACCACCCCTACTTTTCCTGAACTTCTTGCATAACCCTGCCCAGCGTGTATGCCTCCCTGTTCATGCCTTACCAAAATGTGTTTTATCCTGTCGTGGTAATCGTACAATGCATCATATATTGGCATGATAGCACCTCCGGGGTAACCGAAAATGGTATCCACTCCCTCGGCAACAAAAGCATCAAGAACTGCCTGGGAGCCGGAGATTTCTACCCCCGTCCCCTGAATGGGTGTTGCGGAGGAAGAACCCGGTGTTTCGGATTCTATTTGCTTATCTATGATTTCTAATGTTTCCATTGTGTTTTATTTAGAAATGTGCTTTTTATTTTTATATCCTGCAAAGGATACAGTTCGATATGCTTGCCGTTTATCCAGCGGTTAAAGATTTATTGTATAACCATTGTTGAAATTTTCTAGCACTTTTTATTCAAGGCCGCTGCCAGCATTTGTTTGCTCATATTTCAACAATCCTTGAATGTCATTAAACGTAACCTAAAACGTAATAAAAGAACCTCAATGGTATGCAGTACAAGTGAGTGACACAACGATGTTGCTCACAGCTTCCTGGCCTGGACAACAAATATTTCAACTCATTACCTCTCTCCGCAACACCCCTTCAGGGGACGGGGGTTACTCGTCCGTTACACATCCTTCACTTGCATCCTTTACATATTTTGCATATTTGTACAAAATACCTTTGGTTGCTTTTAGTGCAGGTTGTTTCCATGCTGCTCTTCTTTTTGTTATTTCTTCTTCCGATACTTTCAATGTCATCTTTTTTGTGGCCACATTCAGTTCGATGATATCATTGTCTCTCACCAATCCGATCAATCCTCCGTCAAAAGCTTCCGGCGTTATATGACCTACAACAAACCCGTGTGTGCCACCGCTAAATCTCCCATCGGTAATTAGCGCTACGCTTTTACCTAGGCCTGCACCAATGATTGCCGATGTTGGCTTTAGCATTTCGGGCATACCTGGTGCACCCCTTGGGCCCACGTGTGTAATCACTACTACATCGCCTGATTTTATTTTTCCATTATTAATACCATTGATCAATTCAAATTCACCATCAAATACCCTTGCAGGCCCTTCAAATAATTCGCCTTCTTTACCAGATATTTTAGCCACACTTCCCCGCTCGGCTAAATTGCCATACAGGATTTGCAGGTGTCCTGTAGCTTTGACCGGGCTTGATACAGGAAGAATGATCTTCTGTGTATCAAAGTCAAGCTCCGGAACACCTGCTAAATTCTCTGCAACAGTTTTACCTGTTACCGTCAAGCAATCGCCATGCAAGAAACCTTGCTGTAATAAATACTTCATCACTGCCGGCACACCGCCAATGTTGTGAAGGTCTTCCATCAAATATTTACCGCTTGGCTTTAAATCGGCCAATACAGGAGTTTTATCACTGATCATTTGGAAATCGTCTTGTGTAAATACCACGTCCACACTTTTTGCCATTGCAATCATGTGCAATACCGCATTGGTACTTCCGCCCAGCACCATTATAACAGTAACCGCATTTTCAAATGCCTTCCTTGTCATAATATCGGAGGGCTTGATATCCTTTTCCATGAGGTTGCGGATAGCCTTGCCCGCTTGCAAACATTCTTCTTTTTTCTCAGCACTTAGTGCCGGGTTACTGGAAGAATACGGAAGGCTCATGCCCAATGCTTCAATGGCGCTGCTCATGGTGTTGGCGGTGTACATGCCGCCGCAGGCACCAGCGCCCGGGCAACTGTTCATCACGATGCCTTTAAAGTCGGCTTCATCAAGGTTGCCGGCAATTTTTTGTCCGAGTGCTTCAAATGCTGAAACGATGTTTAGATCCTGTCCTTTATAATGGCCAGGGGCAATAGTACCACCGTACACCATAATTGCAGGGCGATTGAGCCGGCCCATAGCAATAAGAGAGCCTGGCATATTTTTATCGCAACCTGGGATGGCAATCAGCGCATCGTAATATTGAGCGCCGCAAACGGTTTCAATAGAATCTGCAATAATATCACGGCTAACCAGCGAATAGCGCATACCTGGAGTGCCATTACTCATTCCATCACTTACACCAATAGTATGAAAAGTAAGTCCAACCATATCATTATCCCAAACACCTTGCTTTACTATTTTTGCCAGTTCGTTCAGGTGCATATTACACGTGTTGCCATCGTAGCCCATGCTTACTACACCTACCTGTGCCTTTGCCAGGTCTTCGTCTGTTAATCCAATGCCGTAGAACATGGCCTGTGCTGCAGGTTGTGTCGGATCCTGCGTGATCGTTTTGCTATACTTGTTCAATTCCATTATGCTTCTTCTAATGATAGTTTATATTGTTTTTCTATTACCTTATTGTTATATGCTTCCTGTATTATTTTGCCCACACTTTCACTCCATTTCTTTTTAAAAAGACTATCATCAAAACTTTCCCATCCGATAATTTCAGCGGCCGTACCACAGAAAAAAGCTGCATCTGCTGATTTTAATTCATCGGCAGTTATTTGTTTTTCCGTTACCGGAATGCTTAACTCTTTGCATATTTCAAATACCGTGGCCCTGGTAATGCCCGGCAATATATTTCCGATGGAGGGTGTAAATAACCCGCCATCTTTTTCGTAAAAAACATTAGCGCCGGGCCCTTCAGCTACATATCCATTCATATCCAATAGCAATGCCTCGTCATATCCTTTTGCTTTTGCTTCCTGGCTGGCCAGTATAGAGTTTACATAATGACCGGCGGCCTTTGCTTCTATTTTAAATCCTTTTGGGTTGGGCCTTTGAAAGGAAGAAGTGATTACCCTTAATAATTTTTCGCCCAAAAATGGCTGCATTTCCCAGGCTTGGATTGTAATAAAGGATTCTGTGTTTTGAACAAAGCTCATATTAGCCGGGGCAAATACTACCGGCCTGATATAGGCATCCTGCAAATTGTTTTGTTGCAATATTTTGTAGGTAGCTGCTATTAGTTCATCCACCGTCCAATGCCAGGGAAGGTTTAAAGCAGTGGCAGAATTTTTTAAGCGGTCATAGTGTTCTACTGCTTTGAAAATTTTGGTATCGCCATGCTCTGTTTTATAAGAACGAATGCCTTCAAAAACACTGTACCCATAATGCAATGACTGGCTGTACAAATCCATCTTTGCATCTGCAGCTTTTACGTATTCGCCATTTAAATACAGAATAGTGTTTTCGTTATAATAAGCCATAATTAGATGATTTAAGGTCTGAGGTTTACGGTTTAAGGCTTTCGCCAGTCACCCATGTTTTTTACATCCTCCCTTTTTTATCAATAAACTTTATTTTGTGATTTATTTTTATTCCGGATTGCTTATTCACCATTCTCCCTCTCAAATAATTGTCGATTTCCTTAGTTCTATATTCTCCTGGTTGATGTCGCCGGAGATTCTTCCACTTACGTAATCGCATATCAGCTCGCCTACTGTGGAGGTAAAATAAAAATTGACAGGATCAATATCTTTTGTTACAAATAAATTACTGATTGTCCAGGCTACAGCCTGTCTTATAATGGTGGCTTCTTCTTTTAAATTAAAATAGTCCAGCATCATAGCGGCGGATAATATGGACGCCAACGGGTTAGCTATATCCTTGCCCGTTGCCCGCGAAAAGGAGCCATGCACTGGTTCGAACAATGCGATGTTATGCCCAACAGATGCAGATGGCATCAGCCCAAGTGAACCGGCTATTACACTTGCTTCGTCACTTATGATATCGCCAAATAAATTCTCTGTCAGTATTACATCAAACTGTTTTGGGTTAAGAATGATCTGCATGGCGGCATTGTCCATAAACAAAAAGCTAAGTTTTACATCGGCATATTGGGGGGCCATTTCCTGTAATACTTTTCTCCATAGCCTGGAGGTTTCCAGCACGTTCGCCTTATCCACCAGCGTTAGTTTCTTTTTTCTTCTTTGTGCCGATTGAAAGGCCAGGTGTGCAATGCGTGCTACTTCCTCCGTGGTATATTCGCAACCATCGAAAGCCCAGCTCTGATCATCGTTTGTTTTCTTTTCACCAAAATAAATACCGCCGGTTAACTCCCGGTAAATTATAAAATCAACCTGCTCCAGGTGCTTGCTTTTTAGTGGCGATAAATGATATAAAGAAGGATAGGCCGTAACCGGACGGATGTTTGCAAACAGTTGCAGTTCTTTCCTCAGCCTAAGCAAACCTTGCTCCGGCCTTACTTTGGCTGTGGGGTCGTTGTCATATTTTGGATGGCCGATGGCGCCAAATAAAATTGCATCGCTTTTTCTGCACACTTCAATGGTTTCATCCGGCAGCGGGTTTCCTGTTTGGTCTATTGCTGCGGCACCCATTAAACAATAGCTGTAATTAAACTGGTGGCCGAATTTTTCAGCAATGGTATCCAATACCTTTATGGATTGCTGTGTTACTTCGGGGCCAATGCCATCGCCTAATATTACTGCTATGTTTTTTATCATTTTTTATTCTGTGGTTTAACCTCACCCCCGGGCCTCTCTGAAGGACAGGGGAGTCTGGCCCTGATACTTGTAATGCTCTTTTAATAGTTTGTTGTTATTCAAAAAAATGTTCTTAATTAATTGCTCACACTCCGCGTTGATAAAAGTTGCTTATTGGTATGCAGTACAAGTGTGCGACGCAACAATGCTTAATTGAAATTATACCGCCGAGACAAAAAAAAAATTCATTATTCTTATACTGCCAGGTGTTTGCTATGTGCCTTTGCCATCGTATTCAAGTCTTCTTCCACCACTTCTTTTTTAATATCCGCTATCAGCAAAAACTCCTGGTACAAAATATCAATATCGTTGCGATCGAATGTATAACCCAATTTATGAAGGCGGTGCGCCAATGCGCTTCTGCCACTCCTTGCCGTTAGTACAATTTTCGAGGCCTCCGCCCCCACTTCTACCGGGTCAATAATTTCGTAGGTCAAAGCGTCTTTTAAAAATCCATCCTGGTGAATGCCCGAGGAATGAGAAAAAGCATTGGTGCCTACGATTGCTTTATTGCATTGCACCGGCATGCGCATGGTTTCAGCAACCAACTGACTCATGGGGTTCAATAATTTTGCATTTACGCCAGTATGAAAGCCAAGTTCTTTGTGCTGTTTGATGATCATCACTACTTCTTCAAGCGATGTGTTACCGGCTCTTTCACCGAGGCCATTGATTGTACATTCTATTTGTCTTGCACCATTGATAATACCTGCGATAGAGTTTGCTGTGGCCAATCCCAGGTCATTGTGGCAATGGCAGGATAAAATTGCTTTGTCTATATTAGGAACGTTATTTATGAGAAAAGCCATTTTTTCACCATATTGGTGAGGCAGGCAATAGCCGGTGGTATCGGGAATATTAACTACCGTGGCGCCAGCTTTTATCACTGCTTCCACTACTCTCGCAAGGTATTCATTGTCGGTACGGCCTGCATCTTCAGCGTAAAATTCTACATCATCTACAAAGTTCCTGGCCCACTTTACACTCTGTATCGCTCTTTGCAAAATATCTTCCCTGGTAGAATTGAATTTGGCTTTAATGTGTAAGTCGGAAGTACCGATACCGGTGTGGATCCGGGGCCGTTTCGCATATTTCAGCGCTTCTCCGGCTACTTCGATGTCCTTCTGCACTGCCCTTGTCAGGCCGCAAACAGTGGCGTTGGTTATTATTTTTGAAATTTCGTTAACCGAGCTAAAGTCGCCTGGCGAAGAAATTGGAAAACCTGCTTCTATGATATCAACACCCAACTCTTCCAGCTTTAATGCCAGTTCCACCTTTTCATTTGTGTTGAGCTTACAGCCGGGTACCTGCTCCCCATCCCGTAACGTGGTGTCGAAAATGTGTATCTTGTTAGCTGACATAGAATTAGTATTTTTTAATAAACAGGTTAATAATAATTTTGTATCGCCATGCTGCTGGTTTTCTGCGAAAACCTTTGAGTTACGAATATAATAGCTTAAAACCGCATTATATTAACAAATTGTTATCCTTATTACGTTTTATAAACTCCCTAATTTTGGCTGTAACGCAGTGTCATCAAGGGATTTAACGAAATCATATTACAATGCCCAACAGGAGTACAGACCCTCTATTTCAACTGATAAAGACGCTCGAAAAGAGCGAAAAGCGCAATTTCAAGCTTTATGCCACCCGTAATTCTTCTTCGGATGAACTAAAAAGCGTACAACTCTTTGATGCATTGGACAGAATGGATTATTATGATGAGGCGATTTTGTTGAAGAAAAACGAGCGAATCAAGAAGCAACAATTGAGCAACCTGAAGGCGCATTTATATAAGCAAATCCTTAGCAGCCTGCGGCTGATCAATGACGAAAGCATTGATATTGCCCTGCATGAGCAAATGGATTATGCACGGATTTTATACAACAAGGGATTGTATCACCAAAGCCTGAAAGTATTAGACCGGCTAAAGGAGCAGGCAAAAATGAATAACCAGTTTACCTATCTGCAGCAAGTGTTGTTTTTTGAAAAAAAGATCGAAGCTCTTTATATTACCCGCAGCATGCAGGACAGGGCCGATCACCTGAGCATGGAGTCGGATGAAGTGAGCAACAGCCTGTCGCTGGTTTCCCAGCTTAGTAATTTAGCCTTACAACTGTATAGCTGGTATATTAAAAACGGGCATAGCCGAAATGAAGAGGAAACAGAGCTGGTGCAGCAGTTCTTTACCATCAGGCTTGGCGACAAAACGCAGCAATGTAAAAGTTTTTATGAGCGGTTGTATCTGTACCAAAGCTATTGCTGGAATGCTTTTATACGCCAGGATTTTCTGCAATACTACCGGTATACACAAAAATGGGTCAATCTTTTTGAAGAAGAACCTATTATGCTTAAAATAGAAACAGCGCATTATATTAAAGGAATGCACAACCTGATGGGCTCGCACTTCGATTTGGGCAATCATAAAAAGCTTATCGAGACCCTGGCATTATTTGACCAGTTTACTCAAAGTGAACTGGTTCAAAACAATGTAAATAACCGCATCCAGTGTTTTGTTTATGGCACTATCTCCTTGTTCAATAAACATTTTTTAGAAGGCAGTTTTACTGAAGGGCTGGCCCTTATTCCTGGTATTGAAGAAAAGATAAAAGAATACGAGCTATACCTTGACAGGCACCGGGTACTGGTATTTTATTATAAAATCGCCTGCCTGTACTTTGGGAGTGGCGACTACGAAAAAGCAATTGATTATTTAAATAAGATCATTAACTGGAAGGTGGACCTGCGTACGGACCTGCAATGCTACAGCCGGCTGCTGCACCTGATAGCACACTATGAATTGGGTAACGAGGATATCCTTGACCACCTGATAAAATCTGTGTACCGCTTTATGTCGAGAATGCAGCACCTTAGCGTGGTGGAGGAAGAGATATTTAAATTTATACGTACATCGTTTCATGTAACGGTAAAGGATATTAAACCGGAGCTTGAAAAATTACTGGTGAAATTAAAAGCGCTGCAAAATAACCGGTTTGAAACCAGGGCGTTTATCTACCTGGATATTATAAGTTGGCTGGAAAGCAAGCTTGAAAACATTCCGGTGCAGGAAGTAATGATGCGCAAGTTTGCAGGAAAGCGGAAGGTAAATCCGATCAGTATTGAAAATTGATATTTAACGTTCCTTGCTGATAATAAGCCGGCTGGCTTACTTTAGCGTAAATGCCACATACCAGCCACCCGGCTTCATTCCCCTGGCGCCACCCGCAGCTATTGTAATATATTGTTTGCCATTTACCTCATAGCTCACAGGTGTTGCAAAGCCTCCCGCAGGCAATTGATATTTCCATACTACTTTGCCCGTTTTTTTATCAAATGCCCGGATAAGTTCATCCTTTGTAGAAGCTATAAAAACCAGCCCGCCCGCAGTTGCCACCGGCCCGCCATAAGTTTCTGTACCAGTAACGGGAATACCCCTTTTTGTTAACTCAGGATATTCGCCTAAAGGCACACGCCATAAATAATCTCCTGTATTCAGGTCAATGGCATTGAGCGTACCCCATGGTGGTTTAATAGCATTGTAACCCTCCTGATCGGTGAAACGTTTCCAAGCCTTGCTGGTATAATTTGGTAGATAGGGAAATCCTGTCTTCTCCTTCGGCGCAGCCCTGCCGGTACTATGTTTATCAATGGGTCGGGGCAACCTGTATTCCTTATTAAGCAAAAATTCAACAAGGGCTTTTCGCTCGTCTTCCGAGAGATATTGAAAAGCAGGCATTCTACCGCTGCCAGCTTTTATTATGTTGTGGATTTGCTCTACGCTCTGCTTTTTTTCAACATTTAGCAGGCCCGGAAATACGTCTCCGTCTCCCTTCCTATCAGCCCCATGGCATGCTGCACAGTTCTTTATGTAGATGCCATTTCCATAGGATAAGGATGCCATTTCCTTGTCACGTGTGGCATTATCTATCATTCTTAAATCCCAGAAATCCTCGTTGGCATTCTGGTATAATATTCCATCGGGGTCGATGGCATTGCCGCCCCATTCTGCTCCACCGCTGTAGCCTAACTGCAGTGTGCCCGCCACAGCCGGTGGTTGAAATTTATCCCCTGTCTTTGGAAACGCTGCATACCGTTGCTTTACATATTCATGCGACTCCACAGATATATCCGTAATATCTGCTTCTGTAAAAAGCTGCCTTGAAAATGGCAGTGGCTTAAAGGGGAATTTTTGTGTGGGATAAGGATGTTCACCCGGCAATCCATCCAATGGAACGGGGCGTTCTTCAACAGGAAATAAAGAAATGCCGTTTTCACGATCCAGCACATATACCAATCCATCTTTGGTTGCCTGTACAACCACATCTGTTTTTTTGCCCTTGTGATTAATGGTGGCAAGATTGGGCGGGCAGGGCAAATCACGGTCCCACAGGTCGTGGTGTATGGTTTGAAAATACCATTTCATTTTACCGGTTTCGGCTTCAAGTGCTACTATGCAATTTGCAAAAAGATTACTGCCTTCCCTGTCTCCTCCATAAAAATCTGACGATGGCGAACCTGTGCCAAAATAAACTAAGCCCCGCTTTTCGTCTCCCGTTAATCCGCTCCAGTTATTGGCTCCCCCAATCTTTTTGTAAGCATCCTTTGGCCAGGTATCGTATCCAAATTCGCCGGGCTGCGGTATGGTATGAAACACCCATTTCAGCTTACCCGTTATTATATCAAACCCACGCACATGCCCGGGTGCTGCATCGCCCCCTTCCGAAACACTTGAGCCTATGATCAATGTGTTTTTATATACTGCGCCAGGTGTGGTAGCCGTTACTGATAAATTACTAACATCATGACCAAGGTTGGTTGCGAGCCCCTGGTGCAGGTCTACCCTGCCCTTGTAGCCAAAAGTTTCAACAGCCTTGCCAGTGATTGCGTTTATACAATACAGGTATGCCCCGGCGGAATAAAGAATGCATTTATTTTTTTTATCTTCCCAATAAATAACGCCCCTGTTGGTATTAAACCGCTGCCTGTCCTGCAAGGGTTCGAACTTCCATAATTGTTTGCCCGTGGCAGCATTGACGGCAAATAATTTAAGGCTTGCATTGGTACCATATAATATTCCGTTTACAACAATTGGCTGGCACTGTATTTCCCTGGGCCGCTGAAATTTGTTTGCTGTATCCACCGGATCCCTTGCATCGTACATCCATGCTACCTGTAAATCTTTAACGTTCTCAATATTGATCTGGCTAAGTGGAGAGTACCGGTTGCCTGCCTTGTTGCCACCGTACACGGGATAATTTTTTCCAGCTTGCATATCAGCAACAGCATCTCCAGAACCATCGTTCATGCAACCAGCAAATGCAAAAGACCCACTTACCAACAATTTAAATAGATGCTTCATTTTATTTGCTAGAATATTTTAATCAATTATGCCTGCCCATTTATATAATCATTTGTAAAAACAAAAATGCCCCAACATACCTGTTTTGCTGTTTTTTACAGCGTAAGTATTTTGATTAAGGAAGTGTATCAGGTAGCTGTAACTGGTATTTCTGCCCCTTCTATTTCCGGGGTGAGGACTTTATCTTCTTTGGGTGGCTTTCGGTGCCAGTAGGAAGCGAGGATAGAACCGGTTACATTCATCAGCGGGCCAAAGATTGCAGGTGCCAAACCAACGGTTGCCATTTTACCCATCTGGTTTGCAAGGCCTGAAGCAAGCCCGCCATTTTGCATGCCTACTTCAATGGCAATAGTGCGACAATCCCTCTCATTCATTTTAAATAACCGGCCCGACCAATAGCCCAATGTGTATCCCAGCAAGTTATGCACGAGCACGAGCACCATCAGCAATAATCCAATTTTAAGCAGATTATCCCGCCCGGCGGCAGTAATGATGACAATGATAAAGGCAATACCAAACATGGAAACCAGCGGCATTGCTTCATCCAGCCATTTAGCTTTTCCTTTCAGCAGCTTATTAAACAAGATGCCAGCGCCAATGGGTAGTATTACCATCTTCATGATATCCCACATCATATTTAATACATTTATTTCAACAAAAGCCCCTGCCAAAAATTTCATCAACAACGGCGTTACTAACGGTGCCAGCATGGTGGATACCGCCGTAATTGTAATTGATAAAGCAAGGTTCGCTTTTGCCAAATAAGAAATGACATTGGATGCCATGCCATTGGGTGAGCAGCCGATGAGTATGATGCCAGCAGCAATTTCAGCAGGCAGACCACTAATACTTGCCAAAGTAAAACCGATGGTTGGCATGATAATAAAATGACTAACAACCCCGATAAAAACACCCCTTGGAGTTTTTATAACACCCACAAAATCACTGATGCCCATTGAAGTGCCCATGCCAAACATGATGAGCTGAATGAGCGGTGTAATTAAAGTAGAGAATTTGAAACCATTGATCTGTATAAAATACTCCGGATAGAATAAAGCTGTTGTAACCGCGGCAAAAATCGTAAGCGTGTATGCGTATCCTTTAAGCAAAACATATCCACGAAATCCAATAGCCAATATGATAAAAAATGCAACCAAAAACGGGCCGGCTGTTTCGATATGACCACTTAAAACAAAAGCAAGTGCAGTTATCAATAGTAGGGCCGCTGCACCCAAAGCAATTTTATAAATATTCATTTTCTTCAATTGTAGGTTAACTTAAATTATAAGTAGTGCTATGTTAAGTGTAAACTGACGGCTTGATTCGTGAATGGTGAATTGTCAATAGTGAATTATTGACCATTCACCATTCACCATTGACAATTCACGTTTAACATAACAGTAGTTTGGCTTTCATTACCAGGTTCGCTTGTTCATCACCTTATCCAATTCAGCTCTTGTCATTTTGCCCAGTTCGGGATGCCGACCAAGCCATTTTAAAAATTCGATCTTTATTTCGTCTGTCCACTGGCTATCGATTTGCCCGGTTGAATAACGATTTGATTTCACCATCTCAAAACCAAATTTATCTTTTCGTATAACAAACTCTGCAGTAGTCACAACTTGCTCTGCCAAATGAGCGGGGACAAATAAAACACCTTCCTGCCTCGCCATTACCAGGTCGCCGGGCAATACCATTACATTGCCAATTCTTACCGCGGTGTTCAGTCCCATCAATACCATTTCTTCCAGAAAAGATGGATGAAAATCACGGACAAATGCATTGAACCCGTTCATCTCTTTTATTTCCTGCAGGTCTCTTGCGGCACCATTAAAAACAACGCCATTGCCGGATTTGCTGAATATGGAAGTTGCTAATGTAGAACCCATTAAAGTTCCACCGCCAATTTTCCCAAAGCCATCCGCTACATACACATCACCTTTTATCAATGTTTCAATCGGCCACGAATTGCTATTGCCTTTCCTGCCGTCTTTAGCACCGCGGGCCTTTATATTTTTCTCTACATCCGGGCGACTGGGCATAAACATTGCCGTTACTGCCCGTCCAATAACCGGCACATCTTCTTTTACCATTTTCCACCCACCTTCAAACTGGTTAAGGTATCCTTCGTTTTTTAATACCGTCCAGGCATCGTCGATATTAATGAATTTGGCTCTGGAAAGTAAATCATCCGCAACTTTTGGGCGCCCATCTGCAAAGCGTTCCCCCTTCCATTCGGAGGTTAAAAAAATCAACTCTTCTTTGGGGATTGTTTGCGCAGCTAAAAAATTCTTGCAACTAACGGCAATAAGCAACGATAATAAAATGATGCGGTTAAATTTCATCCTTTGAATATTTACAGATGCGATTGTTTAATTAAATGCCTGGAAAAATAGTGTGTTTGTAACTTCACCAAATCCCCTTTCCAAAGGACTAAAATATTACCTAAGCGCTTCATTTCCCCGTTGAGCAATTGAGCCATTGAGCAATTGAGCAATTGATTAATGTCCTTCCTTTTCTAAATAATCTTCAATATCTTTTTTGGTGATAGCCAGTTTCTTTGGATATTTCGCCACCCAAGCCCGGAACTCATTTTTAATAACATCATTCCAGTCCCCATGGATTTGCCCGGATGGATATTTGCCTTGCTGCAGCAACAATCTTTCGAACTCGTCACGCAATGCGGTCATCTCCGAAGCCGATACCAACTCTTCTACTAAGTAAGCAGGTATAAACACTACGCCGTACTCATTTGCAAATACCACATCACCGGGAAACACTGTAACCTGCCCGATCCGGATAGGGGTATTGATAGCGGTAGGCGTCATATCTTTTATGTAGGAAGGGTCATGTCCTTTTACCCAGGCATTAAAACCTTTTGTATCCTTCAGCTCCTGCATATCCCGCACTGATCCATAAAATATTACTCCTTTACCAGTTTTGCCAACAATGGCGTTGCCCAGGCTTGAACCTATTAAAGTGCCGTCTTTTATTTTGCCAAAACCATCCGCCACATAAATATCACCCTTCGTTAAAATGTCGATGGGCCAAATGTTGATGCCCCCTTTTTGCGAACGGCCTTCTGCCTTGCCCACCGTTTTAACCAGTGAATCCAGGTCGGGCCTTGATGGCATAAATTGTGCAGTTACCACTCGGCCCGTCATGGTTTCGCCGGGCTTAAGTATTATCCAGTCTTTCTCCACCTGGTTACGAAAACCTTTCCGGCCAAGGAAGCCCCATATTTGTTCCAGTGTAGCTTCCTGCAAACGTTCCAATACTATGTCTGGCACTTTGGGCCGGCCATCTGCAAATCTTTCCCCTTTCCATTGAGAAGTTAATTCTTTGATGTATTCAGGAGATGCACCCACGTGTTGTGCCTGTAAAAAAAAAGCGGCCAATACAAATGCCAAAAGCAAAGCTGGTTTTTTAGTCATAACAATTGTATGATTTATGAATGGATAATAGCAATCGATGATCGTTGGTGATACTGAAACAAGCGATTATAAATATGGCGAAATTTTGTTATGGTAAAAATAATTTATTTGTTTTCCTAAGGAACGGCAGCATTCCACGGCATCGTCGTTGTATTATCTTTATCAATGCCCGGGCTTTGTGTACTGTTTTCGGGGCAACGCCCCTGATACTAATGCGGAGCTTCCCCACTTCCAAAGCTTTGTGCTGTTAAGCAACCACCATCGGATGCGGCGTACCTGCGGGCGGGCAAATTCATGTGATATATTTCTTAAAGAGATTGCACCCCTGGAGCAATAAATGCGCAGGTTTTCCAGTCACCTTAGGGATAAAGTTTACACCTTTTTTAGAAGGGCGTAAACTTTATCTCTGCCAATTTAAGCACCACGCTTTTCATTACTGATAGCCTGCATCAATCCACGCATATAACCAAATGCGAATAACGATCCTATATTGCTGTAACCAGGTCGCTCGTTGCTGTCGCCTGCCATAGTGGGTACATGGTCTGGCCTTATTGGACCTTTAAAACCAATGTCATAATAAGCTTTCATTGCTGCATACATGTCTATCTGCCCTTCATCGTGAAAGGTTTCTTCAAACTTAAATTTGCCCCCTCTTACATTGCGGAAATGGACAAAATGTATAACACCTTTTTTGCCAAACTCTTTAACCACGGTTGGAATATCTACTCCCATTAGTGAAAAGTTTCCCTGGCACATAGTGATGCCATTGCTGGGGCTTTTTACGATATTCAGCATGCGGTTAAAATTCTCTACCGTGGTCATGATCCGGGAAATACCTTTGATACTATCGACCTGGGGATCGTCCGGGTGCATTGCTAGTTTCATGCCTATTTTCTCCGCTTCCGGAATCACCGCTTTCAAAAAATATTCAAGGTTCTTCCACAAGGCCTCTTTGGTTACAACACCATATTCCGTGTTCGGCAAATTCTTTACATCTTCATAATCAAAAGCTGTTACCAGTGCACCCCCCCTCCCGGGTTGATCCATCTTTGTGCGATACCAGCTAACCACCGGCATCCAGTTATAACAAATCACATCAATGCCTGCGTGCTGCTTTAGGTTCTTCATAAATGTAATAAAGTTTGCTATCTCCTCGTCCTTTCCCGGAAGCCCCAATTTTGTTTTTGTCCCAAGGGATGCAGGCCCCTCAATTACATTCAATTTTAATCCATATTTCTCCCAGCCTTCTTTATTAGCTTTCATGGCTTGGGGATCCCATGGGTTTGTATCTGTTAACCCGCTTAGCTTAGTGTTGATACCACCAACTGCACCAAACACATCCATCTGCTTCATAAAGGCGATCCGGCGCTCATCCATACCCGAAAAATATGCTTCACTCATCTGCATGCCTGCATCTTTCACTATCGTATTAGCGCTTTCTTTTGTACGCCCTTTCGTTTGTAAATAAGGGCCCGAGGCCATCGCAGACCCTATGCTGCCCATTGTAAGTGCAGATGCCAGCGTAGCACCCTTTTTTATAAAATCTCGGCGATTTTCTGACATAAATTTTTATTTAGTATGATGAATGTTCAAAAAATTATAACTTTTTAAATGGAGATCGAAATGTTTCGTTTTCCATAATTTATTTATCCCACCAGACAGGTGTTGTATATAAATCAGGGCCCTGGTTGGCGATTGCTGCCTCGTAATTAGCTTTGTTTAGGCTCGCTTCACTTATGGGATACCGTAAGCGCACCAACATTTTACCACCAGTAAAATTTCCAGGGTAATTAGGTGGCGTCAATTTGGGATACCCCGTGCGGCGCTGGTTAGAAAACGCTTCAAAGTTATCATAGTACATAAAATGAGCCAGGTAGAACTGCGTATGGATCTGCTCCATCTGCGCATCCAAACCAATGCCACTTAACGGATGTGCAGCCATGTAAGCATCAATGGAAGGTTGTGATATTGCAAAGTTGCTACCTCCCGGAAACAATACAGGAGAAGGATATATAGAAGTAGATTTCATAGAAGCGGTAATGGCTGCATTGTAATGTGTACCTGCCGGGCTCGCATCCCATCCCCGCAGAGAGGCTTCCGCCAGTAGAAATTCTACTTCACTGTAACTTAAAATTACAGAAGGAGCACTCAGACTGGCAATGGTGCCTGTGTTAGGCTCAGAATAGTCTGCCAGCATATTGGTATTCCAGATAGGTATCACCTGTTTAATGGTAGTAGCATCGTATCCGTTCGGTAATCCTTTTTGCAATGCCGGGTTGGTGGTAACAGGTAATTTAGCCGCCTGGTTGGCAAGTATATTACCTTCCCATAGAGTAGCATAAAAAGGCAGCCTTGGATCATTGTAGGATTGTAACAAATCGATCAATGTTTTTCCTAATTTGACCGGTCCTTTTCCCTGGTTTGATTCCGGAAAACTTTCCCGTTTCAGTTCCGCAGCATCCCGGTTCTCTGTATTGGTTGATCCCGGTGCATGGTTTACTTTGGCGATATCACTGTTGCTTTTCATCACGCCACCGGCAATTGCTTTTTGCACCCATTCTTTTGATTTTACCGCATCCACATTGCTCATACGCATGCCCAGGCGCAACATTAAAGAATAAGCAAAAGTTTTCCATTTAGCTATATTCCCTGAATATATGATATCTGCTGAACCAAAGGTTGGCTTCGCTGCATCTAATTGCCCAATAGCCGTTTGCAACTCTGCAAGCATCATTGGATAGATATCAGATTGTTTATCATACTTAGGTTTGAAGGTCCCGTTTATAAACCCTAATCCTGCTTCGGAATAAGGCACATCACCATATATATCTGTAGCCCTGTGCAAAACGTACACACGCCAGATACTCCCGATAGCATGATAATTAATCATTTCAGGATCTTTTTTTACAAGATCAAGCATCTGAACGAGTTCCTTCAAGTGTATAGAATAAATGGTTTCAAACAAATCTCCAAACTGCCCGTTTTCAAAATTCTTATCTCCTGACCAGTTGGTACCAAGCGAGGCCATGTACTGCACAGTGCCTGCAAAATATTTTATGCCTACACGGTTTCGGTCGGCGGTGCCCACACCAGCTGTCCTGACCTGGCTCATGGTAAACAAGTTGCCAATAACCGGGTCAGTATATGCATTCGGATTTTTATTCATTTCCTTAAAGCCTTTATCGCAGGATGCCAGCAGCAACCCAGCTACCAACAGGAAACTGAGCTTTGATATCCTGTTGAAAAAATTTGATTGTATATTTTTCATAATAATTTTTGTTTTAACAATGATGACTGACTGTTGATCTTAAAACTTAACCTGCAGATTTAATCCATAACTGCGTGCAGTAGGTAAGCCAAAATTTTCGAGCCCTTGTGCATTGCCGTTACTGTAACTGGATTCGGGATCTATATTTCTTGCAGTGTTGTAAATCAGCAGGAGGTTGCGGCCGACCAACGAAAGATTTACAGATTGCACATGTAGTTTAGCAGCGGTCGATTTAGGCAAAGTATAACCAATAATTACCTGGCGCAATTTTACAAAATCGGCATCTGTTATAAACTGGTCAGTAAGCGTTGCCCAAATGGTTGAATAATAAGTTTGTGCGGAAACATTACCCGTGTATGGGCTACCACTTTGGTCCACTCCTGAAACGACAATCCCTGTTTCCCTGATTCCGTTTTCTACAGTTCGCTTATCCAATCCGAACTGTGCACCATAAGCATTGGTAGCAGAGTAGACCTGTGCACCAAATTTCCCATCCACCAAAAAGCCAACATTGAAATTTTTGTAAATAAAATTATTGCTTATACCTGCTGTGTAAGGTGGAACACCACGGCCTAAAGGCATTAAGGCGCTTTGCAATGGAATGCCTGTTGCTTTATTGTATTCAACCTGGCCCTTGGCATCTGTACGAGCTTTGTTTCCAGCAATCATGCCGAAAGGCATTCCTTCAAAATGATAGATGCCGCCATTTTGTGTACGGGTGGTGGCACCAGGTAAAAAAATGGATTGCAAGCCATCTGCAATTTTTATCACTTTATTGTCATTGTACGCCAGGTTAAAACTTATATCCCAATTGAAATCAGTTTTTTTGACCGGGCTGCCTGTCAATAATAATTCTATGCCCCTGTTTTTTATTTCACCCACATTTAAGGCGACACTGCTGTAACCCGATGTAAAAGGAACAGATGCATTTACGATGTCATTGGTGGTGGTACGATCATACAATGTTACGTCAACGCCTACCCGATTATTAAAAAGTCGTGTTTCCAGCCCTGCTTCAAGAGTGGTGGAAGTGTACGGCGTTAATTTATTGGGAATAGTGGTATTGGTAATATTCATTAAGGTAGCACCGTTTACGTATTGCTGTGCCTGTGCCGTGTAGGTAAGATCAAGCCCATAAGGCGAGGGGGCGCCTCCGCCTACCTGCGCCCACGACGTGCGGACCTTTCCAAAATTCAACCAGGCGGGTTTTGTGCCCCATCCATCCGTGAAAACGAAACTAAGGCCCGCAGAGGGATAAAAGAGATTATTGTTATCAATATCCAGTGTAGAAAACCAATCTTTCCGGCCGGTTAAATTAAGAAAGAGTTTATTGTTATATCCAATATCGGCAGAAGCAAATAAGGAGTTAATGGCCATCTGGTTAAAGATCTGTGTAAAAGCCTGGCTGCTGCCATTGGAGATAAAATATTGAAATGGAACATTGAAAAACCCGCTGCTAAGTGTTCCGCCTTCTACTTTATTTTTCATTTGATTGCCTCCAGCAATAGCATTTATTGAAAACTGACTGAAGGTTTTATTAAATCCAAGCAAACCTTCAATGTTCGTTTCATAGTTACTGCTTTGATCGGTGGTCATACTTCCACGGTTATTAAAAGCAAGGCCGGTTGGTTCAATATTATATCCATTGATATTAAAGTAATCTATGCCCACACGGCCACGTGCATACAAATAGTTTGTAAAATTTATACGGGTACTAAAGGAGCCGATAAACCTGCGGCGGGTATCTCCATTTTGTATTTTGTTAACGGCAAAGTATGGATTGGTAGAATAAATATAATCGTTCCATAGATTTTCAAACCCTTGTGCATCATAGCCCGGTGCAAGTGTGCGAACATCAATATTTGTAGCAATTAGCTGGGCGCCTGAATTAGGGTTTTTTTGAAAGTCTGCAGTGAACGTACGGTTTTTTGTATTCTCAATATTATACTGTGCATTTCCTTCAAAAACAATTACTTTTTTCATGGTCGCATTTGCACTAAGGCTAAATGTTTTCCTGTTAACCGAACTGTTCGGAACAATCCCTTTGTTATCAAGATTAGAAACGGAGAAACGGAAATTAGCCGTTTGATTGCCACCACTTAATGATAAAGTATTGGAGAAGGTTTTACCCGTATTGTAAAAGTTTTTTACGTTGTCCGTTTGTGCACTGTAAGGCCTGGCAGTCCCGTCGGGCTGTATAACGGATGACCCATCTAACTTTGCGCCCCACGACATTCTGCCGTTGGCAATTGCCTCTGACTTGGAAGCAGGTGCAAGGCCCCTGGAACCGGACCCGTAATCATATTGCCAATCTGTTAACTTAATGGGTGTTTCCCATGTATAAGTACTATTGTATTCTACGCCAAGCCCTTTTTGAACCCTGCCTGATTTTGTTGTAATCAAAATAACACCGTTTGCGGCACGGGATCCATACAAAGCTGCAGCAGTACCGCCTTTAAGCACTGAAATGGTTTCGATGTCATCCGGATTGATACTTATTAAACCATCGCCGCGGTCAATACCGCCAAAGGTGCCCGCCGAGCCCTGGTTGGCATTATTGATGGGCACCCCGTTCACCAGGTATAACGGCTGGTTTTCACCGTTGAGCGATCCATTGCCCCTTATAACTACCCGGCTGGAGCCGGCGGGACCGGTAGCGGTACTTACAGCATTTACACCGGCAATCCGCCCGGCCAATGCATTTCCCAGGTTAATTTCCCTTGCCTTTGTAAGGTCTTCGCCGCCTAACTGGGTTACCGAATAGGTAAGGGCCTTTCTATCTTTTTTAATTCCCAATGCTGTTACCACCACTGCATTTAAAGATTGATTTTCCCTTACAAGTTTTATGTTTAAACTTGTTTGCCCACTGATGCTCACTTCCTGGTTTGCGTAGCCAACAAAAGAGAAAACCAGTATACCTTTTGCCGGTAGATAGATTAAAAATTTACCACTGGCATCTGTGGTCGTACCCCTGGTACTTCCTTTGACACTTACGTTTACGCCCTGCAATGGTGTGTCATTGTCATCAGTAACTATTCCGGTAACATCAATCAGCATCACTTTGGGCGTGGTGAGTTTTTCTATCTTCTCCGGCAACAATTTTTCTCTTACCACAATAGTTTTTTCAACCAGTGAATAATCAAAAGGCTGATCCTTAAAACATTCATTTAATGCATCCTGCAGAGAAACATCTTTTAGTGTTACTGTAACCAGTTTAGATTCCGACATCCATTCGTCACGGTACACTAAGTGGAAGCCGCTCTGGTTTTTTATTTTTTTTAATACCTGTTCCAGTGGAGCATTCTTAACTGCAAGGGTTATGCGTTGCGCATAGCTTCCGGCACTCACATTAAGACAAGCAGCTAAAAGAAAGATGGCTGTGAAATTCATAATCAACAGCGTTTTAGTGGGTTTTCCGAAATAAACGGAATTACAAAAAGCCTTAAAATACATAACTTTGATTTTTAGGTTAACAATAAGCAGTCCGAACGATTGTGTAATGATCAACCTGAAATTTCTGCCGGTTTCCGCTCCAACGGAATCCGGCTTTTCATTGGCTGACATTTATTTTATAACCCATTGCAAAAACAGGCAGGGGTGTTTAGTTTAAGCATATTATCTAACATGTACATCATGGCGATTCAGCGTTGCCTTATTTTTCCTTTATTACTCATGAGATGAACCACCTTCAGGGTATGGATTTGTGCCCTCATTTTTGTAAATAAATCCTCCTCATTCTAAGTTTTTACAATCACTTTGTTTCCTTCAATAATAAAATGCACTCCAATCAATTCCATCACTTTCAACATTTTGGACAGGTTCATATTCCGGGGCATATCGCCTGAAATACGGCCTGCCGGAATGGCACCCTGATAAACAATTTCAACATCGTACCATCGGGCAATTTGGCGCATTACACTTCCAATATCAGCCCTTTTCATTATGAACAAACCATCTTTCCATGCCACCACTTCTTCCAGGTCAGCACCATTCAATACTTTCAATTCTCCTCTTTTGTTCATTTGAACCTGTTGGCCCGGCACCAGTAATTTACTATAACTGTCCTTTTTTACTTTTACACTACCCTCCAGTAAAGTAGTTTTCGTCAAAGATTCATCGTCATATGCATTCACATTAAAATGGGTACCCAGCACTTCTATTTCAGATGAACTGGCATTTACGATAAATGGCATACTCCTGTTTTTTGCCACTTCAAAATATGCCTCGCCGGTTATTTCCACTCTCCGTTCTGTTCCGGTAAACATCACAGGAAAACGAATAGAGGAAGCAGCATTTAACCATACCCTCGTACCATCTGCAAGCGTAACCTGGTATTGGCCTCCCCTTGGCGTGTAAATAGTATTGAAAAAAGCTTCATCATTTTCAGCAACCTGCCGGCCATCTATACTGTAGGCTAATAAGCCATTATCCAGCTTTTGCACTTTAATTTTGCCCTGGCTGCTGATAGTGCCGTTCGCCGCACTATCCAATACAATGGCTGAACCGTCTGCAAGTGTAAGTACTGCTTTATTACCACCCGGAGCAATGTCAGTGTTGATCTTTTTTTCGACGGGTTTGGTTATTACAATCGCTGATTTTACCGGTGCAGGTGAAAACCTAAAGTATCCTCCTATGGAAAGAATGATCAAAATTGCTGCGGCCGCGGCTGCAGGGATTTGCCACCGGCTGTAATTGATTGCCGACTTTTCGCTCTTACGAATGGTATCTATAACACGAACCTTAATACGGTTAGCTAATTGCTGCTCCGTATCATCTTCGCCGGCATTCAATATAGCTTCACTATCGTTAAAAGAATGGTACCATTCATTTAACCTGCTTATTTCTTCTATAGTGGCCGTGCCAGTATGATACTTTTCTATCAGTACCAATATATTTTCTGGAAGTTGCATAATGTATGAAGGAGTGTATTGAGAAAGGCAAAGCACCCATGCCCACAAAAAATAAATATCAGAAGAAGATCTGTTAAGAGGCTTTAATGTACAAATACAAAAAAGACAGGGAAAACTTTGGTAGCTGTTTTTAATTGCTTTAGTGCTTTGTTAATTTGATTTTCTACCGTTTTAGGAGTTATATTAAGTAACCTGGCAATTTCTCTCACTGGCATACCTTCATTGCGGCTGTAATTGAATATGAGCCTGCATTTTTCGGGTAGCGTCTCTACCTCTTTTTTTATTATTTCTAATATACGTTTATAGTGAAGCGAAGCTTCAATTGGCAAATCAAAGAGGGCCGTTTGGTGTTGAATACTGGTATAATAAATCCTTTCCCTTTCTTTTCTTTTGATTTTATCCAGTACTATATACTTTGTGGTAGTTGCTAAATAATTTTCCAAGGTCTCAATCTTAATTTTTTGGCGATTGGCCCATAGCATAACAAACACATCATGCACTATGTCTTCTGCAACCTGTATTTCATTTAACCTGTTATAAGCGATAGAAAATAATTTTTGCCAGAAACGGCTGTAGAGTTCTGTGAAAGCAGATTCGTCGCTATGGGCAAGCAAATCCAGCAGGATTTTATTATCGTATGATTGATACATTTATAGCAAGAACGATAAAAGTAATCGAAACTTTCAATTACAACAACATATGTAACAAAAAACAATAAACAAGATAATAAAATACAGAACGGTGCCTAATTTTATAGGCCTTCGGGGATGAAACCTACGCTCATTTAACCCGCAGCAATAATTTTTTCAAGCTGCAACTTTGCGGCGGGCCAGCCTGAAATGATATTGTCGGCTAAAGCGCCTGCTTCAGGATGAAAAATGCCATCTGCAAATGCGTGGTCAATTTGCCTGCTCCAGCTTTCTACCTGCGGCATTCCTCCGATGGCTGATATGGAAACCAATAAATGAGCGTTTCTTCTGATACCCGCAGCATCGCTTTTTTCCCATGCATCTTTCAGGTCTGCTATCGTAGCGTCTAAATCGACCACTGTGCCTGCAAGCAGCATTTGCTCAAATGCCTTGTCGCCGCCGGTTATTGAATATAAATAAGTGAGATCAATAATGATAGGATTTTCAGTCATAAAATTTTACGATAAATATTTTCAATTAAACTATTAAATTAAGCTCGTCTCGGTGTATAATTTCTGTTTTGATAGTGTCATCTTTTTTTACCGCTTCAACGATGGCATTAAAAAGATCGTTGGGTTTAAATGGCTTGGCTACATACCCGTTCATGCCGGCGTTGTAGCAATGCTGCATCTCGCCCTGCAACGAGTGGGCAGTCATGGCGATAATAGGTACCTTTCTCTCGTTGCCTTCCAATTTCCGGATGGCCAAAGATGCAGTAATTCCATTCATCACCGGCATTTGAAGATCCATCAATATCAAATCAAAATATTGCCGTTGCACTGCTGCTATTGCCAATTCGCCGTTTACTTCATGTACCAATGTAAACCCTTTTTTTGTAAGTACCTGGGTAGCCAGCATAGCATTGATCATGTTATCCTCTACCAATAAAATGTGTATGGGCCTGCCTGTATTTTTTGAAATTACCTGGCTGTCGTCAAAGGGCATTACTTCTGCTGCTACTTCAGTTTCAATATATTTATTAAACGGCAGAATAAAATGAAAGGTTGTGCCTCTCCCCGGCTCACTTTCCATAGTTAGCGTGCCGCCATACAGGTCAATAATACTCCTTGTAATATTTAATCCCAGGCCGGTACCGCCATACAATCTTTGCGTATCTGTATTGGCTTGTGTAAACCGTTCAAATATATCAGACTGCTTGTCTGCTGCTACTCCGATGCCAGTATCCTTAATGGAAAAAGCAATATAATGTTTTAGTTTTTC
>JBDSAA010000202.1:0-10695 GCA_039922375.1 Ferruginibacter sp.
GTTATCAATGAAGGAAAGTTATTGGTATAGTTGTCTTTTAATGATTGCAATGCATCCTCAATATCGTACACCAGTTGATTGGTATAGGCTATACAGATATGAACGGGCGCATATACACTTACCGTACGCCCGCTTTGCCGGGCTGCACTCATTACCACCGTACCCGTGCGGGCTACAAGGTATTCACAACCGGTAACTGAAGCATCGCAACCAGGCAGATTGATGGTATTGCTGAATTGCAGGTTCCATTTGTCTTCGCTGCAATAAATTTTTGTCCATTCTTTTGTAGCGATTAGACTTTGTAGTTGCATTTGCATGTCTGCTTCATCTACGCAAAAAGCAAAATTGCCCTGCAGTTTTATAAATTCTTCCGCAAATATTATTTCAAGCGAATCCGTGGCTGGCCGGTACACGGAAGCACCGCCCTCGCTTAACGGAAAAGGCAAAGGCACCGGATTACTCAGTGCCTGCCTTATTCTTTTTAATATGTTTTCTTTCGCCGATGATATAGCCATGGCATGTTTAAATTTGAGGCGGATTAACCAGTTCTTCCGGCAACGATGTATCAGGTTCTTCAACCACGTTTTTTTCAGGAGATGGTATATCTATATCCAAAGCCTTCTTTTCTTCGTATGGCCTTTTACCGATTAAGGTTTCTACATCGCTTTTAAACAATACCTCTTTTTTCAATAATTCTTTAGCCAGTAATTTCACATCGCCTTTTTTCTCCGTCAATAGCTTTTTGGTTCTGATATAAGCGGTATCAATTAATTTACGCACTTCTTCATCAATCATTTTGCCGGTTTCTTCACTAAAGGGTTTTGTAAAAACATTTTCCTGGTTAGGATCATAATAACTAATGTTTCCTACCTTATCATTCATCCCATACACCGTTATCATGCTGTAGGCAATTTTGGTAATTTGTTGAAGATCGTTGCTTGCACCAGTGCTTATTTTACCAAAGAAAATATCCTCACTTGCCCGGCCACCAAGTGTCATACAAATCTGATCCATCAGTTGATCTGTATTGTACAAATATTGCTCTTTGAGCGTGTATTGGGCGTAACCCAGGGCAGCGGTACCTCTTGGCACAACGGTTACTTTTAATAATGGATAGGCATGCTCAAGGTACCAGCCACAAATAGCATGGCCTGCTTCGTGGTAGGCGATTATTTCTTTTTCTTCAGGAGAAATGATCTTGTTCTTTTTTTCCAATCCACCAATCACCCTGTCAATCGCATCCTGGAAATCACTCATGTCCACAGCTTCCTTTCCTTTTCTTGCTGCGATCAAAGCAGCTTCGTTACATACATTGGCGATATCTGCACCGGCAAAACCAGGTGTTTGCTCAGCGAGCTTAAAAATATCAAGTGTAGTGGCTATTTTGATGGGTTCCAAATGCACTTTAAATATCGCCTCTCTTCCTACAAGGTCGGGGCGGTCAATGGATATCTGCCTGTCGAAACGGCCCGGGCGCAATAACGCCGTGTCTAATACATCCGGCCTGTTGGTTGCCGCCAAAATAATGATGCCAAGATCGGTACCAAATCCGTCCATCTCTACCAGCAATTGATTCAGTGTGTTTTCTCTTTCATCATTGCTCATCATCATATTCTTGCCTCTTGCTCTTCCGATAGCATCTATTTCATCAATGAAGATGATACATGGTGCCTTTTCCCTGGCTTGCTTAAACAAATCTCTTACACGGCTGGCACCTACGCCCACAAACATTTCCACAAAATCACTACCACTTAAACTAAAGAAAGGAACCTGTGCTTCACCCGCCACAGCTTTCGCCAGCAAGGTTTTACCCGTTCCGGGAGGTCCAATTAACAAAGCACCTTTCGGTATTTTGCCACCAAGCGCAGTATATTTTTTTGGATTCTTTAAAAAGTCAACGATTTCCATTACTTCCACTTTCGCTTCATCTAGGCCGGCCACATCGCCAAAATTTATATTTACCCTTGAAGCCTTATCAAACAAGGTGGCTTTAGATTTACCAATATTGAAAATACCGCCAGGGCCGCCACTGCCGCCTCCGGGGCCACCTACTTTACGCATCATCATTACGAATAATAAGCCGATTAATAATATGGGAAGCAGGGTAGTGATAATCTGGCCAAATAATTCGCCCTCGCTATCTGCTTTAGAATGCACCTTGCTTACTTCCGGATGGAGCTTGTAAAAATCCTGCATTTCCGAAGCAAAGGTTTTAGCATCTACAATACTAAAGTAAAGCTGTGGCGGAGGGGTCTTAATCAAATTGTCATACTGCTTACTATACAGTTCCCTGTAGTAAGATTGTTTTTTTTCAAGACTATCCTTTTTCAAAAACACCCGAACAATTTCTTTGTTGCGGATGATCAGCATTTTTTCGACATCTCCTTGCTTAACAAGTTCCGTGAAATTGACCTGGTCCGTTTCTACGCCTGTACTTGATGTGCCACGGATTACATTGTAGCCAACAATAGCCGCGAAAACAAGGCCGTAAACCCAATAAATATTAAAACGGTTTTTGTTTTTTGAATCGTCGCCGGGTGAAGGAATATTATTTGGATTAAGTTTCCTGTTAGTCTCTGATTTCTTATCTTCTGCCATAACTGCTTGCTTACAATATTTATTTATGTTTTGCTACCTCGGTAAAGGTTAGGTTTTATTTAGTCATTGTGTTCCGTAACCACTGCGTCACTCCACATTTCTTCCAGCCGGTAAAATTTTCTTGGCTCGGGCATCATAATATGCACTACTACATTTACATAATCAATCAAGATCCATTGCTGTGCCTGGCGGCCTTCATGTTTGTAAGCAGCTTCCTCACATTTTATTTTTACGTCTTCTTCTACAAAATCAGCAATTGCTTTTAATTGTGTATTGTTTGTTGCTTCGCAAATGATGAAGAAATCTGCTACGGCTTCAGGTATTTTCCGTAAGTCAAGGCTGAGTATATTTTGGCCTTTTTTTTCCTGGATAGCATGTATGATCGCCTTTAAGATTTTACTGTTTTTGGTTAGCTTTTTAATGGTACTTTTTTTACGGTTAGCTAACAATGTAAGATTGTTCAAATTATGTGCTGTTTAAATTAATTTTTCATGGAATCCCATGGTTGCTTTGGTCAGTCACCGGCTATTAACTTTTGTTTTTTGGTTAACAGCGTGTAGCTTGCAATTGTGCCCAAAAGTACTATTTCTTTACCAATCGTTGCATTATGCCCCATAGTGGTTCTTCCTTTACAATTTTAAAGCAGGTAGATAGTACCAACAACTATGCCATGGCAAAGGTTCATGCAGGAATGGCGAAACACGGTAGTGCATGGTTTTGTAACCACCAAACTGGCGGTAAAGGGCAGAGGGGGAAAGTATGGGAAACAGGTGAAGGGCTTAACATAGCTTTGACTGTAATATTGAATCCAAAAAGACTCAACATAACCCACCCCTTTCAACTATTGACCGCAATTGCTCTTGCATCAATTGATTTTTTCAGTGCTTACGCCGGCGATGAAACACGGGTCAAGTGGCCCAATGATATCTACTGGCGTGACAGAAAGGCAGGGGGTGTTTTGATTGAAAATAAATTTAGCGGTAAAGAATGGAAATGGGCAGTGGTAGGGATAGGGGTAAATATCAATCAAACACATTTTGACCATAGGTTGAAAAATCCTGTTTCTTTAATACAGGTCACAGGCAAAAAATATGATGAAGCAGCATTGGCCCAACAACTTCACCAGTTGATCTTGAAAAGAACAGAGGAACTTTTAACAAAGCCCTATGAAATGTTATTGGCTGAATACAACCGCCATCTTTATAAAGTAAATGAATCAGCCAGATTAAAAAAGAAAAACATAGTTTTTGAAACAGTGATAAGAGGCGTATCTCCGCAGGGCCAATTATTAACTATAGACACCATTGAACGGCACTATGATTTTGGAGAAGTGGAATGGATTATTTAAACAATTGAGCATTTAAATTGAAACAACTTGGAAGAATTTTCGCCTGCTAAAAATACCATCTATTTTCTCTCGTCATCAAGTGCTTCCTCAGCCTGTCTTGCTTCTACTTCAAATTTATTGTTGTAATAGCCTTTCATAATACTCTCCCAAAAATATTTTATTAAAAAGCCCAAATAGCCATGTTGTTGGTATTGGCGTACATGACAGAGTTCGTGGCGCAGCAACCTTTTGTTATGTAAAAAATCTTCTTTGGAAATATTATGAAGATGGATTGTCTTGCCCAAAACCATGGCCAGTGCATTACTCTTAAGTTTTTTGGCGGCAAGCCTTGCAAACAGTGAGTTTTCTTTGATATAGAAATTATTGTTGTTCAATTTCAGACCATGCTTTAATTATTTCTTCCGCATGTTGCTTACTCTTCGGTTTATCAAATATTTTTTTGATTACCCCCTTTTCATCAATTAAAAAAGTAGTGCGGCGCAGGCCCATATAGTTTCGTCCAAATAGTTGTTTTTCGCCCCACACATCGTATTTATCAATGATCGTATGATCCGGATCGGAGATGAGCGTAAACGGAAGATCATATTTTGTTTCAAACTTTTTATGCTTACTCACCGCATCAGGGCTAATACCCAACACAGTAAACCCATGTTGCTTGAGCAAACCAAAATTATCCCTGAGGTTACATGCCTGCACAGTACAGGTCGGGGTATCATCTTCAGGATAAAAATATATTACCAGTTTTTGTCCTTTGTAATCTGCCAGGGAAACAGTTTTTCCATTTTGATCCTTTGCTTTAAACAAAGGCGCTTTTTGTCCTTCAGTCAATATGCTCATAATTTGTTTTTGATCCGTTAAGGGAGATTGGTCAATGGTGAATGGTCAATATTTCACGATTCACCATTCACGATTAATGTCGTTGGTTAAGAAAATTATTTGTTTACAAGCATTTGTTTTTCAATTTAACATCGTTGTGTCACTCACTTGTACATTTTCAGCAATAAGGAGCAAGGAAACGCCCATCCTTAACTAAACGATATTGATTGGTGAATATATCACGATTGACGATTCACCATTCACCATTGACCAGGTTATCTTGTAAAATGATAAGTGCGTTCTGCTCTGTTTCCCACACAATCCTCTACACTAATTTTTAACTCATGCATTCCCGGCGGGCAATGTTCGTCAAATTTGTAGATGAATGCACTGCCTTTATCATTGGTGAAACGGAGCCATTTACCATCCAGGTAGGCTGTAAAGCTTGCCAGTTCTTTTGTGTTATCTTTTATTACAAATGCAATGCGGCTAAGCTTAGCTGCATTCATTCCTTCTCTTATGCCAACGGGAGTAACGGTTGGCGGCATAGTATCAACCAATAGTTGAAAATTGCCAAAAGCCCGGAAACTTGCCTGGTACCAATCTTTGTCATTGCCAACGGTGACAGGCCAGGCTTTTGCATAGTCGTTTTTATCACTCCAAACGCGATGCATTACCATTTTCTCGGGATAGGCAGTTTTGGTATTTCTTATTTTAACCGGGAACATTCCATGTACCGGCACATTGCCATTGTGCAACTGGTAAACAGGGTTTCCGTTGAAAGGAATTGTTTCCTTGTACTTGAAGCGGATAGAATCGTACAAGGCATTTTCAGGCAGATAAAAACTAACGTTGTTGTTTTCAAAAACATTTACAAAGCCGGGGTGAAATTCGTTTGGCTGGTATAAAGCGGGCAGATCCGCGGATGGGATGGTGGCCTGTGTTGCAGCTCTTTTTACTGCAAATTGCAAAACAGCATTATTCCCATTAGCATCTTTCACAATAATTTTTATTTGATGGGTATTATCATCTTGAATATTAATAACACCATCGCCACTCATATCCTTATACACACCAATGGGATAGCCGGGAAGCCGGCTCAGGTGCTGTACATACGAGCCGCCGCTGCCACGCAATTTGTAGTCAATATGAGCATTCAGGTACCTTGTTTCATCATAACCAATGCCATCTAACTGAAAGCCGGTTATGGGTTGATCATCTTCATAAATCGTTGCTTCGTATATACCGTTTTTATTGGTAGAGCCTGTGTACCTGTCATATGCTGTAATGGCAAAACTTATTTTGCCGGCATTGATCACAAGAAGCTGAGGGCTGGTGGTATATACACCATTTACTTTTTTTAAGGCGAAAAATTTCGGGGTTTGTTCGTAAGTACTGATGCCCCTGTCGTACACGGCTAAACGCAAAATATCCGGGGCAATATTATCCATAACCGGCAATCCAAACAAAAGCGGGTTTAAAACCTTATCCGTTTTAGTATCCCTTATTTCAAAATGTACATGTGGCCCCTGCGATCCCCCGGTGTTTCCGCTGTATGCGATAAACTGGCCTTTGTTAACAGGAAATAACCCTGCAGGGATATCCAAAAACACTTTCCAGCTTTGTAATGTATACTGTTGTTCCGTAATGTATTTTTCCAGTGCTGGATTGAAATTGTTAAGGTGTGCGTAAAGAGTCGTTAAACCGTTTGGATGGTTTATATAGATACACCTGCCAAAACCAATGGGCTCAATTTTTACCTTAGCAATGTAACCATCAGCGGCAGCAAGCACCGGCCTGTTTTCTGTTTGATCAGTCCTGCAATCAAGGCCCATGTGATAATGATTGGGGCGCAATTCACCGAAATTAGCTACCAACGCTTGTTTTGCATCAACGGGCCACGAGAAATAGCCCTTTGGATAATTTTTACCAGGAAATACCTGTGCAAATGAAACTGCATTTATAAGAAACAGGAAACCAACCGCAGCAAATATTCTTACCATCATGTTTTATTAAAAAAAGCAAATTTAGCCGATATAAATATTACTGTTGTTATCGAAGTAATAAAATGGCTTTTTATTCAAAGGTGGTAAGACATAAAGTGCCAAATTGATTGTAGTTCTTTTATAATTTACCACTGCCCGTTGATGTTTGACAGCCGGCGACACATTATTTATTAATATGAATCCAGAAAATTACTACATCCTAAAGCTGCTGTTTTTTATATACTTTTGCACGCCAATAAATAAGCACAATATATTATGCCGTTAGACAATTCAATAAAATCAGTTTTAATTATAGGCTCAGGCCCCATTGTTATAGGACAAGCCTGCGAATTTGATTACTCAGGAACACAGGCCGCTAGGAGCATTCGTGAAGAAGGCGTAAAAGTGATTTTGATCAACAGCAATCCTGCAACTATAATGACTGATCCTATGATGGCCGATAGGATTTACCTGTTGCCATTAACAGTAGAAAGCATTGAGCAAATATTGGAAGAAAATGATATAAGCGCCGTGTTACCTACTATGGGCGGCCAAACAGCGCTTAACCTTTGTAAAGAAGCAGACGAATTAGGTGTTTGGGAAAAATACAATGTTAAGTTGATCGGTGTTGATATAAAAGCAATTGATAAGGCGGAGGACAGGGAAAAATTCCGTAACTGGATGATTGAAATGGGCATAGCAGTTTGCCCTGCAAAAACGGCCAATTCGTTTTTGGAAGGAAAAGAATTTGCGCAGGAGATCGGTTTTCCGCTGGTGATCCGGCCTTCTTTTACCCTTGGCGGCAGTGGGGGAAGTATAGTATTCAAAAAAGATGAATTAGACGAGGCGTTAAACAATGGTTTAACAGCATCCCCCATTCATGAAGTATTGGTAGAAAAAGCGGTTTTAGGATGGAAGGAATTTGAGCTGGAATTATTGCGAGATCTGAATGATAATGTAGTGATTATTTGTGGCGTAGAAAATTTTGACCCGATGGGCGTACATACAGGGGATAGCATTACAGTGGCACCCTGCATGACATTGAGCGATACAGCCTACCAGGATATGCGCAACACCGCTATCCGCATGATGAGGGCACTTGGCAACTTTGCCGGTGGGTGTAATGTGCAATTCGCCTTAGATCCAAAAACGGAAGAATTGATAGTGGTGGAAATAAACCCAAGGGTGAGCCGCTCCTCTGCATTGGCAAGTAAGGCTACCGGTTACCCCATCGCAAAAATTGCTGCCAAGCTTGCATTGGGCTTTAATCTTGACGAGCTCAAAAACCAGATCACACAATCTACTTCCGCTTATTTTGAGCCGGCGCTGGATTATGTAATTGTAAAAGTGCCGCGTTGGAATTTTGATAAATTCAAAGGCGCCAATGACACGCTGGGTTTCCAGATGAAAAGTGTAGGTGAAGTAATGGCCATAGGCAGAAGCTTTGCCGAAGCAGTGCAGAAAGCTTGTCAGAGTTTAGAGAACGAGGCGGTAGGACTAGGGTATTACGGTAAAAGCCTGATGCATACAGACGAGCTGATCGAATATATTAAAATTCCAAAGTGGGACAGAATATTCAGGATAAAGGATGCTTTGATGGCGGGGGCTAGTATAAAACGCATTTGTGAAAGCACCGGTATTGACCGTTGGTTTATTTACCAGATCCAAAAAATTTGTGACTGTGAAAAGCAAATAGCAAAATATGATTTGAAAACTCTGCCAGATGAATTATTGAAGGATGCTAAATTCCTCGGCTTCAGCGATGAGCAGATCATTCGCATCATGAATGAAGAAAATGCTGAGCTGATTTATGAAAGAAGAAAAGCCATAGGCCTCACCAGGGTGTTTAAAATGGTAGATACCTGTAGCGCTGAGTTTGAAGCGAAAACACCATATTTCTATTCAACATTTGAAAATGCTCCGCTAAGCTCACCTCAACAAAGTCCACTGGTTTCAAACGAATCAAAGATCTCTGGAAAAAAGAAGATAATAGTATTAGGGTCAGGGCCTAATAGAATTGGACAGGGTATTGAGTTTGATTATTGTTGTGTGCATGGATTGCTCGCCGTAAAAGAAGCCGGCTTTGAAGCCATCATGGTCAATTGCAATCCTGAAACGGTGTCTACGGATTTTGACATTGCTGATAAATTATATTTTGAACCGGTATTTTGGGAGCACCTGTGGGAGATCATTGAGCATGAAAAACCTGAAGGCGTAATTGTACAACTGGGTGGCCAAACAGCACTTAAACTGGCAAGGAAACTACACGAAAAAGGAGTAAAAATAATAGGCACGTCTTTCGATAATATGGATATTGCCGAAGACCGTGGCCGGTTTAGCGATACACTGAAAGAGCTGGGCATTCCTTATCCAAACTATGGTACTGCTTATAATACGGATGAAGCAATTGAAGTAGCACAAAAAGTAGGTTACCCGGTATTGATACGCCCCAGCTATGTGATTGGCGGCCAGCGCATGCGGATCGTGTTAAATGATGAAGATTTGGAGAAAGGTATTTTAAGTTTGATCAAACATTTACCAGGAAACAAAATATTAATTGATCATTTTTTAGACCGTTGCCAGGAAGCAGAAATTGATGCCATTTTTGACGGTGAAGAATTTCATATCATGGGCGTGATGGAGCATATTGAGCCGGCGGGTATCCATAGCGGTGATAGCAATGCAGTGTTACCACAATTCAATTTATCTCCGTTGATCGTAACAACAATGGAACATTATGCAGAAAAGATTGCAAGAACCCTTAATATAAAAGGCCTTATCAATATTCAATTTGCAATAAAAGACGGTAATGTTTATGTGATTGAAGCCAATCCTAGGGCAAGCCGCACCACACCCTTTATTGCAAAAGCATACCAGATTCCTTATCTAAATATTGCCACCAAAATAATGCTGGGGGTAAATAAAATAAAAGATTTTACTTACGAAAAAAAGTTGCAGGGCTTTGCCATTAAAGAACCCGTTTTCTCTTTCAATAAATTTCCGGGAGTAAGCAAGGAATTAGGACCGGAAATGAAAAGCACGGGCGAGGCTATCCGTTTCATTAAAGACTTGCGTGATCCATACTTCAGGCAATTGTACAAAGAGCGGAGTATGCATTTGAGTAAATAAGCCGAACGGGATTTCATTAAACCATTCTCCAATATTTTTGTGGATATTCCATTTAGCGGAACATATTTTGTTTATGCTGATGGTTGTGATATCTTCTGCTGAAATGTTACCGACATTTTTAACTCCTTTTTATAGATACAGAAAGCGGTCGTAGTTTTTCAATTTGTATAGATTGCAGGTTGAAATTTTAATTCGACAATTTTTGTGGTACAATATTGGCTAATCAGCCGGTAAAATATCCAACTTTTCCTTAAAGCCATTTTTCTTTAGTTTCAAAAAACAGCACTAACCTTTTCAGTTAAGTTTAAGAGATGAGAATTAACCGGTGGATCGTATCGCTATGTTTCTTTATTAACTTTGCCGCAGCCATAGCAGGTCCGGCAAAAGGGTTAACCGGCATGCCTGAATGCTCTTCTACCAATTTTATCGTTTTTAATGGTGGTTCGCAAGCCAATTATAAAACAGACCAACAACCCCCAAACTCCCGCCAAACGAACATCAGTATTTTTAATGACAGCTTACCGAAAACAAGGGATGTTACCGTAATGATCCCTTTTGAATACAAACAATCCTCTTTAAATTTTCAATCTACATTCAGGTCAATAGATAGTGTGGTAGAAGTGTTATTTGAAGACACATCAATTACTCTTTCAATTGACGGCTTTTCTTATTTTGATGAAGGCAGCGACTCCATTTGTTATTGGCTTTCGTTTAACAGGGCATTGGCTGTAAGAGATTATGTGGTTGGCCGGGGCATCGATAGTTTAAGGATTTTGTCATCAAAAGGCAGGGGTAGCCATCGCTCAATACAACGTAAAG
>JBDSAA010000203.1:0-36930 GCA_039922375.1 Ferruginibacter sp.
TTGGTGGATAGCATACATAAATCTGCAAGATTTTTAGCTATTTTGCAAATATCTTGCAGATTTTAATGCACGTTGGTATATACTATCCTTACCCAATCGGCTTTAACGACTTTTTGAGGGACGACTAGTTAGCATTCCAGAAGCTTTTACTATTATAATGTATAGCACTGGGCTAATTGTGCTTTAGAGAGCTTCCATAAAACAGAAAAACTTTCCGAATAACGGAGTAAAGAAGTTGCTACCATTTTTTCAAAACCTTCATATCCAATACATTTACACAATGGCACATTTTGTGAAAGGGTGATGTGTTGAATTTGCAAATACTTTATGCGGTTCAATTTAAGCAACCAATAAAAGACATATTCTAACGATAGTTTTCATAGGGTACGGATTAAAAATTACCGGGGTTTCTACCCCGGTTTTATTTTAACACCTTTTCCTTTCGTTTTCCTTTCAAAGGCCTTGCTTCTATATTAGTATGTAAATTATGTTCCTGGCAATATTCCCTTATAATAGTTAAAAACGCCTCACCAAACTGTTTGCTTTTTACAGGCCCAAATCCGCTAAGCTGGTTAAGCTCGTTCACTGTCTGAGGAAGGTATCTTGCCATTTCATCCAGCAAAGCCCCACCTGCAATCAAATACACAGGCAGCTTTCTTTCTTCGCACAATCCATCTCTTTTCAAGCGAAGTAATTGGTACAATTCAGGGTGAGGGCTAATTATTTTTACTTTCGTCGATTTTAGAGCATACGCATTGATCTGTAATACCGGGGTCCTATAAGATCTTTTATAAAGTAAAAATTTATCTACTTCGAAACCATCTTGGCAACCCGTTAATAAGTGCTGGCGCAAACACACGGATTTAAATAACATTGTCAATTGTTTATTAAAATCCATTGCCAATAACTTGCTATCTGTCACAACCGGGCATTTATTGATTTCCCGTTTTATATTTTCCAATTCATCAATAAAATGAATTGCTGCGGCCATTAGTCTTTTTTGAAAAGCCTCATTTTTTTCTGGTAGTGCTGCCTCGAGAAGATAATTTAATTGTGGCTCAAATTTTTGAGCAGTGGCTACCATTTTTTCCACGAGGTTATATATCAATTCTATTGAAGGCATAGCCTCTGCATTGAAGGATAATTTCTGCAATGAAACAATGGATAAAAGCTCTTTTGCATTTATCAGCTGCACTGAAAAATCAAAAAGGATTTTTATCTCTTCTTTTTGAAAAGCGTGTTTTGCTTCCAGCAGTTTTTGTAACTGAGCTGCCGAGGTTTGCTGCGTGCGTGAAAATGAGGTAATGCGATAATCACTGTGCAAACTATTGTTGTGGATACGGCTATGAAGAATCATTCCTTCCAGGCTGGTACAGCGGCTTAAGGCAACATAAACCTGCCCCGGCGCAAAAGCCTCACCTGCATCAATGATGGCTTTTTCAAAAGTAAGTCCCTGGCTTTTATGTATAGTAATAGCCCAAGCCAGCCTTAACGGAAACTGCGTAAATGAGCCGATTTCGTTTTCCTCAAGCTGGCTGTTGGTGTCGTTGACCACATACCGAATGTTTTTCCATTTCTCTTTTCTTACGTCAATTGGTATAGTATTACCAACACATAAAACTTCTATTTTTTCGGTTTCTATTTTTTTTACAATACCTATTTTCCCATTAAAATACCTGCGAACCTTTTCTGTGTCATTTTTTATAAACATCACCTGGGCACCAATTTTTAATTTCAATTGCAGATCTGCGGGCATCGCTCTTTCATTAAACTCCCCTTCGATCAACGCATTAAAATTTTGAATTTCTCCTTTTAGGTCATTCAATTCCTTAAAATTAATTGCATCGGCTTTATTGTTATGGGTCGTTAGCCTGATATAGTTTTCCTCTTTTGGCGCACAAAAAAGAGGCAAATAACGGCTGTGCAAAAGGTCAAAGCCCTCCTCGTCCATTTCATTATTACGAACCTTGTTAAGCACGGTCACAAAGGAAGCATCGCTTTGGCGGTAAATTTTATCCAGCTCTACATATACGGGTGGCTGGCTTTCTATCACATGGCTGTTGAAGAAATACGGACTCTTATACCAGGGAGAAAGAAGCTGCCATTCTTCATCTTTGACAACGGGAGGCAACTGGTACATATCGCCAATCAATAGAACCTGCACACCGCCGAAAGGCCGGGAGTACTGGCTCCGCACATGGCGCAGCACCACATCAATGGCATCAAGCACGTCGCAACGGACCATGCTTATTTCATCGATGATCAGTAATTCTAAATTTTTTATTACTTCTTTCCGCTCATTATTTAGGCGGAGCCGGCCTATCAGGCTATTCTTATCATTCCCCTGGTTATTTCCATCAAAGCCCTTTTGACCGGGGATATATGGCGTGAAGGGCAACTGGAAAAAGGAGTGGATGGTGGTGCCACCGGCATTCATTGCCGCCACACCAGTAGGTGCAACAACAGCAGTATTTTTTTTGCTGTTTTCTTTGCAATATTTTAAAAAAGTCGTTTTACCAGTACCCGCCTTGCCAGTTAAAAAAATAGAAGCATTTGTATAATTAACAAAATCCGATGCAAGCTGAAAAGAATCCGAATAATCCATGGGGTTGGTTTAATAATGTAAAGCCGATCAAAAACCAGTCGAATTTACGAAAATCAAATATATAAAGCCGGCAAAAATTAAGGCCGATCCTTTGCCAAAAACAAAAAATTAAAACCAATTTTTAAAGAAAGGCCGCATAAGTGATTAACCGTTATACAGCGAAGACCGTAATGCTATATTATAATGATTGTAAACCGTAAACAGTATTTTTGTCGCCAATTTAAAACCAGATGGACACAATAATAACCAGGGTGAACTGCCCCTGCTGCGGTAGTAAAGATATCAGGAAAGTGTTGGTTTGTAAAGATTACACGGTATCGGCAGAATTATTTGAAGTATGGGAATGCACTTATTGCACCATACGCTTTACGCAAGATGTTCCTGACCAGGATTCAATTGCTCCTTACTATCAATCGGATACTTACATTTCTCACACAGATAACCAGGAAAAGTTCATAAATAAAATTTATAAGCTTGCACAGAATTATACCATGAACTGGAAACTAAACCTTGTAAAAGCTAGCATAGGAAAGGGCCTGCCAAAAGGTTCGCTACTCGACATTGGCGCTGGCACAGGTGCTTTTTTAAATAAGGCTTCTTTATCCGGCTGGACAGTTACTGGCCTGGAACCAAATGAGGGTGCCCGGCAGATCTGTAGAAAAAAATATAATTTATCCTTGCAGGAAGCTGAAAAAATAGTTGAGCTTTCTGACGAAAGCTTTGATATTGTTACCATGTGGCACGTGTTGGAACATGTACACCAACTCCATGAAAACATGAGTAATATAAAGCGGGTTTTGAAATCATCGGGCCGGGTGCTGATAGCGCTTCCAAACTATACATCAAAAGATGGCAAGGATTATGGCGCCTATTGGGCGGCGTATGATGTACCAAGGCATCTTTACCATTTTTCTCCCCTGGCTATTAGCAAATTAGCCGGGCAGCATAACATGGAAATCGAATCTATACACCCGATGTGGCTGGATGCCTTCTATATTGCTTTGCTTAGTGAAAACTATAAGAGCGGGAAACCAAAACCGGTGGCAGCCTTTTTGAGTGGACTAAAGTCGAACGTGAATGCATTAAAAAACAAATCAGCATGCAGTTCGTTGGTTTTTGTAATGCGGCACAAAAATTAGCAAATGCTGATTTCTTATACCCAGCTTCCTTAGTAAAAAAACCTTCTTTGTATCTGACTTTTCCCCCGGCGTTGTATATCCCATAATTCTGCGACGGTGAAGATCTTGGTGGCAGATTGTTTAAACCCGGCGGATAACGTTTCGTTTACTACCGTTGTAAGGTTGTCAAAATGCTGTGTGCTTATTTGTGAAAATAAGGTGGTTGATTGCTTTTTCATTTTAGTTTTTTTTATAATTTTTTACTACTGTTTAGAAAGAAAATCTTCTTTGAATCCTGGTTTTCCCCCGGCGCTGTATATCCCAGAGTTCTGCTGCGGTAAAGCGTTTTGTGTCAGGTTGAGTAATGCTGGTTGCTAAAGTTTCTTTCACAATAGCTGTAAGATTTTCTAACTGCAGCTTGCTTATCTGAGCAAGTAAGTTTGTTGATTGCTTTTTCATGTTTTTAATTTTGATTTGAAAAACAAAGCTAATACATTATTAAGTACTATACAACACATAGTACCATCTATTTTTTAGTAGCTGGCGCAAGCCAATAGCTTATTTTACCTAAAAGTTAGGTCTGTAGCGGCTTTTGAGCCAAACGGCACATCTGCCTTAAAAATAAATTTGTGACTAGTGGAAAATAGTGTGGATGAACGGTGATTAGGTCAGGTCAAGAAAAGATTTTTAATTCTTAATTTGAAGTCGGAGTGAAGGTGGACTCTACGAAGCGTTTAGGAAAGTTATAAAACCACGAGGGTTTCCCTTAATGTTACGGAGTTATTATTAAGCCCCGTAATAATTCCCCGGCAATTTTGGTAGCCGCACTGGCAATTGAAGGGGGCCATATTTTCATCGAGGAAATAGCCATAATCCAATGTGAGCTCTTCTCCCTGAAGAATTTTTCGGGAGGTAATTACGTTTAAACCCTCAAAAACTGTGTTGGCATTGCAACTATGGTTTTGAGGAGCCCAGCCTGAGGGATCATTGTCCCAAAGCAGAAAAACTTCCTTACTTAAAGGATATGCGTATTTTCTAAAAGTTTCTCTTTCTTTAGCATTCCAATGCTGTAGAACATAATTCCGGGTTACAATTCGCTGCGGCTGCTCTTCCCCTTTATAAACCAATTCATTGGGTTCCATTTCCGTGACAGCGTAGATTCCATATCCGGATATCGCATTGCCTTTCATGGTATATTTTTTCTTTGTCCGCTTATGCCGTGCTATGCCCTCAGCTATTATATGTCGAAGAAAGTTGGCCTGTCCGAAACCATCGTGTTTTAAAATATAATCAGCACTCCCTTCATAACCGTCTTTATAAAAAACAGAGCAGGTGAAATTTATTTCCAGGAAAAATAATTCACCCTTGTCGTTCATTCTAAAATCAAGCCTGCCATATCCCACACCATTAAAGCTCCGGAAAATCTTTTGCGCAGCTTCTCTTAGTTTCTCGTCGATTGACAGATCCACAACCGGAATATTTGCATTGGGATGAAGCTCAGAGGTTTTTAAAGCATAGGTTTTAAAATGGCTGCCCGAAGTAAAAATATACTCGACAGGTCTAAATGTGGTAGATGTTTTTTCATTATCTGCATTGGCAGCTATCATCACGGTAAATTCTCTTCCATCAATGTATTCCTCTACCAGCAAAGGGCCGTATTCTTGCAGTATTTGTTGAATTTTATCTTTTAGCGCCGGAAGATCGCTCACCAAACTTTTATCATCGATACCCAGGCTATCGCCGGCTTTCACTGGTTTTACAAACAAAGGAAACTTCAGAGATTTTACCTGCTCTTCTAAGTTCTCTTCATCCTCAATAATTACGTATGCCGGTGTTTGTATTCCTTCGGTATAAGCCACGTATTTCATCAACTCTTTTGAAGGATCGTATAATAAACTTGTAGGTCCCGTAAACGGAAGCCTAAGTAATTCAAGGCTATAAATAACATCTATCGACGGGATGTCCCACTCAAGGTAGCCTTCACATAAGTTTACAAACACGTCATAATTTTGTTTCTTCAACTCTTTCAGTTGCTTGTAGGTGGTAAGCTTATTAAGCTTTACGTGGTCAACCTTTGCTTCAGGGATTAGTTGTGATAAATCACGTAGCGGATCATAAAATTGGTAGTCAACACCGGAGGTAGAATAATCAGGCTGCAGTACGCACACACGGAGAGTACGGGATTCTCCATTAAGGGATGGGGTAGTTTCTAAACTTGTAGAAATATTTTTATCAGGCACTTCGTACATTTTATAAACCTCTTTATGCTGAACCGCTTATTTTTCTTAAATGCGGTAAGTCGTAGTCTATTTTTACAAGTTTTGTTTTTTTGCGTTGCCGCGGTTTTGTAGCTGATGATAAAAAAGCAGTATGAATTATTTCCTTTACTAATTCAGTAAACGTTTTACCGCTTAATCTAAGGATCGCTCCAATGGAAGTATAATTTTCGTCTTCACTTAATCCACATTGCGCATTTATTTCAAGAACAAAAATTTTCCCTGTAGCACTATCCTGCCGTAGATCTACCCTGGTATATCCTTTTCCTTTTGTGGCAACAAAAGCGTCCCAACTTATCTTTTTAATTTCATCAATCAGGCTTGGCTCAGGTGCTTCATACTCATAAAAATTGTCTTCATTAGGCATCGGCGTTTCTTCTTCGTATATTTCCCAAAGCCTGTCAAAGCTCAATATTTTTTCCTTTTCCGGCAGCGACGAATGAAATACCCTTTGAACAGGATTGTAGATTATAGCAAACGCGGGCTGATCATACGATCCTACAATTAAGGTTGTGTATTCATTTCCTGTTATAAATAATTCAGCAATAATTCCATCAGTTGTTAAATTCCAGCCACGGTACCCTTCAAACATCTTATCTACCTGGATTTTTAATGCTGTTTCATTAGCTACTACATTTTTTATACCAACTCCCATACTCCCTCCTGAAACAGAAGGTTTTACAATTATTGGGGTTCCTAATCGCTGAAAAATCCCTGAAAGTTGTTGGTTTATCTCTGTAATGGCTTCCCAGGGTGCTGTGGGTACGGCTACTTTATCAAAAGCAATTTTCATTGGAATTTTTGAAGTAGTAATATCATAAAAGAATTCATCCGCACCAGTAAAAACAAGCCCTGACTGTTGCAATAGTTTTACTACAGAAATGCCTGGCGTGCCATTAATTTCATCTCCATCACAAATATTAAAAACGATTGGTAAAAAAATACCAGCTTCTTTTTCTGTAACAATGGTTGCAATTATACCGCTATAATTCAGCATTGTAACGGGTTGCCATATCCATTCAATTCCCATTTCTTCGAAGGTTTTGGAATACTCGGCAATACTCTGGCTAAAGTCGTAATAATAATCAATGTTTTCATCGTTTGTTTGGAGATAGGGTGCCAATACCCAAACTTTTAATTTTTCCGTAAGAATATCTGAGTTCAATGGGTTTACTAACGACATAAAATTTTCTTGTTGAACGATGATATTGACTACGTTTTTTGCTTGATCTTTTGTAAGATAAAATCCGTCAGCCGGTATTTTTCCAAAGTTTCCTTACTAAGATGAGCAGCCCCGTTTATTAATTGCAAACAATTTTTACTCCCGCAGTTACAAACAAAAGGCCGGGCCATTTCCCATTCTGTTGATGGATAAAAAAAGCAAAACTCATCATCGGTTTTTATTGGCCTGATACTTATGAGTTGCATGGAAGTAGTATCAAAAAAAACATTGGGATTGCAGCTATGATTGATGTATTGTAAAAACGTCGGGTCTAAAATAATGTGAGAATCAGTGCCTGTTTGCACAGTTAAATAGGTTGCATAGTTTTGAACAGACGCACCTTTAAATGGTGTAATAATGTTCCCCGTTTCGAAATCGCTCGCAGCGTGCAGCGAGTAATGGTTGGTAACAGCATCATGCCATATGTCAGCTATCCCGTGTTGGCTTATGAGTTTACCTGTCTCTTTTAAGTGGGTTATTTTCGTCATTTTTGTTGGAGAAAAAAGTAAGTTTAATGGGGTAATAGAACGCTGAGCAGTTGGCTTAATATATAGTAAATGTATTAAAGCATTGAGTAATAAAAAAGCATTATTAATTTATTATTAAATAAGTGGATTAATCGTCCTATAATGTTAATAACCCTAAAAAAATGAAGATACATTTGATGGTGAACCGCATTTATACCGAACAAAAAAAGCCAGGTAATTTTAAGATTAAAACTATTATATGCCTAATGAAGCCGAAGGGCCGGATAGAAAAATATTGATTGAAATTGTAAACATGGAAATGCCTTTTGGAAAATATAAAGGAACAGTACTTTGCAATTTGCCTATGGCCTATTTGGAATGGTTCAATCGTAACGGCTTTCCGAAGGGAAGATTAGGCGTGCTACTTGCAACAATGCATGAGATTAAACTAAACGGTTTAGAAAGTTTGCTAACCCCACTGAAACGTTGAAAAACATTATAGAACAATAACAGTTTAAACTGTTGGCCCACCAAAAGATAATTTTATAGTTGGAGATTATGTCGTACGCGAATTTAGGAGAATTCAATAAATACCCCTTTTAGGGTATTTATTTCCCTAAATTAAAATTTATATTTGTCTCGGTTTTTCATAGGATATTGGATTTTAAAAACGAGGCTGGATTTTTATCCCGGCCTTTTTTTATTTATGTTCCATAATAAAATGCAGAAAAGAAGAAGTGTAGAATCAAGGGAAGATAGTTGTTTAATAAAAGTAGCCACTTGTTGTATGTGCTCAGGGTGTTGAAAACAACAATTTGGAATGAATAGTACGCCGAAATGTTACCCTACGGTTTCCCGGGATTTATATGGCTCCGCCATTTTATTTTGTAGATACAAATATACCTGCGAGCAACACACCAGGTGCTTTAATTTAGCTGGTTGCACTTTTCCCTGAGAAGTTGCCCATATTAAAATCTATTACTTTAGCCTGTTGCACAGTTCCTTCAGCTTCCAGCAAAAGTTGTTCTTTAATTTTGGGATCGAACACCAAAGCGATGTTGCAGGCTTTATTAAAGTCGGTATGCATGCCATAACTTTCCAGCACAGGTGCTACATCTTTAAATTCGGGGAATATTAAATACTTTTTGACAAAGTAGTATATTTTATTTTCTATAACTTTTGTGTAGGAGGTGTAAAAATTTTCCATTTGTTTATTTTTAAAGGTGACGGTATATGCGCAATGACTTTTTATAAACTTGAAGAAACATACCCGGAAATATAAAGACAACAACAATGCCTTCTTTTTGGGAATTTCTAAATACTAAAAATAGAACGTGGTTCTTTATAGGAAATAATTGGAGAAAGAAAGATCAAATTATTAGGGAACGTATACTACAAAAAAATGTACATCCCATAAGTATATCACAGCAATTCAAAGGATATTACCGGGATAAAATAATCTTAAGACTTAAAATATTAAAATAGGAAAAGGGGTTTTACTTCGGACATAAGGGTAAGAGGTAGTAAGAGAAGATGAAATTAAGATTAATTTTTTAAATGGACAAAGAAAGGCCCAAAAAAATTTTGACATGCACGGAGCAGTAACTTTTTTTAAAGGCCAAACTTAAAGTAATTTTGCAATTGTTTACATAATCCCCCAAAAGCCAGTTTATATTTTCGTCGGGTGGATTTTTTGTATTTGATTAATTCAAAGAATAATCCTTTTTTCCATCATGGCTACCAAAAAATAAACCATTTCATCTTTAATTTCCGTACTGAATAAAACCCGCTTTACTTTTAAAAGATCCGAATCAAAAATATCACTACCAACGCCCTGGACGCCAATATTCATAATAGAATAACATTGGAGTAATTTATATTTAGCACCCCGTACATCGTATACTATTATATTGTAAAAGGGCGCTTCAGTAATGGGACTGCAAAATAAAAAAACAGGAAAGTCAAATAATTGCTGACCGTGGTAATAAGGCTCTAAATTCACTTCGAAGAACTTATAATTTAATAAAGCATTCGCTATGTTATCCTGTGACAGGTTTTGTTCTAATACCGCTAACTTTTTAGTCATTTCCTGTAGCGGATTTTCAATAGAGGAAGCAACCGGTATCCATTTTTGCGTTGCCAGCTGGAGGTATTGGAGTGTGGCTTTACCAATTTCAAGCTTGTAATCGAAAGGAGTGTAACCCGGCACAACATAACCAGGATAAAAAAAATGCACCTCCTGCTGTTTGCAAAAATCCATTTTAAGATACATCAGGTATTTGCCCAAGGTGTATTTTTTGTAAGCCGGATGATAAATGCTGGTGATGCCTGCCGCACTTTTCTCTCCCATATCAAAAAAACCTGCCCCAATTAGTGTGTCACCATCGTAAATATTTACTTCGTAAGTATTAAACCTGTTATAGATTTCATTGCCAGAAAGTAATTCGGTCAGTGTAGCGGAAACATCAAAAGAAATAGATTGCCTATAGTGTTCGTACAAAGCCTGGTGCTGGGAAGAGATGGCACCCTTTAAGGATTTTTTAATTTCAGATCTAAATTTTTTATTTTGTTTAGCCAGAGCAAAATATTTCTTATCATATATCGAATCATCCAGCAATACCCTTAGCCAGATGGCAGAATAAAATTGCTGCTTAAAGTGCAAAAAATTAGTAGTAAAAATGGTTTGCCTCATTCTAAACCAGCCGCGGGCCAGGTATTGATCCAACTCCTCCGGTAATAATTTTTTAGGGTATTCTATTTCTGCAAACATAAAAACTGACTCGTTATATATGAGGCAAATTACTCAATTTTCCAAAACGCTTTGATTACTGATTTGCGACACTTAAATATAATGGGGCCCACGCTTTAAGAAGAAAGCCCGAGCCTGGTTAAGAAATGCAGTTAATTTGGGATAAAGATATGACCAGCAAATTTGGGGACCACAGGTACTTTGTAATGGAAATGAATTAAAAAATAGTTTAACAATAATCGTAATTTAGCTGTATCCAATCCACCCACAATATGATACAGGTAATACAATTAACCGTTTCTTTACAAAATTCAAAGCCACAAATATGGAGAAGCATTCTTGTAAATAGCCACACTACATTTTTTGAATTACATCATATCATTCAAATTGTAATGGGCTGGAAAAATTACCATTTGTTTGAATTTAATTTAGATGGATACAGAATAGGCATGATCGAAGAAAATGAAGAGGGCTACCAATTGAACAGGCCTTTAGATGCAACCAAAATTTTACTCACTGATATTCTTTCATTAGAAAAAGATAGCTTTCAATACAACTACGACTTTGGTGATTGTTGGGTACATGAAATCACTTTGGAGCAAACGTTGCAAAGGGATGAGAAACAAACGTACCCAATCTGCATCAAGGGAGAAATGAATTGCCCACCCGAAGACTGTGGAGGAATCCATGGATTTTATGATATGTTAAAGATCCTGAACAATAAAAAACACCCGGAACATAAAGACACAAGGAATTGGATAGGGAAAAAATATGCACCTGAAAGTTTTGATGCATCAAAGATCAACAGGCAATTAAAGCAATTAGAAAAGTATATCTCGAGGTGGAATTCGCCTGATTAAAGCCAAGGGTTTGCAATCCGTGTATAAAAGAATTGGTGTATTGCTCCTATTAATTTTATAACTTATCAGCAAACATTAGTACATCGTTAGTTGCCGTTCCCTACTCTTTCCATTTCTTCGCCTGCACCACTGCCAATGCGTTTAGTTTGTTTAAGCATTTTTCCAAAGCGCCAGTTGAAGACAAAGTTTACAACCCGTGTATCACGACGCAAAATGAAATATTCGTCAGCCGCCTGAAACTGCGTAAGTCCTTCCATGGCCTGGGTATAAAAAATATCCCTCACACTCATTTTTATCGTCCCTTTATTCTTTAATATGGACCTTGCTATGCCTGCGGATAATTGCCTCGTGGGATAAAGCAACTCCTGGAGATCATTGCGGGAACGGGTGGCGTAAAAACCCGCAAGTTCTGCTGTGTATTTTTTGCTGATCCGAAACTGGTTATCGAGGTTAACATTTAACTGGGTAATCGAAGAAGCATAATTATTATTGCCGGCGAAGCCTTTCAAATCTTTATGGTTAAATGTCGCCTCACTATTAAAAGACCACCATTTGAAAGGCGCCACCTGTATGGTAACAGACAACCCTAAATTTTTTGCATGGCCAACATTACCTTCAGAATAGATCAGAATTCCACTGCTATCGGTTAGGAATAACTGCGAGAAATAGTTTTGTATGATACTAAAAGATATAGCGGTAGTGAGTATGGATTTATATTGGTGATTAAGCTGCAAATTCCAACTGTATTGAGGGAGAAAAAAAGGGTTGCCTGTTTGATAAGTGTATTTATTGATAATAAAAACAAATGGATTCAGCTTTTGAAAAGCGGGCCTGTCTATACGCCTGCCCGCTGTAAATGTAAAAGCGTTTGATGAGTCGGCCTGGTAGCTGATATAACCGGAAGGAAAGACTGACTGGTAAGTGCGGGAGAAAGCGGAGTCTTTGCGCATTACGTTCCCAAGCTGATTAGCCCGGTAGCTGGTGTATTCGTACCGCAGCCCTGCTTGTATATTGATGCGATCATATTTTGTCCCGATCGAACTGTATAAAGCATGAAGCTTTTCTTTATACAAAAAATGATTGCTTTTACCAAGGTCATCGTTCCAACGTATGCCATCATGTAATTGATAAGCAGCCAAATTATCTGTGCTAATATAAGAGGATTTCGCACCAGATTCCACTTTGATTCCCTGTTCGAAAAGTAAAGTGTGATCAACCTTAGCAGAAAAGATGTGAATGGTTGAAGGGATATTCCCCCGTGAACTTTCTGTATAGCCACCTGAGGCCAACAATTGATTATTAAAAAGCTGTTCGCTGTGGATAGAATAATTTAAACAGTCAACATCCACAGAATAATTTTGTGTTTTACTAACCACATGTCTCAGATTTAAGTTGAAGGCAACATTTTGAAAACTATTGGTACTATTGCTATGTGTACTGATGGCTGAATCGACTGAGCCTGCTGCATTTTTCCAGGTTGCGTTTGCCTGGCTATCACCCTTTCGGGAAACATTTACGCCTGTGGCAGAAAAGCCTATGGTTATTTTTTCAGAAGCGTAATAATCAAAGCCAGCTTTGAAAGTATTATTAAAACTACGGCCTGTGAAAAGTGTGGGCTGATCCAATACAGTTTTAAGTGACCCGGTAGCATCATAATAATTTCTTAAGGCATATAAGTCGGTAAATGATTTGTTCAGGTTCATGCTATAGGCAATGGCGTAATTAAATTTTCCCTTACGGTAGTTTAACACAATGCTGTTGTTATTTTTTTGATAACGGCCTTGCCCTGCAGAGAGGGCCACCGTTCCATTGAAACCTTTTTGTTTATTTTTTTTCGTTTTTATATTGATGATGCCTGCATTACCATTGGCATCATATTTTGCGGACGGATTGGCGATCAGTTCTATCTGCTCCACTTGAGATGAACTCATACTGCTTAACAAGTTGGCTAGTTCTACACCAGCTAAATAGGTGGGTTTATCATCGATCATCACAAGCACGCCCGGCTTGGCTTGCAGGCTGATGGTACCCATTCTTATCTACCATCACACCAGGGGATTTTTCTAAAACCTCCAGGACTGTTGTGCCGGCATTGGTAACAGCTGCATCCACATTTATAATTACTTTTCCTTGTAAATTCTGCAAGTAAGGCTTTGCACCAACAACTGTTACATTTTTCATTTCGGACACCTGAGGCAGCAATTGAAAGACCAGCTTGCTCTGGGTGTCAGGCGCTAATGGAAAAGTAAAAACCGGGGTGGTTTGTGATTGATAACCCATACCGCTAAGGGTAAAATAATGATCGCCTGAAGGAATATTTTTAAAGACAGCAATACCTTTCGTATCTGTAAGCAAAGTTTTCAATAAAGCTTTTTTACTTGCACTAAAGAGTTCAATACTTACCCCTTCCGCGGCCGCTTGTTTTCCGTTAATTATTGTAAGGGAGAAACTTGTTGTATCATTCATCAAAGGCTGGCTGTTACAAATTTGTAACAAAAACAGCGCAATTATAATGGAAAGTATTTTTTGCATTAGCACATTAAAAGAACAATATAGCGGAAAGAACTTTTTATAAAGATTCATTTTTGTTCAACGGCGAATTTCAATGGATGAACTTTCTTTGCTTTGTTGCTATTGAATTTATAGCGAACCGAAAAAAGCAGGACTCAAAAAAACTTCATCATGAAGGTCAAACCAGAGAAAAAAATTAGGGAGATAAAAACTCTTTGGTCAAAAGTTTTTTTCTCATAATAAAAAAGAAAGGTCGCCGGATGCGCTAAATTCTTTCCGGACAATTTCATTCCCGGCGATATTTGCCTGAAACAAAACACAGGGCAACTGCCCGATAAAATGAAGCATACCTTTTTCAAGTTGTAGGGCCGTTCCTTCCGGCAAACAAACCACGGGCAAACCCGGATTTAGCTTTATAAATTCTTCAAGCCGCTGGTCACGGGTTTCTCCGTTGTGCCCTTCGGGTTTTGCATTGGTATAATGAGGGTTTAGCTGAAAAGGAAAAAAGCCCAGTGCATTAAAACTTTTTGGTTCGATCACTGGCATATCATTGGTGGTTCCAATGGTGGGACATGTAATGTTTGATCCGGCGCTCCAGCCGATATAAGGTGAGCCATTGTTTACTTTATCACGGATAACATCCAGCAGTTTGAGTTCGTAAATATCATGCAGCAGTTTGAATGTATTGCCGCCCCCTACCATAATTACATCTGCATTTTCAATTGTCTCTTTTGCATTGGCGGGCATCACTGTGTTGACCAGGTGAGGCACGCCCTGCAGGCCGTTTTTTACAAAGGAAGTATATTCTTCATAATTATTGTCCACGGAAGCAAATGGGATAAAGGCAATGTTTAAGGCCGCGTTACCTAAAAAATCTTTAATGACCGGTGCGGCTGTTTCAAGATACCCTTTATTGCCTACCCTGGAACTGCTAAAAGCTAACACACGATTAAGTGCCATACAAGTGATTTAGGAATTAATTTTTAAGGCTGTAAAGATAAGTTGAAGGAAAACTATAAAAGTCATTTATGCACGAAGCAAAAAAGGGATGAAAGAACATTCATTTATGGACAATTGTTGTCAACAGATAAGAAGGAAACACGAAGGAAATATCACCCTGAGCGGCAAAGGGGATTCGAACCCCCGGCCCTTAGCTTGGGAAGCTAATGCTCTACCAACTGAGCTATTGCCGCGTAAGAACAACCTTTTCTATTACTAATTTACTTTTTTATTTCGAACCCCAAAAGATTTAGGAAAATTAAGTTCTGATTTCGAAATACTTAAAAAATTGCGTAAGAAATACCGTAAGAAAAAAATTACTTATTATTAATAGAAATAAACCACCAACGGAATAAGGTGTATATTTCGTAATAACCGCAGCTTATAACATGAGTATCCCGCAACATAATAAAACAGGTAATATCTTTTTACGCATGCATCCATTACAGCGGATCTTGCTGAGTATTGCTATATCGTTGACGATTTTCTTGTTAACGCGTAACAATCATTTAAGCTGGATACTTAACCTTACCATATTATGGGATGTATTTGCTTTGTCATTTATCGTTACTAGTTGGGTTGTTTTTTTCACACGCCCCCTATCCGACATAAAAAAGCAAGCTAATAAAGAAGATGGGAGCAGGCTGTTTGTACTGCTTAGTATTTTGGTAAGTTCTTTCGCCAGTATGGTGATGGTTTTATTATTAATGATCAAAAAAGATCAACCACCAGGCCAGGGATTGCTTATCATCCTTTTGTCAATATCAGGTATGGTGTTTTCCTGGATAATGGTGCACACAATCTTTACTTTTCACTATGCACATATGTATTATTATGAAGGAAAGGATGATACGCCAGGTAAGGATGCCCTGGTTTTTCCAAATGAGAAAACCCCCGATTATCTCGACTTTGCCTATTTTGCTTTTGTAATTGGAATGACCTTCCAGGTATCAGATGTAGAGATCAACTCCCGCAGAATAAGAAGACTGGCCATGGCGCATGGTCTGCTGGCATTTGCCCTCAACACATTCGTGGTGGCACTTACCATAAATTTAATTGCCGGATTAAAAAAATAAATAGGTTTTTATCTCCGGCATGAAGTCCGTTAAAGAAACCTGTCCCCTTTATTTCTTTTAACTTCCGCTACATATTCTTTGATAGCCTGCTCTTTGTCTTTTCTGCAAATGAGTAACACGTCGGGTGTATCCACTACAATAAAATCATCCAGCCCCTGTATCAAAACCAATTTTTTATTATCAGCATGAATGATATTTTTAGTAGCATCAATGATCATTACGTTGCTACCGGCTACTGCATTTTCAAGATAATCTTTTTCAAGATTGTCGTAAGCGCTCGCCCATGTACCCAAATCGCTCCATCCAAACGAGGAAGGAATAATGTATACATTATCGGCCTTTTCCATTACGCCATAATCAATGGAAATATTTACACATAAAGGATAGATTCTTTCAATTGCCTCTTTTTCTGCGGGGGTATTAAAATTGTTTTTTTCACCATCAAATACCTCGTGCATTTCCGGCAAAAACATTTCGAAAGCTTTAATGATATTTTTTATTTGCCAAACAAAAATGCCCGCATTCCATAAAAAGTCGCCGCTTGAAATAAATGTTTTAGCCAACTCCTTATCTGGTTTTTCGGTGAAGGTTTTCACTTTATACACATTCTCACTTACCGCAAGCTGATCGTATTGAATATACCCGTAACCCGTATTAGGATGTGTGGGCTGAATGCCTAATGTAACAAGTGCTTTTATGTGAGCGGTAAAATGTAGCGCCTCCAGGCATTTCTTTTTAAAGTTGTCCGGCTCCAGAATAATATGATCGGCCGGGGCACAAATCAAATTAGCGTTGGGATTTATTTGCAGTAGTTTATAAGAAATGTAAGCTATACAGGGAGCTGTATTTTTTCGGGAAGGCTCGCATAAAATATTTGCAAGGGGCAAATCAGGAAGCTGCTCTGCCACGATATCTTTATACTGTTCTGTAGTAACAATATAAATATGTTCCTTGGGAATAAACAAAGCAAACCGATCAAAAGTAGATTGAATAAGTGTACGTCCGGTGTTTAAAATATCAAGAAATTGTTTTGGAAAATCTGTGCGGCTCATTGGCCAAAACCTGCTACCGATGCCACCTGCCATTATAGCTACGTAATTATTTTTGGTCATACTCGTCTATCTGTTTTTATATTAATTGTTAATTCGTAATTGATAAAGGCAATTTATATCATGCTCACCGCAGCGCTATAACGTAAAAAGCTCCTCAATGGTATGCAGTACAAGAGAGTGACACAACAGTGCTTAATTGAAAAACAAAAGCTTGTAACAAAAAGCATTTCAACAAAACAACCTGCCATCTCAAAAACCTCCTTAAATTATTCCTTCTTTTATAATATCATGTATATGAACTATGCCTTTGTAAATGTTTGCATCAACGACCACTAACTGGCTAATATTTTTTGCCTTCATAATTTCCAAAGCATCAGCAGCTAGAAAGTTTTCTGCTACAGTTACCGGTGTTTTGGTCATAATGTCTTTCGCTTTCAGCAACTCAATACTATCGCCTTTTTCCAACATGCGGCGCAGGTCTCCATCAGTAATTATGCCTTCAATACTTTCATCATCATTCACTACTGCAGTTACCCCCAGGCGCTTGTTTGTCATTTCCACAATTACTTCCCTGATGCCGGCGCCCGGTATCACAGCAGGCTTTTCATTTTGAGAAGCAATGTCTGCAACCCTTAAAAAAAGCCTTTTCCCTAATGCGCCACCAGGATGAAACTTTGCGAAGTCGGCAGTGCCAAACCCTTTCATTTCCATAAGGCAGACAGCCAAAGCATCTCCCATTACCATCTGTGCCGTAGTGCTGGTAGTGGGTGCCAGGTTATTTGGACAGGCTTCCTGGTCAACGGTAGTATTTATTATAAAAGAACTTTGGCTCGATAAATAAGAATCGGTGTTGCCTACCATCCCAATTAAAACGTTCCCAAAATTTTTGATCAATGGAACCAGCACTTTTATTTCTGGGCTGTCACCACTTTTGCTAATAACGATAATAATATCATCTTGTTGCACCATGCCTAAATCTCCATGGATGGCATCTCCTGCATGCATGAACACAGACGGTGTGCCCGTACTGTTGAGGGTGGCCGCAATCTTTTTGGCGATGATGGCGCTTTTTCCTATGCCACTTACCACTACCCGGCCTTTGGAAGCAGCAATCACATTCAATACTTTTTCAAAATCCTCGTTGATAAAATCTTTCAGCCTGCTGATTGAATCAGCCTCCATTTGAATGGTGCGAAGCGCTGATTGTATAATTTTTCTATCGCTCATTTTTGAAGCAGCAAACCTACTTTAATTCGTCCATAACGCAAAAGAGTTAAAGTTTTGAAAGGGGTATTTCAGCGTATATCCGCCGTATCATATGTAAAGTGGCCAATTGAAATAAAGGATAACAGTAATTTTCGGCGAACGGGCAATTGGCACGGTTTTAAGCTTCCTCCTGCTGAAAACTGAGTTTGCAAATAATTGTAAAAACTTCCCGTTAATATGTAATGAGGGCAATTGGCTTATACTTTCAACGTAGATTAATTGCAGATAAGCGAGGAAACTGTAAACAAAATTGATTATCTTAATCACTTTTAATGGATGCGTTCACTTTGAATTACAGGCGTATTAAAGTAACTTCGCTATCCATTTTAAAAACTAAAAACCATCAAAATACTTTAACATTTATAAGTAAAAAGGTTTTTTCCAACATATCATTATTAAAAACCAGCTTGAGGAAAAAGACAGCTATGGCTACAGTAAAAGAAAAAACTAAACCCGTTTCACGTAAAGAAACAAAATTAAAACCAGTTGATACAAAGGCAGTAAAAGCCATCAGCAATGAGAAAAACCTGAATCTTACCGCTCAGCTACAGGATTACTTTGGTTTTAATGGTTTTAAAGAGCCACAAGAAACAATCATAAAAAATTTATTGGCAGGCAATGATGCATTGGTAATAATGCCTACCGGTGGCGGTAAAAGTTTATGTTACCAGTTACCGGCTATCATTAGTGAAGGTTGTGCAATTATTGTTTCTCCCTTAATTGCTTTGATGAAAAACCAGGTAGACCTGGTAAGAAGTTATAGCAGCAAGGATGATGTGGCTCACTTTTTAAATAGCACACTTAATAAAGGGCAACAAAAAATTGTTAAAGATGATTTAACCACCGGCAAAACTAAAATGCTGTATGTAGCGCCTGAAACGTTAACAAAAATAGAGAACATTGAATTTTTTAAAGACCTGAATATTTCTTTTTTTGCAGTGGATGAAGCACATTGTATCTCCGAATGGGGACATGATTTCAGGCCGGAGTATCGCCGGCTGCGAGAAATGATGGAGTTAATCAACCCACATGCCCCAATGATAGCGCTAACAGCTACTGCTACACCAAAAGTGCAAAGTGATATTTTAAGAAACCTTGGCCTGAGAAATCCACAGATCTTTATCTCTTCTTTTAACAGGCCCAATTTATATTACGAAATACTACCCAAAATAAAGAAGGAGCAAACGGTTACAAGTATTGTACGTTTCATTTCTCAAAACAAAGGCAAAAGCGGGATCATTTATACGCTGAACAGGAAAACTACCGAAGAGCTTGCCGATATGCTGATGGCAAATGGAATAAAAGCAGTTGCTTATCATGCGGGTCTTGATAGTAAACTGCGTGCTGAACGCCAGGATCTTTTTTTGAATGAGGATGTACAGGTAATTGTTGCCACAATCGCATTTGGCATGGGCATCGATAAGCCAGATGTTCGGTTTGTAATTCATTTTAATATACCCAAATCAATAGAAAATTATTACCAGGAAACAGGCCGTGCCGGCAGGGATGGCTTGGAAGGCAAATGTCTTTTATATTATTCTCACAAAGACGTGGCCAAGCTGGAGCACCTGATGCGTGACAAGCCTTTAAGCGAAAGGGAAGTGGGTGCACAATTGATTAATGAAACTGTTTCTTACGCAGAAAGTGCCGTATGTCGGAGGAAGATATTGCTGAATTATTTTGGTGAAGACTACGATACAGGCCAATGTACCAACATGTGTGACAACTGCAATAATCCGAAAGATCTGTTGGAGGCCAAAGTAGAAACACAGCAGGTGTTGAAAGTTATTAAGGGACTGGATGAACAATTTACGATGACTTACCTGATGCATATTTTATTGGGAAAACCCAATCCACAGGTAAAAATGTTCAGGCATGATGAAAGGGATTTTTTTGGTATTGGGAAAGGCCAGGATGAACATTATTGGAATTCTCTTATGCGTCAAATGATCCTTGAAGGGTTTATTAAAAAAGACATTGAAGAGTATGGTGTTTTAAAGTTTACTAAAAAAGGTGAAGGCTTTTTAAAGAAACCGGTTTCATTTAAAATAGCGCTCAACAATTTATTTGAAGGTGCCGATGCGGACGACGAAGAGGGCAGTGCATCTGCCGTTGCAGGAAGTGTGGCAGACGAAAAGCTGCTGGAAATGCTGAAGGAGCTGCGAAAAAAAGTGGCCAAAGAAAAGAACCTGCCGCCATTTGTTATTTTTTTGGAAGGAAGCCTGGAAGATATGGCCACCATGTACCCTACCACTACAGAGGAATTAGAAAAATGCCAGGGCGTAAGCAAGGGAAAAGCAATCCGGTACGGTAAAAAGTTTGTGGACATGGTTAAGAGCTATGTAGAAGAAAATGCAATAGAGAAACCGGATGACTTTGTAATGAAAGGAGTGGTAAACAGGAATAACAATAAAATATTTATTATTCAGAATGTAGATAAAAAGATTCCGCTGGAAACCATCGCAAAAACGAAGGACCTGAAAATAGATGAGTTACTGGAAGAAATGGAAACCATTGTAGCAAGTGGTACCAAGCTTAATCTGGATTACGCTATTAATGAATTAGTTGATCAATATGAGCAGGAAGAGATTATTGATTACTTTAAAGCTTGCGAAACCAGCAGCCTGCAGATAGCACAGGAAGAGCTTGCTGAAAGTGGGTTCAACTGGGAACAGCTTAAGATCATGCGGATAAAGTTTTTATGTGTTTATGGAAATTAGATGAGTGTATAAAAACAGGCACTAAAAATGTGATGGTCATTTTGCAATAGCAAGTAAGTTATTCACCGATAAGGCTTTCTTCGAACAGGATAAAGCCTTTTTTTTTAACTTAGGGCTGCCCTTTAAATCCCACTTAGTTTGTTATTCTTATGCCTACAATTTTATCATAAGAAGATTCTTTTTTTGTTTCGAAAAACAAAGCCGAAAAACATTTGTTAGTCAAAAAAGCAATGGGCTGGCACGCATTTTACAAAGTCCCTGACAGACCCCCTCAATTAAAACAGAAAAAATGAAATTATGACAGCAGTTAATGCATATGCAGCTCAAAGTTCCACCTCTCCTCTTTCTCCCTTAGTATAGAACGAAGGGATGTTGCACCTCACGAAGTGCAGATAGCCATCATGTTTTGTGGTGTTTGCCATTCTGATATTCACCAGGTTCGCAACGAATGGGGTGGTTCAATTTTCCCCATGGTACCTGGCCACGAAATTGTGGGCCGTATTACTCAAACAGGCAGTGAAGTGAGAAACTTTGCCGTGGGCGATCTTGCAGGCGTAGGTTGCTTTGTTGATTCATGCCGTACCTGTGCCAGTTGTATGGCCAATGAAGAACAGTATTGCGAAACTGGTATTACAAGCACATACAATGGACGTGATAAAGAAGGCAACCCTACTTATGGCGGATACTCAACAAGTATCGTGGTAGATGAAAAATACACATTGCACATATCTGAAAAGTTGCCGGTTGAAGGAGTAGCCCCGTTGTTGTGTGCAGGCATTACAACTTATTCACCGTTGCGGCATTGGAAAATTGGGGAAGGGCATAAAGTGGCTGTTATAGGGTTGGGCGGTTTGGGACATATGGCAGTAAAATTTGCAGCAGCATTTGGAGCAGACGTTACTGTATTAAGTACATCAAAAAGCAAGGAGCAGGATGCATTGAATTTAGGTGCAGATCATTTTGTGGTTACTACCAATGCCGAGGCAATGAAAAAAATAAAGGGGCATTTCGATTTTATTCTAAGTACCATTTCGGCTCAACACGATTACAACCAATACCTTAATTGGCGGCATCAAAGAAACACAGGAAATGCTTGATTATTGTGCTGAGCATAATATCGTATCCGACGTGGAAGTGATTAAAGCAACCCAAATAAATGAAGCATATGAAAGAATGATCAAAGGAGATGTGCGTTACCGTTTTGTAATCGATATTGCTTCAATGAAATAAGCCAATCAAAAAGAGGCAACCAGGATTTCATCGTTTTTTTATTCTTTTTAATAAAATGATACTGCTGTTGTAGAATATTTGAACAGAAACTCTTATTTTTGCTGCCCCTAACAGGAAAGTACGGTTATGGTGCGGTAGCTCAGTTGGTAGAGCAAAGGACTGAAAATCCTTGTGTCGCCGGTTCAATCCCGGCCCACACCACGAAGAAGGCCCGGTTTTATACCGGGTCTTTTGTTTTCCCCTAACGTCTTTTGTACAACACATTCCCAGCTTCTCTTGGGTGAAATCTCTTTATTAAAAATAATCCCGCAATAAAGCCACCGATATGTGCTGCATAAGCTATTCCGCTTGCTTCGCTTCCGCCCAAATAGCCAGAGCCATTGGCAATCTGTAATAATATCCACGAGCCCAGTACAATAAAGGCAGGTAGTTTTATCAATAAGAAGACAAAAAATACCGTTACCCTCCTCGTTGGAAAAAGCAACAGGTATCCGCCCATTACTCCGGATATAGCGCCCGATGCGCCAAGGCTGGGGATCAAATGATTTTCTCCAAAAAGGTAATCTGAAAAGACATGTGTTAAAGAAGCAATAATTCCGCACAACAGGTAAAAGAAGAAATAACGTACGTGCCCAAGCCTGTCCTCAAGGTTATCGCCAAACACCCACAGGTAAAGCATGTTACCCCCCAGGTGGGCAAAACCACCATGCATAAACATGGAGCTTATCAGCGTTAGCCATACAGGAAAGCCCGTTATGCCTAAGCCTGGTATCTCGACGGTTCGCCCGGTAATAGGATCTTGCACCAATATTGGATCGGTAACAATATCCCGCCCTGTCATAATTTCGGCAGGAACTGCGGCATAGCTATAAGTGAAATTTAAGTTGCTGCCTAATTCCTGGTAAAACACAAACACAAGTATGTTAAGCGCAATAAAAATATAATTTACAAAAGGGGTTCTTTTCCGGTCTGAATCATCATCGCTAATAGGAATCATGGGCCATGTTTTATGTTTTTACAAGATAGGAAGATATTTATTTGGCATTAATTTTTTTTAGGCTTGGTTGGAAAATATTGGGCAACGAAGATTATAACAAGAACGTTACCATTTTTGGCAGATTTAGTTTTGATCCCTGCTGGTGCCATAAACAAAGGCACTAATTCTAAAATGTTGCGGAAATTAAATCCGTGCTGTAGACCCGGGAAAATTGTATAGTATTTTAGTACAGAGGATGTTGAAAAATTTGAAGGACAGGTTGTGAGTATTTTGGATGTGTATTTCACCACTGAAATTTCCAGTCCGATTTAAATTAAAAAATTACCATCACTGTTAATTTGCAGGAAACAATTGATAATACATTCATTAACATGAAAGAAAAAAGATAGCCTTACCGAAGGTGTTCGAGTGTACTTTCTTATAAGTAAGCTATACCAAAATCGCTCTTTTGATAAATACACTTTTAATAAAATCTTCTTTTTCGCCATTGTTCAGTTTTTTATTGGCAGTAATCATGAGCTCTGCAGCAGACTCAAAGATGCTTTTTTTTGTTAGTAACCGAAGATGAGCTATAAATAATTGGTCTGCCTTTTCCTTTCCCAGTTCTGCCCGTATTTCCCATAAACAGGCAGACCATAGTTCGCAATCCTTATGAGCGTTTCCTACCATATCATGTGGAAATTTTTTTGGGCTATCTAACCGCCTTACACATGGTGGCTGGTTGCCATTATTTAGCGCAAAGGCGTTCCAGCTTCCAAAGGTTGGCTTTAATGGCTCTGGCTTATTTTTTTCAAAAAAGCTTGCCGCCAGGTAATCGCAAAAACCTTCCTCTATCGCCTGGGCTTCATTATTGTTATCTCCAAATCCAGGTAATATATCTTCTACCAAGGCATGCGCATATTCGTGAACAATTATTTCTGCGTCTTCGGCGTCATTTACTCCGCCCTTGCCAAACATGATATATTTCTCAACTGAATCATAAAAAGAATTATCATCTTCAATCCCGTTTACTTTAACCTCTATTTGTTTATTCATAATATTATCGAAGCCCAGCCCCTGGATATATCGTTGAACCTGATCAATGTAGTAGTACGCCATTACTTCTTTAAACCCTATATCGTCCCTGCTAAAGAGAAAACCGGATTTCAATTGAGAAGCCCGGTTTTCCGTTAGCCGGGTACTTACAAATATGCCGTCAAGATTTCCTGTTGGTTCCAGCCCTTCCAGCGTGACGTTTAGATATTCACTATCCAACACACTTAAGGACACTGTAGGGGGAACCTCCAACACCCTTTTTATTAATTCAGGACTAAAGACTCTTCCCACTGCGTGTTTCAACATATTGACCTTGGATAAAATTTCTCCCGAGTTTGCATCTATATACATTTTCCAGCTTCCAAAAGGGTTTATGGTTTTAAAAATCAACTTCCAGGCAGTCACCAACATACCTGTTTTTAAAAAAGTAACCAACTCTTCCCCAAAAAATTTTGCCGGTAAATTAGAAGTCGAATCTATTGCCCCTAACGCGATGCTCTTAGCCTGTTCAATGGTTATTGAGGGTACACCGGTATCCATATATTTATGCATCCACTCCGGAACCAGGTCATTAGTAATATTAAAGATCCGTCCTTGTCTATCTATATCTACCCGGATCCAACTTCCGGAAACTGGTTTGTTATACAATTGCTGCTGGTATAAAGCATGGTAGCCGATTATACTTTCTTTAACCGTATCAAACTTTAACTGTGACAGGTCGGAAGGAATCTGTAACTCATTTGCTATTTCCTTTATGGATTGTGTTGCTATTTCTTCGCAGCTTTTACTACAAGGTTCATTGTTGAAATCAAAGTACCGGGCCGGTACGGCCCTGGTTTTATCCATTTTTTTGCTGGCATTTATAGTATACATGTTAAGCGTTATTAAAATAGTTAACAATTAGGTTTTCTTATGCAGGGCACAGTTGCTACAACAAATATTGGGTAATTTTTTTTTGTATGCAAGAGGAAAAAGGTGTGAGACTATACAGGGCTTTTCCTGTTTTTTAAAAAACAAAACACCCTTTCAGTTCTGCGGATTGTAATTGTAACAAATCAGTAATACTTTAGTACCATTAATTACTTTTAAAAAAAATCATATGCCAACAAAAATCGTTTCGGGCCGGTCAATCCCTCAAAATGGGCTGATCAACCAACAGGACATGAAAAGAATTATCCAGGATTTTGAAAATTTTGTTGAGGTCAAATCAACCTGTGCAAGACAGTTTACAAAGATTGACACAGTATCTGTACCAGTGCTTGTATTGGATCATTTACTGACACAGGTAACGGCGGCGCAGAGGGCAACTTCAACAATTGACATAAAGTTTGGAATTACATTACCAAATCAAAAGGATTGTATAGATGGAGTGACCGAAGTTTCAAATCACTTAACAGTGGTATTGCTAATTAACCGGAATGGAAAAGAGTTGCAAGACCAGGTGGATGATTTCGTGATAACACCAGGCTTTAAAGAATTTAACAACGGGGCAACCGATGGTATTTGCTGCCCTGTAATTCATCCTGACGGGGATTGAAAACTGTTTAAGTTAAGATCGTGATCGTTGGTTTTATTTTATTGTATCCCAATTTGAAAATTCATTCCCGGCCCATTTGTTCATTCTATATCTTATATCAGCGTTGATAATTCTGTTAGTTTACTGTAAAAAGAAATTAGCGAATCATCTTTTTTACTACCTGATAGCTTACCTGGTAACAAACCTGGTATTTGAGTCCATTGCTCATTATTTAGTATTGAAGGGCAGGAGTAATTATGAAGTTTATAATTATGAAATGATCTTTGAAGTCTCATTTTTTTTATTGCTGTTTAAAAGGAATTTTACAAATAAGAAAGCTAAAAAGCTATCTGGAATATTTGCTGTTGCCTTCCTGATCTTCTCATTAATCAACATATTTATTTTTGAATCAAAAACAGTCTTCAATGCAAATACCTATACTATTGGATGTATATTGTTGTTGCTGACTGGCATGGTTTATCTGTTTAAGGATATAGTTAGGCGGGAAGAAATAAATCCCCTGTTTTTTCCAATGTTTTGGATAAGTTTAGGAATACTGTTTTGCTATCTTGTGAATTTCCCTTTTTTAAGCAATGTCAACCAATTGTTTATTTTAAATAAACGCATGGCCGAAAATCTGGCGGTAATTAACTATACAGTAAATGTTTTGCTTTATGTTTTAATAGGAATTGGAATCATATGCAGGAAACAACAAACTTAGACATCCAAAATACCATATTTATAGTAGCGTTTATAATCTTACTGTTGATATGCTTTATCGGTTTTGTGCTTGTAATATTTTATTACAAAAGAAAGAAATTGCAAGATGAATTACAAAAGCAATTCTCTCAAACCCTCCTTCAATCTCAAATAGAAATCCAGGAACAAACCCTTCAACACATCTCACGTGAACTGCATGACAACCTTGGCCAGGTAGCCAGCCTTATCAAGATAAATTTAAACACGCTGCAATTATCCGACGAGCAAAAAACTAAAGAAAAAGTTGAAGATACCAAAGAACTTATCCGGCAGATGATCCATGATATTAAGTCACTTTCTGTTAGCTTGGGCAGCGACAGGATCACACAAATTGGATTGGCAAAGGCTTTGGAATCGGAAGCAGAACGATTAAATAAAATGGGTACATATGCGGTGAGTTATGAGCTGCAGGGCGATGTGCCGTCTATTGATAATGACAAAGCTGTAATCCTCTATCGTATGGCGCAGGAAGTACTCAACAATATTGTAAAACATAGCCAGGCAAAAAATATTCACATGCTGCTAAGCAGTACGCCACAGTTGTTTACATTGATCATTCAGGATGATGGAGTTGGCTTTGATGTGAACGAAAATATACAAGCCGCTGGTGCCGGGCTTCGAAACCTCAGAAGCAGGGCATCGCTTATTAATGCACAGTTACAAGTTCAAAGTTCCCCCGGCAACGGAACGCACATTACCATAGAATTACCTCTGTAAATCATTTTTTATGGCAGTTAAAAAAGCAATGCGGCTAGCCCTTGTTGACGACCATACCCTCTTCCGTGAAGGCATGATCCAACTTATAGAATGGGTGTGCAAAGACTGCATTATCACATTCGAAGCAAATGACGGCATCGATCTTCAACAAAAACTTACAAAAGATAATGAACCGGAAATCATCCTGATGGATATTAATATGCCCCGTATGGACGGGTATGCGTGTGTGCAATGGCTCAATGAAAACTTTCCACATGTAAAAATAATCGTAGTAAGCATGAACCAACAGGAGGCAGCCATGACTCGAATGCTTACCCTTGGAGTGAATGGTTACTTAAGCAAAGATGTGGAGCCGGCAAAACTTGCCAAGGTATTAAAAGATCTAAGGAGTGGTAAAGAAGGGTTTTATTACACCAGTCCTCTTTCCGGAGAATTGCATCATATTCTTCCAGGTAAAGGAGATTAGAACGCTTGAATAAAAATTGTGGTTTTATTCAGAAAAAAAAATTAGTCTGCTCCATAACTTAATATACATCCCGGTATTATCTCCCTCTCAGCAAATGTTTATCATAATAACTAATAAAGCCATTGGAAGCGGCAGGATATTTCGATTTCTTCTAACGAAATTTATTTTACATTAGCACTTATTAAAGAAAAAAGGCTTTAATACACAAGCTTACCTGGAACGGCACAATGAAAAAATTCATATTGCCCTTAAAAACAAAACCCACTTATGCCAGGTAACCAACCCATTCGTTTAGCCTTAGTCGATGATCATAAACTCTTTCGCAAAGGCCTGATCAACCTTATTGAACTTGTCTGCAGCAACTGCGAGATTGTATTCGAAGCCGACAATGGTGCAGATCTTCAACTAAAATTAAATAAGCATAACGAACCGGACATTATGCTGATGGATATCAATATGCCACATATGGATGGCTTTGCTACAGTACATTGGACCAATGAGCATTTCCCCCTTATCAAAATTTTAGTGATTAGTATGATCGAGAAAGAAGAAAGCATTGTGCGCATGCTTAAACTCGGCGTAAAAGGATACCTCAGCAAAGATGTAGAGCCACAGGTATTGGGCGAGGCACTAAATGCCATCATGAACAAGGGCTTTTATTATACTGATTTTATTACCGGCAAATTGGTTCATTCACTTCAAAACGGAAAGGATAAGGATACGGCAAAATCAGCCGCACTGAGTTTAATGAATGAACAGGAGAAGGAGTTTTTAAAATTTGCTTGCAGCGAACTTACGTACAATGAGATTGCCGCCCTCATGTTTAAAAGTCCCAAAACCATTGATGGTTATAGAAATGCATTGTTTGAGAAATTGAATGTAAAAAGCCGGGTAGGGTTGGTATTGTATGCTGTAAAGCATGAGCTGGTGCAACTGAATGAGTAGCTTTTTACCTTTGGCTATGAGCCTGGTAAAAAAAAGAGCCGTCAGTTTTTGACGGCTCTTTTTTTTATAATTTAAATATTAATAATTGTATTGAACCTTCTGGCCATTTACATTATAGAACCTATACTGCAATTGTGAACCGGCTACCTGCGAACCGATCCTGAAAATTTCATATCCTAATGAAGGCGATTGAATCTGAACGATATTGCCTACCGGAGTAACCCTGTCTCTTCTGAAAATATCATCCCAGATAGTCCGGTTGGGTAATTGGTCCCTGTTGATATAAGTCCGGGTGTCCCTTCTTTGTCCATTGGCATGGTATATTGCGGTTGACCTTCCGAAACTATTATTAAATGTTGCGGTCCAGTCCCCGTGGTATTTACTCCAAACAACATTTCCTGCATTCGGGTAATCGTTCTGAAAAGCAGCTCTTACTTTAGCGGGTTGATTTTTCGATTGCTTTCCTACCGAAGAATTTTGAGTACGATCCCATGTACCATCGTCATTGACATCGTTGTGTTTTTCTTTGTCTTTGAATTCCTTGGCGGGTTTATTTTTTGCTTTGCCATTGCCTTTGCCCTGGCTGTTTCCTTGTGCTATGCCTGTTGCAGTGATCGCAACGGCAGCAAATAAAAGTAAATACTTTTTCATGTTTGTGGTTTTAGTGATTACCGGTATAAATGTAAAACCGTGCCAACAACACGGGAAAGCAACTGTATTACGTAAACACTGAGCTACAACGCTTAGAACGCCCGGTGTTTTTAACAAAGCTTTGGATTAAGCCAAATGCGACCGGGGTTACCCATCCTGTTGGTTTTCCTGCGTCATTTAACTGGCGGTGCCCGGTATAAACACGGTATAATTATTAGCTGGTTCACCCTTGATTTAGATTTAATCATTTCGCAATCTTTGTGAAACGGTTCTCATAAATGCAAAGGAGAAAAAGTAAATACTCTATTTCACAAGCGTGTATGCACTTATGATGGAAACCATTGGGCAAACTCGTCAAAAAATTAAAATGAAAGGCATAATATTCATTCCGGACATTAGTGGTTTTACAAATTTTGTAAGAAACATCGATATCGATTTGGGAGTGTGCATTACCCGTGATCTCTTAAGTAAGATAATTGAAAACAATTCTCTAAGGATGGAATTATCCGAGATCGAAGGCGATTCTATCCTCTTTTATAAGTTAGGCAAGCCAATCCCATTGAAGTATGTTTTAAGTAGCTTCAAAATGATGTATGACGCTTTCGATGCTGGCTATTTGCAATGGAAATTGAAATACAACCTACAGGCGAATCTTTCGCTGAAACTGATCGTTCATTATGGCAATATTGCGGTATACGATATTAAAGGGTTTAAAAAACTATATGGAGAAACTGTTATTGAATCGCATAACCTGCTTAAAAATGGTAACGGGAAAACGGATTATATTCTTGTAACCGAAGACTATTTGAAAGCACTGCACCAGGAGCTATCCAATGAGCAATTATATAACCGGGGCTACACATCATTCAGATCTCACCTGACAACCGATGTAAAGAAAATACCGTACTACTTTTTTTCAAGTAAACAGAAACCACGGCTGCTTTTATGTTAATTGCAAAGCTGGGATAGGCACCGGTTTAAATTTAGTTTTAGCGTTTGCTTAATTGCCAGGCAAAGAGAGCAGGTTAACAGCAGTGGCCACATTTACACTTTCCACATTATTAGCAATCCTGTTATTAATTTCTTTACAATGCCAGAGCGTGGCATAACAATAATTAAATTTTAAAATAAATAATTTGTATATTTCATAGCCGGCAAAATCAATGCCGGCTTATTGTTCAACTCTTTTGGCCAATTTAAATTTCCATCATTGCAATATGGTTCCCAAGACAAACATAGCATTGGTTGATGATCATAAATTACTTCGCAATGGTCTTGCCGGGCTTATCAATAGTTTCAGCAATTACACCGTTACCTATGAAGCCAACAATGGCAGGGAATTTACAGAAATCTTAAAAACGAAGCCGCTGCCCGAAATAGTATTGATGGATATTAATATGCCCGAAATGGATGGCTATGAAACATGCTTGTGGCTCAGAAATAATCATCCTGAAATAAAGGTGCTGGCCTTGTCGATGTATGATAATGAAAATGCCGTTATAAGAATGTTTAAAGCAGGCGCCAAAGGATATATTCTGAAAGACTGCGAGCCTAGAGAATTAGAGATGGCATTGAGTGCATTGGCATCAAAAGGTTTTTATTATTCAGAAATGATAACCGGAAAATTGATAAATACCATCAACCATCTCGACGATGATCATGCAAAAAATATGATGAAGCTGAATGAGAAGGAAACAGCTTTTCTAAAATATGTCTGTACCGAATTAACCTATAAAGAAATTGCTGATAAAATGTATGTTAGCCCACGCACCATTGATGGCTATAGAGATGACTTGTTTCAAAAGCTAAACATTAAAACAAGGGTGGGCCTGGTAATGTACGCGATCCGGAATGGCATTGTTTCAATTTGAAACCATCTCCTTATTTTTGTTCTAACGCCTTATTTATGAGGCCCGGACAATAGGATCAACTAAAAATCTTTTCCGTTCTGAGGTTTCGTGGGAAGGATGCTCAATGGTATTCAGCACAACAGGACGTCCCGATGCAGCACACAAAACCTCACTCGGGATAAACAATACAAGAATGATCACATCAAATACTTAAGCCCCGGCAACAAAAAATACTAGTCATATAAGAGGGCAACGCCAGTAAAGCCTGGGCAACGGATTTTTCAAAATGGGCAAATTGAAATAATCTTTGAGGTAAAGAAAACTATTTAAGAAAAGATTACAGCCGTCTTTAAAAACTTTTGCCAGTCTTCAAGCATTTTACCTTTTAATACCCGTGGAAATTTATGCTGGCCGCCAATCTTACCTTTGGATTTCATGAAATCCATAAATGTATCTTCGGGCAGTACAGTAACGATAACATCTTTGAGTGCATGTTTTCTTTCTACTTCATAATCATCATTCAGCTCTTTCAATTTTTCGTCTATGCGGCAGCGAAGGGTGTCATTGTTTACCGCGTCATCAGTGGCCACGTACCAATGATGGGCAAAAAACATTCCGGAAGGCTCGCCGGTCACGCAAAATTCAGGGATGGAAATATTTAATTCTTCGCTCACCATTTCAATGGCTTTATTCATATTGTCCACGCTTAAGTGCTCACCTACCAGGCTTAAAAAATGTTTGGTACGGCCTGTAATGATTATCTCACTTCGCTCTTTGTCAACCAACTTTACCGTATCGCCAATTGCATAGCGCCAGGTGCCGGCATTGGTACTAATTAAAATGGCATAGTCCTTATTTTCCTCTATTTCATGGATCATAAAGGTTTGAGGGTTTTCAATCATGTTGCCCTCTATGTCAAAATTGTGTTCATCAAAGGGGATAAACTCAAAGAAAATATTGTTATTCAACGCAAGGTGCATGCCTACAGCATCCTGCCGGTTTTGGTACGCCAGGAATCCCTCGCTGGCGAGGTAGGTTTCAATATAGGTAATCGGTTTACCCAGTAATTTTTCAAAGCCTCTTTTATAAGGTTCCATTGCAACGCCGCCATGTACATAGAAAGCCAGGTTGGGCCAGATATCATGAATGTTATTGAGCTTGTAACGGGCAATAATTTTTTCCATGCACAACTGTAACCAGGCTGGTACACCTACGATAAACCCAATATCCCAGTTGGGCGCATTGTCAACGATCTCCTGCAGTTTTTTTGCCCAATCTTTTTCCCTGGCAATCCGTTTGCCAGGTTTATACAGTCCAAGCCCCTGGAACCAAAAGGGTATATTTTTTTGTTGAATGCCACTCAGGTCGCCTGCAAAATACGTGGGGCCTTTTTGTAATTGCGTGCTACCACCAAGCATTAGCCAGCCTTTACCTATGGCGCTTCTGGGTACATCTTCGTACCTGGCGAGGCTAAACAGTTGCCTAAAACTGGTAATCGTATTGCTGCGGATAAGGTCTTTTGTGATGGGGATGAACTTGCTGGCGGCTTCGCTGGTTCCACTACTGAGTGCGAAGTAATGGATAATGCCGGGCCAGCATACGTCCGGAATTCCGTCCTTTGCCTTGTGCCACCATTGGGCATATATCTTACTGTAATCGTAGGTGGGCACTAATTCCTGGAATTTTTTGCCGGGATGACGGCTCATCAATATCTCATCAAACTTATATAATTGTCCAAATTGTGTAAAGCTGGCTTTGCGTAACAATTTCTTCAGCACTTTTATTTGCTGCCGCCTTGGGTCGCTAACGGGCAGGTTTAATACCTTGGCGATACTTTTTGGGAGTGTCAGTTCAAAAATTGGCATGCAATTGAATATAGGTGTATAACAAATTTACGCTGCTGCTTGTGTTGATAATTGTAATAAACCAATGTTAATACTTAAGTGTTTTACAAAGATTGCAAAAACCCTAATAATTTAATGCAAAAGTACCGAAATTGGGACAAGTGGATTTATGCGGTCTTGGCTGGTATGAATGCACAAAGCAAAACAAAGCCTGGTATTCAAAAATGACTAAGTACAGTACGCTTACTAAATTAACAACTTTAAAATTAAATCAAATTTAAAGGCAGCTAATAAATCAGAGGGAGCATCTAACAATAGGAGCAACAATTTGTTAATCACAACTCCTGACCGGGCTTCAAAACACTGAGTGCTCGCCAATTTGATGTACGTTTGTTCACAAAAAAAAATTAAATATGAAGAAATTTATTGTTTCCGTGGTGTTAACAATCTCACTATTTAAAGCGAGCGCTGATGAAGGGATGTGGCTACCCATGTTATTGGGCGAACAGGTGTACGCTGATATGGTAAAAAAAGGTTTGAAATTAACCAAAGAACAGTTGTACTCTATCAATAAATCATCCTTGAAAGATGCCATTATAATTTTTGGCGGAGGTTGTACAGGAGAAATTGTAAGTGACCAAGGGTTGATTTTTACCAATCACCATTGCGGCTACGCTGCCATTGCGGGAGCAAGCACAGTGGAGAACAATTACCTGCAAAATGGTTTTTATGCTTACAATAAAGGCCAGGAGATAAAAAGCGGCTTGACTGTTCAGTTCCTGGACAGGATAGTAGATGTAACAAAAGAGGTAGAACAAGGATTGGTAGGATTAGACTGGTCAGAGCGGGTGAAAAAAATGCCGGATGTGTACAAAGCTATCACTGATAAAGTGGCCGATAAAGACAATGCGCTTGCAGGTAGAATTTATAGCATGTTTAAAGGCAACCAGTATATTATGTATGTGTACAAAACATACCGCGATATCCGGTTGGTAGGTGCTCCTCCGGAAAGCGTTGGAAAGTTTGGAGGCGATACAGACAACTGGGAATGGCCAAGGCATACAGGGGATTTTTCCATCTTCAGGGTGTATGCTTCAAAAAACGGCACACCTGCTGATTACAGCACAGAAAATGTTCCGTTGAAACCGAAGCATTTTTTACCGGTAAGTATCAAAGGGCTTAAAAATGGTGACTATGCAATGATATATGGTTACCCGGGCGGTACCAATCGTTACGAAACCAGTTATGGTGTAAAGTTGAAAATAGATATTGAAAACCCTTCACTTGTTGAATTAAGGGACGCCCGTTTGAAACTGATGTTTGAGCAAATGATCAAGGATCCGGCGGTTAAACTTAAGCTGGCTAGCAATTATGCGAGTATTGCTAACTACTGGAAATTTTTTGACGGTGAAACAAAGCAGCTAAAAAAGTTTGGTACATATGAACAAAAACAAAAGTTTGAAGCTAATTTTTTGAAATGGGCAAAAGGCAAACCTGCTTATGAAAACCTGATGACCGAGTACGCAAAAACGTATGAAGCATGGACACCGTATAGCAAACAACGCACTTACCTGTCCGAAGGCATTTTAGGTTCGCCGTTGGCGGCATTCGCTTCATCGCTAACACCGCTGGAAGCTAATATGGCTAAAGCGGGTGTGTCAGCCGCGGATAATAAAAAATATATAGATGCGGCAAGTGCAGCAAGGAAAACATTTTTAGAAGCAGAAGACCTTGTAAGTGATGAAAAAATACTGGCGGTTACTGCCATGAAATTTTACACTGATGTAGACAAAACCCAGCACCCGGTTGGCTTTTATGAAGGCTTGCAATCAACTTATGGCGATTTGAAAGACGAAACTACCTTTAAGAAATGGGCCAGGGATGTTGTGGTCAAAACGATATTTCTTGATGATGCGAAATGGGCTGCTTTTACTGCCAACCCTGATGCAGGTTCATTGCAGGCAGACCCCGCATTTGCTTATGCCTCCGCTTTTTTGAAGAATTATAATACTAAGTATGCAGCGATGTATACCCAGTTTACAAATAGAAACGCTGAGTTGGGCCGGGCCTACCTGAAAGGTATTATGGAAATGAATCCGGCAGCGGCAAAGAAAATGTACCCGGATGCCAATTTCAGCATGAGGGTAAGTTATGGCAACGTAAAAAGTTATAGTCCCGGCGATGCGGTACAATACGATTATGTAACTACCGGTAAAGGTATCATTGAGAAATATAAAGCCGGCGATTATGAATTTGATCTGCCTGCAAAGCAAATTGAATTAATGAAGAAAAAGGATTTCGGCCAGTATATCGATAAAGGCAGAAACGACCTGGTGGTGAATTTTATTACTACCAATGATATTACCGGTGGCAATAGTGGAAGTCCTGTAATTGACGCCAGCGGAAATTTGATAGGCCTTGCCTTTGATGGTAACTATGAAGCATTGAGCCATAAAATAGCCTTTGATAAAGACCTTAACAGAACAATATGTGTGGATGTACGATACGTGTTGTGGTGTATAGACAAGCTGGGTGGTGCGACAAATATTATCAATGAATTGAAGTTGGTGAGGAATTAAGGGGAAGGCAATTGTTTTAGTTAAGCAATCATCCGTTTGATTGCTTAACTATTTTTTTTTGAAGTATTTTGATGGAGGTGGTGGTGGGTAGGGACACATGACCACGGGGGTAGAGAATTTAATGTTCGAATAACACCGACCACAGTAGCAAAATCGCTACCAATTAAAAAATAATAGGATGAAGGCTTTTGTAATTTATTTGTGTTTTCAATTTTCTTGTTCTCTTATTTTTGGGCAATCAAATTTTGTTGTAACAAAATCAGATAGCAGCGAAGAGAAATTAATTTATTTGGTTCAATATAAAAGAACATCTTATTTACTTACACTGCTAAAAGATACAATTACTTCTAAGATTATTGTATCTCTACGCAAAAAAAGCAGCGGAATAAATACAAATATTATTAGGCAAAGAATAGAATCAGGTGTAAGCTTGAGTGTCAGACCTTTTACAAAAGGGAAGTCTCCTATAATATATATCGAAATTGGCAGCAATGCATTATATGCACATGAAATAAAATTTAGCGAAAAAATTATGTTTAAAAAAGGAATACCATTAAAAGGGAAATATTTGAATGACTACTATAATAAATTTATCGATAAAAAAAATGTTACGCCATATTAGTTGCTTTTAATTGCGAATGGTAACAATCAAAAGTACTTAGGCCATCAGTTGCTCCCGTGGTCGGTGTCATCACCGAACACAGCCTGTAGCGTACTCTCACAAAACCAGGATGCAAAGAATTTTCCGGAATGAATTATTACAAATAAAAAATGGACTTCAAAGACTTTAATTACAAAGGCCATCGCATTCGGACAATGAGCTAAATGAAAGTTATTTTTGGACAGCCACCATTCATAAATGCTGCATTTGTTAGAGAGTGATCAAGTAAACAACTGATTATTGGCTACCTGAAAAAACTACCTGATGAAGGGCTTATTACGGTTTATGCAGCAAATAAAAAACATGAGATATGGCAAAGAGATTCGTAGGGGTAGAAATTTATAGTGTGAAAGTGGCGAGGCAAAAGCTTGAATATATACACGACAATCCTGTTACTGGTAAATGGCAATTAGTAAAAGATTATCTCAGTCACCGATATTCTTCAGCAAGGTTTTATGAAACGGGTATAGATGAGTTTGGTTTCTTGAACAATATCTTTACTGTGTTATATGAGGATTGATTGCGGAGAGAAGTTCGTGTGCCACGAACCAAGGCGGAGGATAAATAAAAACGTAACGCTGCATGGCTTACGCCATAGCATAGCACCGCATCTTGATATAAGATTCTACCTTTAAATAGTCGTCCCTCAAAAAGTCGATTTTGCTTTTAGGGCAATAAAATTCCAGTAAGCTGCTGCAATATATCTGCAGATGAGTAACCAGCGTCTGATTGCCTCTGTACACCAGAGGATCATCGCTC
>JBDSAA010000204.1:0-4437 GCA_039922375.1 Ferruginibacter sp.
GTATTAAACATTGTTTCATGATGGATGTTCTGGTTTTAGAAGAAAAGATGAATACATTAAATATTGGCGATCGTATTAAGGTACTTCGTATTTCGCAAAAAAGAACCATGCAGGAAATTGCCGAAGCAAGTGATTTATCAAAAAGCATGATCTCAAAAATTGAGAACAATAAAGCGATTCCCTCTGTGGCGGCCCTTGTAAAAATAGCAAAATCGTTGGGTACTAATATCTCCAGTTTATTGGAGCAGGAAGGGTTTTTAAATGCCATACTCACCACCAAACAAAAGGCACAGGAAAGCCTTACACCTACTGATAAAGGTTATTTAATTTATCCGTACGCATCAGGTTATCATGAAAAAAAAATACAGCCTTTTTTATTTGTAGCAAGAAAAGGTGAAGTAGTACCACATGAATTATCTCACGAAGGAGAAGAATTTATTTATGTGATCAAAGGCCAAATGAAAATGCAGGTAGGGGAAACGGAGTACGTGTTAAATAGTGGCGACAGCCTGTATTTTAATTCTGTTCAAAAGCATGGCGTTATGCCTGTTTCGGATGAGGTGACGTATTTGGATATATTCGTTTAAACCATTTCAATTTTTATATACTAAATTTTTAAACCAGTTTATTGGTATCGGGTAATCTATGCCCATACGTATTGCGCTATAATTATTTTTTGTTCATCGCCATAATCATTGCTTATGATCCGATAATTTCTTTTCCATCAGTACATTTTTTCGATCCTTTTTTAAAAGGGCTTTAAGCCCTAACAGGAAATCTATTGCCTTAACCGATTGTTTACGTTTTAAAAACAGCTTATGAATATCAATGTAAAAATTAGAGATATGCCTGGGCAATAACTTGTTTACTGCACAGTTTGTGGCCTGCTTAACAATTCACAGGTGCATACAATAAAAGTTCAGATAGCAACTCCAAATCATCTCAAAACCTAACACTCAAAAATTCTTGCTATGAAGTCTTTATTATTAAACAGGGCACTCCTTTTCTATTTAGAAAAATGTTGCCAGCATCTACCTAAAAAAAACAAATCACTCTTACTTATTTTTTCACTTGCAGTTTGCATGAATGCCTCGGCACAGCAAACAACGGTTAAGGGTAGGGTTACTTCAGGTGACACCGCACTGGCCGGGGTAACTGTAAGTGTAAAGAACAAGAATAATAATACACAAACCGATAACCAGGGGAATTATAGCATAGCGGCCGAACCAAACAGTATTTTAGTATTTTCTTATGTAGGCTTTATTTCCCAGGAGATTGCAATGTCCAATCGGTCATTTATCGCTATCGAATTACAGTCTGCTAACCAGCAACTCAACGATGTGGTTGTGGTTGGTTATGGTACGCAAAAAAAGGGAAGTATTACTGGGGCAGTAAGCGCTATAAAATCTTCTGACCTGATGCGAACACCTTCTTCCACTACATCCTCTGCATTGGTGGGGAAAGTACAAGGTATCACGGCACGTATGCCCACAGGCAGGCCGGGTGCCGGAACGGATATCCAAATACGAAACCTGGGTAGCCCGTTATTTGTAATTGATGGAGTGCCACAAAGCGAAGGCCAGTTCAATAATATCGGCATGGAGGATATTGAAAGTATATCGATATTAAAAGATGCTGCCGCAACTGTATATGGTTTTAGGGCATCGAATGGAGTTGTATTGGTAACTACAAAAAAAGGTAAAACAGGAAAAAGCAATATTAGCATAAGTAGTTATTATGGTATGCAAAACCTTACCCGCTATTTATCGGCGTCTGATGCATATACCTATGTACGTGCATTGGCGGAAGCTGAACAAAATGAGGGTAAAGCAGTTTCCACTACTCCTGACATTTTAGAGAAATGGAGACAAGGAACAGAAAAGGGTTTCCAGGGAACAGATTACTCGGATTATATTCTTCAGAAAAATGCACCACAGCAATACATCAACGTAAGTGCCAGTGGCGGCAGTGATAAAATGAGGTATTATTTTTCGCTGGGTCATTTAAACCAAGATGCAGTTTTAAGACAATACAATTTCGAACGATCAAATTTCCAGGCGAATGTAGAAGGCACCATATTAAAAGGTTTAAAAATCGGCACACAACTTAGCGGACGAATAGAAGGGCGTCATGAGCCAGCTTCCACCACCGGAGGAAATACATACGACAATCCATTCCTGGCCATCCTCACCATGTGGCCTACTGAACGGCTTTATGCCAACGATAATCCAAACTATATCAACGCCGATGTAAACAATCCTTCACGTAACCCGCTTATTTATGATAAGTCTGTAATTGGCAAACAGGACAACGTATGGAATAATTTCGGAAGTATATTTTACACGTCTCTTGACCTGCCATTTGGCCTCTCTGCAAAGGCAACCTATTCATATAATTACAAGCAAAATAAAAATGAATTACACCGCTATTCCTTTAATACCTATTCGTATAAACCCGCTACTCAAACATACGAGCCAGTACCATTCAACCTGGCGCTGAGAAATAAAGCGAGGCGTGAAATACAGGAAAATTTCGCCCAATTACAACTGAATTACCAGAAAGATTTTGGCGCACATGGCATAGCTGTAATGGGTGCTTATGAGTATGCAAGTTCAGTGGAGCAATTTGTTAGTATCAATGCCGCACCGCCAACTAATTATAGTCCCATCATTGCTTTGCTGGAAGTAAACGGTTTAACCGATGAATACTTCATAAACAAACGGGCTTCATTTATTGGCAGGTTCAATTACGATTATAAACAGAAATATCTCTTAGAGATTTCAGGCCGTTATGATGGATCGCACTTATTTGCGCCGGGAAAACGCTGGGGTTTATTTCCGGGTGTATCGGCAGGTTGGCGGCTATCGCAGGAAGATTTTATAAAAGAGAATCTACCTGTTATCAGCAATCTTAAATTGCGTGCCTCCTGGGGTAAAACCGGCCAGGAGCGTGGGTTAGCTCCTTTCGACCAGGGGTATGTTGCTCCCTTTGATTATTTGGCTGGAGGTAATTTCAGAAGTGGGAATTATGTCTTTGATGGAGGCTTGGTATCTGGCACCGGTATCAGGGGACTACCCATCACCAGTATTACATGGGTAACCAGTACAGCACAAAACATTGGTATCGATTTCGGTTTATTCAATAATAAGCTTACCGGCGAATTTGACGCCTTTAGCCGAAAGCTGAGTGGTATACCTACTTCAAGATATGATGTATTGCTGCCAAGTGAAGTTGGTTATGCACTGCCGCTTGAAAACCTGAACTCAGAAATTACCAAAGGCGTTGAAGGTATTCTTACCTATGCAAGTAAAGCCAGAAATATTGGCTATTCCATTAGTGTAAATGGCACATTGGGCAGAAGAAAAATCTTAGATATTTACAAGCCAAGATTTGGGAATTCATGGGATGAATACCGTGGCGCTACAGCCAACCGCTGGGCCGATATCAACTGGGGTTATCGCGTTGAAGGTCAATTTCAGTCGATGGACCAGATTAAAAACTGGACCGTTAATAATGATGGTAAAGGCAACACGACCCAACTGCCTGGCGATCTCATTTTCAAAGATGAAAATGGTGATGGTATGATCAGCAGCCTTGATGAACGTCCCATTGGCTATGCACTTGGAGCTACGCCTTATATGAGTTTCGGCGCCAACCTGGGTATCAATTATAAAGGCCTTAGCCTCATGACAGACTGGGCCGGTGGAAGCATGCAATCGTATTACCGGATTTTTGAATTGGCCATTCCTTTCCAGGCAATTCACAATGCACCTGAATATTTATTTAACGATCGTTGGCATCGCGAAGATTTGTTTGATGCGAATAGCGCGTGGGTGCCTGGCCGTTATCCTGCTATCCGTCGTACTGGCTCAGGTTCGCATGTGAATTACACAAATAGAAGTGATTACTGGATCACCAATGTTCGTTACATCCGTCTTAAAAATGTTGAAGTGGCTTATAACCTCCCTGCTAAATTTATCAGAAGGGCACATTTATCAAGTGGCAGAATTTACTGTACCGGCACAAACCTGATTTCATTTGATAATGTAAAACATATTGAGATTGATCCTGAAATAGCACTCAATTCAGGATTGGTATATCCAAATGTCCGGGTTTACACATTTGGCATTAATCTAACATTTTAAAGATATAAAATGAAACAGCTAATTAATTATTTTATTGTCTGCTTATTACTACTGTTTGCGGTATCATCTTGTAAGAAAGATGAAATTTTAGACACGGAATCGCAAACGATATTTACTGACGAACAAATCTGGAGCGATCCGAAGCTCATTACAACTGTATTGGCCAATTTATATGATCGCTTACCTAAATATGCATCACTGGCTGTAGGACCAGAAAACTTTACCATATTTGACGAAGGCATGTGGTCTGGTTTAAGTAACAATGATGTAGAGATCAGGAACAACCTGTTAA
>JBDSAA010000205.1:0-13648 GCA_039922375.1 Ferruginibacter sp.
GATGCAATCCTTGACAGACTGACAGCCAATGCTCACAGAATCGAACTTAAAGGTGAATCATTGAGAAGAAAAAAACTAAAAGACTATCAATAACCATTTGTATTTTTAATCATCATTTAGCTCTTACATTTATTACCTGTACCCAGGTGGGTCAACATCCCGGAAAGGTGGGTCAACATGCCCGGAATTTACAATATAATTACTCCGTTTCTACTATCCAACTATCCACCTTTAAAGGAAAACTAATACTGCTCGATTTCTGGAGCACATGGTGTAGTTCCTGTATTGAAGCATTTCCCAAAATGCAGCAACTACAAAATGAATTTGGTAACCGGCTGCAGGTGTTGCTGGTAAATACGTACAATGGCGATGATATAAAAAAAGTAAAACCATTCTTTGAGAAATACAAAGTCCGTACAGGAGCAGCCATCACATTGCCCTATAGCCTGCAACAGGCTTCACTGGCAAATTACTTCCCACATAAATTTGTTCCCCATTATGTATGGATCGATGCAGCCGGCAAAGTCATCGCCATTACTTCGCAGTTAGAAGTAACAAAGGAAAATATCAGTGCCATACTGGATGGTAAGCAGGTGAACATGCATACCAAGAATGACGACATGAACTTCGACAATCAACAACCGCTTTTTGTTGATGGCAATGGCGGCACGGGCATTCCAATGATATACCGGTCCATATTAACCGGCTATGTGGAAGGCCTTGGAACATCTTCCGGCACCAGCCGAACGACTGAACGGAAAATAAGCCGGTTCTACATGTTAAATACTTCGCTGTGGATGCTTTTAAAAAAGGCTTACCCGCATATCAGTGAGTATACTTCAAACATGCTGGTTGTACAGACGAACAACCCATACCTGCATTTACCAGACGCAGACAACTCCCTCGATTTATACAAATATGGTTTATGTTATGAATTAAATACACCTCCGTCAACATTCGGGGAACTGGCAGACTATATACAGGCGGATATAGCGAGGGCTTTCAGGATTAAGGTCAATGAAGAAGACAGGCGTAAAACATGCTTTGTGTTGCAATACAATGCAATAGCTACCCAAACCGCTAAAGGCAACAATCATCCGGTTGCCGGTTCAACCTTCGATATTAGCACTCAACCAATGGCGGCATTCATTAAAAAATTAAACCGGCATCCGATTGCCGCTAAAATGCCCGTGATCAATGAAACCGGATTGGATAGCGCACCCATACTGCCGAAGGATTATGTAACGATGTCCGGGGAAATGCTGACAACCTTTCTTGCAAGGGCTGGTTTCACGCTCAAGGAAGCAGAAAGGGATATAAGGGTTGCCGTAATCTGTGAATACTAGTGCGCCCGCTATGATGAATCCAGGTTAACCAATGCTCTCATTTTTATTATTCTTTACTAAATTATTTATACAATGATTACCATTACCAAGCGATTCAACGGGGGCGGGTTCTGCTTAAAGCCGCTGAAAGCAATAACTGTCTTATTGTTTTTACTGTTGCATGGTGCCTTCACCCTGCTTGCACAAAAAATGAATGTTAGCGGCAGCGTTCAAAACGATCGGGGAGCACCCTTGCCGATGGTATCCCTTTCCGTTAGAGGAACCGATCGGATATTCGTTACCGATATAAAGGGAAATTTTTCTATCAGCAATGTGGATGCCCGATCCGTGTTCATCGTTACCAGCATTGGTTATAAAACAGAAGAGTATGAATTGAACGGAAAACAAGGCCCAGTTTTAATTGTGCTGGAAAATAACTCAGAAGAGCTTGATGCTGTGGAATTGATAAGCACCGGTTACCAGGATATTCCTAAAGAGAGGGCCACCGGCTCGTTTGTAAAAATTGGTACTGCTATGCTAAATCAACAAGTGGGCACCAATATACTTCAGCGGCTCAATGGTGTAACCAGTGGCCTCCAGTTTGCTATTGGCAAACAAAATGGAAACCCACAAAACAAAACCAATATCTCTATCAGGGGCCTGGCAACAATTAACGGGCCGCTTGACCCCTTGATAGTATTGGATGGTTTTATTTATGAGGGCGATATCAGTAACATCAATCCAAATGATGTAGAAGATGTTACCGTACTAAAAGATGCTGCCGCCACCTCTATTTGGGGCGCAAGGGCTGGTAATGGTGTAATTATCATCACCACCCGGAAGGGGCGTTTTAACCAGAAGCTACAGGTTGGCATCAATATAAACACGATCATTAATGAAAAGCCCAATCTTCATTACAGCCGGCAAATGTCATCATCACAGTATATTGATGTGGAACAAATGCTTTTCAAAAACGGTTATTTTGATGCGCAGATCAACAGTTCTCCCTTACTTGCCTTAACACCCGCAGTAGAACTTTTTTTGAAAAGGAGAAAGGGTATCATATCCGCTCAGGATTCAGCTATCGGGATCGATGCTATGAAACAGGTGGACAGCCGCGATGAATACCTGCGCCATTTTTACAGGAATGCCATCACCCGGCAATATGCAGCCAATGTGAGGGGAGGAGGCAATAACATCAATTATATTTTGTCGCTGGGGTATGATGAGGTAACCGATCAATCATACGGACGTTCCAATAAACTCAATATTAAAATGGAGAACAATTATAAACCCACAAAAAATCTGCTGATTAATATTGGGGTTTACTATACCAAGCTTAAAACTACTTCAGGGCGGGGCCTTACTTATAACAGCCTGAATGTAAATGGAAGGCAGGTACCCTATTTGAAATTTGATGATGCGAATGGTAAGGCAGTACCATTTAACGCTTCGCTCAATGAACGATATACAGATACCGCAGGAGGAGGCAAGCTATTAAACTGGAAGTATTATCCATTGGATAATTATAAATACACTAAAGGAACAGGCCATAACAATGAACTATTTGCAACGGCCGGAATTCAATATAAATTGCTACCATCCTTAAGCCTGGATGTCCGTTATCAGTACCAGCAACAGGAGAATGAACTGATCCAGTTAAATGAACGGGAGAGCTTTAATGCGAGGGGAATTATTAATGCATTTACGGAGATTAACCGGGCAACAGGTGCAGTGAAATATAATATACCGCTGGGTGCCATTAAGACCACCAATAATGCTTTGGTTCAATCACACACAGGCAGGGCACAGTTAAATATGAACCATGAAAGAAACAGGCACAGTGTATATGCTATTGCTGGAGGTGAAGTGAGAGCGTCCTCCGGCAATGGCAATGGCTACACCACATACGGATACAATGAGGATCCACTCACCTATGCTAATGTGGATTACGTGAATGCTTACCCGCTTTTCGTTTCCGGTGCTTATGATTATATCCCCGGTGCACCCACCATTTCTGCTGAGCAGACCAACAGGTTTGTTTCCATCTATGCCAATGCTGCATATACATACGATAACCGGTACACTTTTTCTGCAAGTGCAAGAAGGGATGGTTCCAATATATTTGGCCTTAGCACCAACGACAAATGGAAACCGCTTTGGTCGGCAGGAGGCGCATGGAAAATATCCCACGAAAAGTTTTATCATTTCAAAGCGGTTTCCACTCTTTCGTTAAGATTTACTTATGGCCGTAGCGGTAATGTTGACCTTGGCAGGTCTGCGCTTGCTGTAGCCCGTTATATATCCAATTCCAATATTACAGGTCTGCCCGGTACATCAATTACAACCCTTAATAATCCTGGTTTAAAATGGGAGCAGGTGGGGATATTGAATATAGGGCTTGATTTTGCCCTAAAGGGAAATGTGCTGGATGGATCATTGGAATATTATCAAAAAAATGGGACCGACCTGTATGGGGCCACGCCGTACGATTACACTACCTGGGGCGCATTGAGAAATATAACTAAGAATGTTGCCAGTACCAGTGCCTGGGGTATCGACCTGGTGCTTAACAGCAGAAATATTAACCGCCAAATAAAATGGAACACCACCTTTCTATTAAATTTCAATACTGCCAAAACTACGAAATATGATATCGCGTCAGCAGCAAGAATCAGTTCTATATTGGCCGGCGGTACCGGTATTTCACCGGTAGTTGGTAAGCCACTGTATGCTGTTGCTGCATATAAATGGGGTGGGCTCGATAAAACGGGTAAACCGCAGGGATATGTAAACGGTGTATTAAGTACCGATTATACAGCCATCACTTCAGAGGGCATAACAAAAGGCGTAGACGGAAATATCATTTATCTCGGATCTGCTAACCCAACCGTTTCCGGGGCAATCATCAATACCATAAGCTGGAAAAATTTTTCTTTTTCAGCCAACCTTATTTACCGGATGGGGTATTATTTTAAACGACCCTTTTTTGCAGGTGCAGGATTGATTGCAGGAACGGTGCAAACAAATTATGATAAGAGGTGGCAACAGCCCGGTGACGAGGCATTTACCAATACACCGGCCTTTATATATCCTGCTAACGAAGCCGGTGATAATTTTTACCGCCAGTCAGCAGTCAATGTTTTAAAGGGCGATCATATACGGTTACAATACATTAACCTAGGCTACACTTTTAATAAGGCAGGTAGTAACAAATTCCCATTTAAAGACCTGCAGGTGTATCTGAATGCTGCAAACCTTGGCATCATCTGGAGGACCAACAAAGAAAATCTTGATCCTGATTACCCGGCTACCATACCACCTGTTAAATCCATTGCCCTTGGTGTAAGGGCTAACTTTTAAAACTAACCAACATGCGTAATAAAAATTTACTGGCCGCCTTGTTTGCGCTGCTTTTCATGGCTGGCATTTGTTCCTGCAAAAAGTATCTTGAAAAAAAATCGAATACTTCCCTTGTTACACCCTCTACTTTAAAGGATTTACAGGGAATATTGGATAACCCGAACGTGATGAACCTTCAAACATCAGCTTTTGGGGAAGCGTCAGCAGATGATTATTTCTTACCCCTGGCCACTTATAATGGTCAGGGTCTCTTAGAGCAGAAAGCATACACCTGGCAAGTAGATCTGTACAATTATCCCAATGACTGGGCCTATGGTTACAATGCTGTATTCAATGCGAATTTCTGTCTTGAACGAATTGAAAAAATCGAAATGACCCAACAAAATAAAACGGATTGGAACCATGTAAAAGGATCAGCACTTTTTTACCGGGCATATTATTATTTAAACCTGGCATGGGTATTCGCAAAAACTTACGATGAGGCAACTTCGACGATAGACCTTGGTATCGTATTACGGGAAGGGTCGGACTTTAATCAGCCATCCAAAAGATCAGCCATCCAAAAGATCGACCATCCAGCAAACTTACCAACAGATCATTAGCGACCTCAATGGGGCAAATCCATTGTTACCGGATTTACCCGTGCATGTAATGCGTCCTTCAAAAATTGCTGCGTATGGATTGCTTTCAAGAACCTGGTTGAGTATGCAACGTTATGACAGTGCGTTTAAATACGCCAATCTATGTTTACAGTTGAAAAATGATCTGTTAGACTATAACAATACAAGTGAAATCAGCACAACTTCCACCACGCCGTTTAAGCCTTTTAACACCGAGGTAATATTTTACACAACTATGTCAAATAGTTTTTCTGCCAAAGCACCCGGTACGGCGCTCATTGACAGTATGCTGTTTAAAAGTTATGAAAACAATGATTTAAGGAAGACAATCTTTTTCAGGACCAGCGGTGCTTACAGAAGATTTAAGGGAAGTTATGCTTCGAGCCCAACTACATTATTTACTGGAATTGCCGTGGATGAAATTTACCTGGTAAGAGCGGAATGCCATGCAAGGCTGGGTAGGGTAGCCGATGCGATGAATGACATTAACCGGCTACTTGAAAAAAGATGGATTAGTGGAACTTTTGTTAAGTTCAATGCTGCAAGTCAGCCAGAGGCCATTAACATCATTGTGAACGAAAGAAGAAAAGAGCTGTTGATGCGAGGGTTAAGGTGGCCCGATATTAAACGGTATAATGCAATGGGGGCAAATATAGTTCCTGTAAGATTGATTAGTACCGATACGTTTAAATTGCAGCCCAATGAAAAGAGGTATGCCTTGCCGTTACCAACTGATATCATACAGTTAACAGGTATGCAACAGAACTAGCAATTAATGTTTACCAATAATAAATGAAATTGAGAAAGGACTGACCAATGTCAGCCCTTTTCATTGTTGATATTTCCCTTCCTACTGTGCCCTATCGGTGGTGCCATCAAGCCCTGTAGAAGACTGTTCCAGCGGAACATTCAACTCCGGTACAGATCCTTCTCCTGCTACTATTTCAGCTACGTTTCCCGATGTTTTGAATACACGGATACTGCTTCCGTTAAGTTCGGTATAGCTATCATTTACCTCAATTCTGCAGGCTTTAGCCGTGCCACTGCAGGTAGGCACCGTACCTGGATTGGATATCCAGTTGGCTTTGTCTTGCACTGCAGTTTGCGAATAATCTGTTCCTCCGGGCGCCATATAATAGAAGCTATGCGAAGACAAAGGTTTTGTTGTTGTGCTTTTATTTGTAAACGCAAGGGATGCTGTTGCGATGATTACGGCGATTGTGCCGAAAATATATCTTTTCATAAAAATTATTTTAATTAATAAAGGAATGTTTTACCGGTTTTTTACCTGGAGCTTACACTGTATTTACAGCTTCAGTCATTGTTTAAGTATGTTGTTCCTTGCGGAACTAGGGAGGCGTTTGCTTCATAGTTTCTTTATGTTTTTTGTAAAGAATAATACCCAATAGAGAAAGCAATATAAAGACCAGGTTGAACAGAATATGCTGTCTCCATGTAAGGCTTGTTAGCATTCCACCACAATTACAAGGTAAACCAGGAGTTAACCAGATCATACCCGCCAGGTATATAGTAAAACATGTGAGTAATCCAAAAGCAAGTTGAAGTCCTATTTTTCGGGTTGCTGGAAAAAACAGTAACAGGGATACCAATATTTCAGTAACAGGCAGTAGCCAGGCGATCAGTCCTGAAAATGATTTTAATATTGGAAGGCCGGACAAAGCAGTTTTAAAACTATGGTAATCCAAAAGTTTACTCAATGCAGTATAAAGTAAGATTACCAAGACTGTGGTGCTGATACTATCTGCTATGAATATCTGCTTTTTCATTATTTTAATTTTTATTGCCAGTTTTAGCGACTCAGTGTGTCTGAATAACATCGCTTTACTGTTAAGAGTGCTTCAATAAAATGATGGAAGAAACTATATTTATATTGCTACTGATCGGGTGCTTGTAAACAGTAGGTATATACTTTATTTAATGCGGATTTTTCTTATGGTATGCTGCTATTGCTTCTGTAAAGTTGTTCACTTTCAGGCATTTTTAAAATGCCATTTTGTGTCCTTTTTATTTAACTTTTAGAAACGTTGTTAATGGTAGGCTGTCAATAAAATCGAGACACCTTTTGAGTAAATAAGTTAGAGCGCGGGTATTTAATAAGACGGATTGCCTTTACTGATTTTTTTCAACGTGCCGGGAGCATATCCAAATTTCCTTTTGAATTCCCTGTTAAAATGGGAAAGAAAGTCGTAGCCTGTTTCAGCAGCTACTTCCTGTACCTGCTTGCTGGAATTTACCAGCAAACGATGGGCGAGATCGAGTCGTTGTGCCCTGATAAATTCTGGTACGGTTTGGCCAAATAATTTCCTGAATTCCCTCCTCAGGCTTCTTGATGTAATGTTGAATTGGTGGGATAATTCCTTTACTCTACCAAGATGCATACTGCTTATATTATTCATGATGTGCTCCTTCACTGCAATAGCTATATGTTCATTCGTTTGAAACCCTTTATGAATTTCCTTTTCTTTTAGTTGCTGGTTATAGAAGGACAGAAATTTTAGTATGTAGCTACGTAATACCAGGTCGAGTGCAGCCCCTTTTTTATTACATCTTTCCATACTTTTAATAATTCGTATTACGGCATGGGGAAATTTAAATGTATCCAACCTATCTGCATTTGTATCCTTTCGTGATAAGCGATTTAATAAATCCTGCAATATCAAATGCTCTTCGGCCATACCTAAAAGATAATTGGGGGGAGGGACCAATATAAGGATAACGTATTCGCCTGGTGGAATTATAAAATTACGATCACCTGCCGGCGCATAATAGCAGTTGAAGCTGCCGGATGAAAGAAATATTTTTTGATTGTTATGGTGAGATCCCAACAGTATACTTCCTTTTAAAAAAAAGGCAAATGCGATGCAGGGGTCAGGAAAAGAAAGATCAATTGTACAATTAGTGCTAACACTGCAGGTTAGTAATTCCATCCAGTAATCATTGCCGTTTACTCTTTGAGTAATAAAATCGCCAAGATCTGAGGTTGACTGGTAAGGGATTGCAAAGGGGATTTTATGATCACAATTTTCAGGCAGTGTATCTTTTTGTAAAAACTCCACTGCCCTTGGAAATAATATCTTAAAAGGAGTTTTCATTTATTGGGGTTAAATAAAACTTATCTTAAACCGCCGGGCCTTATTCCATAGTATTTAGTGAAAGAGGTACTAAAACCTGAAAGTGTTTCAAAGCCGCACTGAGCAGCTATCTCCTTTAATTTTAAATTGGATGAGGTTACCAGGATGAATGCTTTATTCATTCGCTGTTTTAAAAGATATTGATATACGGTTGTATTGAAAACTTCTTTAAAACCTTTCTTCAATGTAAATTCATTGGTACCTACCCGCCTTGCCAGGTTTCTTAAAACAAGGTGGGTTTTCAAATCGGCATTCATTAAATCTTGCGCATTTCGAATCGCTTTAATAACAGTGGGCGGATAGATGCCAGATGCTGAATGTGCAAGAGCTGTTTTCATGAAATAAGTTTACAGTACACGGAGTATTTCAATAGTTCATTTGTAATGCATATCAACCTAAGTCTGTAAATGCCATTGTATAAGGCCATTGAAAGTGACCAGTTGTTTACTGGGTCAGGTTTATAAAATATTAGCTGGCGGCTTTTACGAAATTTGGTATTGCTGACATCGCTTCAAGGTTGAAGCTATCTTTTGAATGCATATAAGCAAATGTGGGTATTGGTTTTGCTCCCAATTTTTGTTTTTCAATTGTTGCCGAAAAACCTAACAGGATTTTGTTTTTGCCAAGCTTTTTTGCCTGGAGTGTTATTTGATAAAGCGCCTGCCTGTATATACCATACTTTTGATTGTTAGTGTAATCCAGTCCTATGATCATTGGAATATAGGCTTCCTTTGTTTTGTAGCTGAACACAACGCAGCAGGGAACTGCGTCTAATGCATCCCCTGGATTTTTTAGGGTAAGTTGCAGCATTTCCCAGTTTTCATTTAAAGCAAGTTGCGTAAACAGTTTGCCCGGTAAAGCAAACGTATTCAACTCCAGGCTGTTGTTTTTAACATTGAGGTACAATTGAAACCAATTTTCAATTTCCTCCGTCCAGTCGGAAATAGAGATTACTTCTACCGTAAAACAATCAATGTTGCGCAGTACCTTTTTACGTAAGTGATTTTTTCCATTGGGAGAAAGCGATTCATATAACTCCGTTGGATTATTCCAGGATAATGATTCTAACCGGTGTGTGTCCGGCATCTTGATTTTGAAAAAACCATTGTCTACCATTAAATCATCAAGTTCTTTATTAATGCCATGAAAATCTCTAAAAACGATATGATTGGCTTTATGAATTTCCTGTAGCGTATAAGCCTTACTTATCAGTAGTTGTAAGGCGTCTTTCCAATGAGTGGATTGAAAGTTAATAAATAGATGTTCACCTTCTGTGATCAATGAACCACTGCACAGCACTTTACTGGTTAAATAGTAAGGGTTGTTTTTACGTTGCAATTCTACCTGTCGTGAAATAGAGGAAGCAGAAAGCATATCTTCTTTCCATAGCGCTGTGGTAAAGAAAGTAGCCGCCAGGATAACATCGGCCGCATCTTTTATTAATACATAATCAAAGGACCAGTTATCTTCCGGAAGGCTATTATTTGAGAAGACCTTCTCCAGCATTTGTAAGTTTTCCCAATCAAAAGTTCCTTTACCTTCAAACAGTCTATTCCATTCATCTTTGTCAACCTCGTGGATACTATGATGGTGTTTTGTTTTTAGTTCTTTTTTGATAAGTTGATCGATAATTAAGCAAGGTTGAAAATGTTCCGGAAGTGGAACTTTAAAAGCTTTATAAATCTCCTGCAGAGAAATATTTTCTTCGCTCATCGCCTTTGGTAGTTCCGCTGCCAAAGTGGCAATCATCTGCTCTATCTCAGTAAAAGTATGAAGCCTGGTTATAGTAAAGCGAATTCCTGTCTGTTTCATGGGTACTGTTGGAAAAACACCCAGGTTCACATAAAAACCAGCATCCAGCATGCGTTTCACCAGGTTTTGCCCAAGTTTGGGAAGGCTTACACCTACAAAAAATATGGCCGCTCCGGCTTCTGAAATGAGGGGTAGCTTGTATTTTTCGAGCATTTGCAGCGTGTAATCGATATTCGTTCTTAATTGTTGCTGCATTTCAATTATTTCATCGCTCAAGTGTATTTTCGCCGAAGCGATGGCAGCTCCCAAAGCAGAGGGTTGCATTGGCCCTGAACTCAATAAGGGCCCTCCAACGGTTCCCACTTTCCTGGCTAGCTCTTTATCTGCGTAAACCAATACACCACCACCACTGGCAAATGCTTTGTTTAAGGAAGTAGCAACTACCATTTTTGGATGAATTGACCGGTCGTTTAAAACAAATCCATGGCCGTGTTTACCATAAATACTCATCCCGTGTGCATCATCGACGTAACAGTAAAATTCCGGAAATTGATTCATCAACTCATACATCGTTTCAATTGGACAGCTATCACCAAACATTGAATATATCCCATCCGCCATGTACCAGATTTTTCTGTATTTGGAACGGAGTACTTTTATTCTTTCCTCTAGTAAGTCCATCCTGTTGTGACGAACCAATTCGATATGTACGCCCCTGGCTTTTACCAGTTGTACAGCAGTCTGTACAGAGTTATGTACCTGTTGATCCAGGATCACTGCGTCGTTGTCATCAATTATCACCGGGATATTGGCGATATGCCCCAACGTGGTGGTAGGAGTGATTACACAATAGGCATCAAATATTTTTTCCAGCAGTTGCTGTAATATTTGGTAGGAGCCAAGAGATACATAGGCTCTTGATTCGGAGAATTGAGTGCCGTATTTTTCAACGGCCTCGCAGGCCGCCGCTTTTATTCTTGGGTCAAACTCCAGCCCCAGGTAACTACAGGAACCAAAATTGATAATCTTATTCTCGTTGATGACGATAGTAGTTCCATCAAACTGACTTTCTCCGGTAAATAAATGAAGTATTCCTTTTTGAACACCGTATGAAACAATTTGATCGACTGTATCATAAAAAGAATTTTGTTTGCTCATGGTGCGACTTGCTTTATTTTTGAAGTACAAACTTGAAAATTTATCATCCTCAAAATGTCCGTTCAAAAACTGATTTTTCAGATTGCCTGCTAAGAGATTTATTTACGTATAAAGACGTATTTTTTTCAATACATGTTAAATTAACTTTGTACCATGGAGCTTGAAACACCCTATATTCATCTCCGCGTTAAGGATAATATACTGATAGGAACTTATAAGGAAAACCTGCATATTGATCTTGTAATTGCAAAAGAAATAGTTCGTACCCGTTTATCCTTTACCGGTGGTAGAAAACTACCTGCGCTCATATTAAGTGAGGGTGTTATCAGTATGGACAAACCTGCAAGAGATTATCTTGCTTCGGATGAGGCGATTAAAGATTTGCTTGCTGCTGCGATTTTCGTCAATTCTTCTTTTAGTTCTTTACTAGGTAATTTTTTTCTTAAAGTCAATAAAACAAAGATGCCGGTCAGGGTATTTCACAACATTAGCAGGGCTGAAAGGTGGCTGGCAAAGTATGTTGAATTGAAAATAAATTGCAATCATGGATAAACGATTCAAACAAATCATTTTCCAGCTAAGTGAATATTCCTCCGGGAGGTTTGATAAAACATTTCCTCTTTCCCCACAATTGGATGACGTTGATGCAATAATTAGTGGAATTAACATGCTTGGTGAAGAATTAAAAGCCATTACGATTTCCAGGGATTATTTCACCAATATTTTTAATTCTATTTCGGATATGGTATTTATCCTGAATAACAAAGGCGTTATTGAAGAGGTTAACCGGTCTGCTGAGCAGCAATTGAAATTTGAAAGAGGGGATTTAAAAGGAAAGTTTATTAAAGTTGTTCTCAAAGACAACCATTTTTCTTGTCGCAAAATTATTAAAGAACTTAATAATAATCCTTTTCCCGTTTCCGGGGAAACAAATTTCTACACCAGCGAAGGATTGATGATCCCGGTAAAGATTAATGCATCTTTTTTTAAAACTGAACGAAGAAGGCCACAACTAATTCTTTTAACTGCTGCTGATATTAGCTTCCAGTTAAAAACAGAAAACCTTATTATCAGGACGATCATCAATACCCAGGAAAAGGAGCGGCAGCGCCTCGCAAAGGATCTTCATGATAGCCTGACACAGCAATTGTCTGCCATAAAATTTTATATCATCACTACTGCTGAAATGATAACCCGGCAACAACAAAAAATGATTTTGTTGAAATCAAATGAGGCTTTGGCAACATTAATTACAGATATGCGAAATATTTGCTTTAACCTGATGCCGAAAACCTTGGAAGAATTCGGCTTAGTAAAAGCTGTCAAGGAACTCTGCAATCATTCATACTATAAGCAAAAAGCATTTATTAACATTCGACAAAATACACCACTGCCGGATTTTATCCCTGAATTAAAAATTGATCTTTATAGGGTAATACAAGAGTTTATGACCAATGCGTTTAAACATGGGGAGTCGAGTAAAATAGATATTATTTTTACCTACCGAAAAAAAAATTTAAAAATTCATTTGAGCGACAATGGGAAGGGGTTTGACATCCGGCAACCTGCTAACGGCATGGGGCTTCAAAATGTACGATCAAGGGTAAAATTGCACAATGGCCAATTAAAATTGGGGAGTAGTATTGGCCAGGGTACTTATTATACCATCACCATTCCAGTAAATAGTTAGTTATGGTGAACTTAAAATCAATTAAGAAGCAGGAATTGAATGTATTAATCGTTGATGACCACCGAATGCTACGGGAAGGGTTAAAATTAATGCTGGCGGGCTTAAAAAAGCAAATGCTGTTTAATGTGCTGGAGGCAGAAAGCGGGGAAGAGGCAATACGCTTATTAGGGCATAAAAAGGTTGAGTTGATTATAATGGACTACCAGCTTCCGGGATTTTCCGGATTGGAAACGATACAGCGTATATTAAGGTTTAAGCCAGCTATGAAAATTCTCACTTTAAGTAACTATGATGAAATAGCTTATGTAGAAAGTATGATGAATGCTGGTGCCAAAGGATATATTCTTAAGAATATTGAGCCAGTGGAATTGTTGAAAGCAATTAGCCAAATACAGGCAGGGGAAGTTTATTATTGCAGTGAGGTTGCGGTGAAATTAATCGAATCGCAAAAGGAGGATAAAAATAAAAACGTAAAAGGAGGGAAGCTCTTAAGCAGAAGGGAGACAGAGGTGTTAAATATGATCGCCATGGCAATGACCAATGAAGAAATCGCTGAAAAATTATTTGTATCAAAAAGAACCATTGATA
>JBDSAA010000206.1:0-14260 GCA_039922375.1 Ferruginibacter sp.
GCATATAACCTTGATTGGGCGGCTTCTTCACCGATTGCTGCAAAAGAATCACTTTGTTCTATTGAGATACAGTGGCTTCCTCTTTGCCCGGCACCTGCCCCTTGTCTTCCTTTTTTTCCTGTTCAATTGCGGGAATAGCTTCGGTAAAAATCAGGGTATTTTTTGCCGCATGCTTAGCGGCCTCCACCGTATTTTCTACAATGATCATTTCAACTTTCTGATCTCTCAGTGTTTCGGAAATATCTACAGCTATCTTCTTTCTTTCCGGCAGTTGTACATCACGAATATAAATTGCCAATATGCGGTTGGGAAATGCTTTCACTACTTCCCGGTAGATAGCAGGGTCTTCCTGGCCGCTATCGCCGATGAGTACAAATTGCAGGTGAGGGTAAGCCTCCATGATCTGCTTAATTTCTTTAAGCTTATGCCCCATATGTCCATTATCGATGGCATTTTCATTTTGAAGGCCAAAGTCACGCAGCAGCAAGGGGCCTGCCGGAATACTGTTCAGGTCAAGAAATTCCTTTAATAAATCATACAAGTTCCATGGGCTGCTGCTCACATAAAAAAATGGATTATTTCGCTTACCGTTGCGACCGAGTTGCAATGCTTTATAAAATTCCGATACGCCGGCAAAAGGCAACCTTGTTCTGGCATTGTTGAGAAAGGTGGCCCTGCTCATTGCCAACAGGCTGGTGGCACCGGTTTTCACAATCGTGTCATCAATATCACTGATGATGCCATACTCTGCATCAGGTGGGGGAATCATCACTTCAGCGTGGACAGCTACTCCGGGAACAAAAGGTATGGGTGCATCAATAAGCTCCAGGCCTATGGGATGCCACAACTGTTCATTGATGATGGCAATGACAGGCTGTACGTTCAGCACAAAATACCCTTCTTTATCTGTTGTTACTTCGTGTTGTTCATCTGCCACTGTTATTTTCAACCGTGCGTTTGGTACTTCATCGCTTTCAAAGCGCTTGTACATGTTTAGCAGGTTGTTGAGTATCGTGTCTTTATCGGCGGCAGCCGAAATTTTTTTATCTTCCAATACGCGGCCTTTAACGTATAGGCGGGTGGCTGTGCCGTAAGTACGATACGGGATTATTTGAACAGGATCATTAAGGCCTAGTTTCTTTGTGAAATTGAAACGCAACTCATCCCATTTATCTTCTATAAAAGTTGCAGACTTAATAAAAATATCTTTCCAGTTGGGCATGTTTTGTTTATACTTTAATGGGTTAAAGTTAAGGCCAATATTGATTGCATTTTTGCCTGCAACTGCTTCGTAAACCGCAGGCCCGGCACATACCTGCACCAAATCCCAAACAATAGGAGTTTTTAATGAGATAATTTGCTGAACTATGGTCCGTCAATCGACCATCACTAAAAATAATTCGTGCAGTTGATTAATGCCCGGGCAGTTTTCGCATTTGCTAAGTGCCTTTTTTCAACAAAAAAACAACATAGTAATACTTTATTTTGCGTGGCTTTCCTTTCACAGCTTGTTATGTTATAAATATCATTTTTGCTATTTTTGGATAAAAGACAATATGCAGTTCGAAGCATTTCAGCAAAGTATAAAAGATGAAACACCTCCGGCAGGTATTTCGATGTACCTGTTAGCAATGTGGCAGGATGGCCAGGGCAATTGGGACAAGGCACACAAGGTGGTTGATAGCCTGGAAGACACTACGGCATGCTGGGTGCATGCTTATCTTCATCGCAAGGAAGGCGATAGCTGGAATGCAGATTACTGGTATAGCAAGGCCGGAAAAAAAAGGCCGGACGTTTCTTTGCAACAGGAATGGGAAGCAATTGTAAGATCATTACTGTAAGCTTCCATAACGTACAAAAAAAGAGGCTACCTAATGGCAGCCCCTTCGCATTTAGTTCTTCATTTATTTATTGTGGCTTTGTAACTGCATTCATCTGAAGTGTTACTGCAGTCTGTGCCAGCAATCTTCCGTTTATGGATGCGCCTGTCTTTAAATTGATCCCCGTTGCACCTAAAATAACTCCTTCAAAATGACTGGTTGTTCCTAACGTAACGGCACCGGCTGATTGCCAAAATATATTCTTTGCCTGTGCACCACCGGCTAAGGTAATATTCACAGCAGAACTCATGTCAAGCGTACCGGCAACCTGTAAAATCCATACGTCATCAGGACCTCCGGAAAACGTAATATCTGTAGGAATAAGCAACGCACTGGTCCATTTGTATAAGCCCGGTGTAAGCGTTTTCCCTCCGATATCGCCTGCCCCAAGGTTTAAGAAATCGGGGTTAGAACGACCGGCTGCATCAGTATAAGCTGTTTCCATATTACTAACGGCAGTGGTTAGCCTGCTCGAATTGATCACACCACAAGGTAGCGGGCCTGCTGCATCCACAGAATAGATGGTTCCGGTCACTTCTGCACAAGTTAAATGGATTGCTGCACCGGTAATAGGGCTTGTCCCAATATCCCCTGTGACGGCAGACTTATATACATCAGTGATCCCTGATTTAGACAGAATGACAAACTCACCAGCAATCCCAAGGTTCACTACTTTCTGTGGTATTTGCTGTAGTGCCAACGACGGAGAGGATAAAGCTATTGCTGACGAAAGGTCGCCTGAGAGATTGGCTACAGGTTCCTTTTTACAGGCTCCAAATAACGTAGCTAACATCAAAGCCATCGCTGGTAAAAGTACTTTTTTTGAATACATGGTTTTTTATATTAAATGGTAATTAAATCAGGTTTCGGTGATGGTATTTAAGAGCATTGTTCTGCTCATCATCCTATGTAAATCATTTTCTAACCAATATGATTTGGCCCCGCTTTTTTTTAACAAAGCAATCCCATAAGGGTTTTAGCAACCACCCCTTGTTTATTTTCAATATAATTTAATAACTCTTTTGTGCAGTTAGCGTGTAAGCATACAAGTCAATATCGCGGATGATATGTCAACCTTTTGAATAAAAAGATTGAAGGCTTTTATATTTGTAGAATTAAGCCACCACTTGCCATAACCATGCCATGATTTCCTTATTTTCAAACCAATGAAATATACTTTTATGAGTATGCCGGCAAAACACTCAAAACAAAAGAGCCGTCCGCCGTTGTAGATGAACATTTGTTAGCCGGCCGTTGCTTAAATATTTTTTTAACATCAATACAACAGGTAAAGCTATCATCGGGGGACTGGCATATAAATTGAAGAAAACTTAAAAAACAACTTTATGAAATTTGGAAATTGGGAAGTATCGACAGATCGTATTGAATGGGCCGGCAAGAGTAACAACCGCTTTGTAATTCAAAGAGAGTTGCTGCTGGAAACAATGATGATAGAAGCGCAGGATGACTTTCTTTATAAATGGATCATCGTGGCCACGCAGGAAGAATGGTTAACCGAAGATGACCTGTACGACCTCAATTTTGCTTTTGCATTTGCTGCAGGGGCTACGCCTGAAAACTTCAGTTATGAAACGTTTGACAATACACTGGAATACCAGTTTAACAACCTGGATGAGGCAGAAGATGATGACGAAGAATAGGAATAATAACTGGCTCATTTTAATACATGACACAGATAAATGAGCTACATATGAAACAGAAAAACAACAGCGGCAGTAAAGGGAATGAGAACAATCCCGCAAAACCTAAAGGTGAAACACAGCAAAGCAAACAGGAAGGCGCACCAAGTATGAGTAAAAAAGGCTCAAGGGTTGCCAACCTTTAAAAAATTTATTTCAAGTTATAGATTTCTTTATGAAGGTTGGCAACCTTTAATCCCGTGCGACATTTTTAATACACCTGGACGGAGGACATACAGCTCATATATTAGCGATCTAGCTAAAAACAGTTTTTTTATGAAAATAGCAACCTATAATGTAAATGGGGTAAACGGGCGGCTGCCTGTACTGCTCCGCTGGCTGGATGAAACAAAGCCTGATGTTGTTTGCTTGCAGGAACTGAAGGCGCCCCTTGAAAAATTTCCAGAGACGGCTATAAAAGATGCTGGTTACAATGCCATCTGGCATGGGCAAAAAAGTTGGAACGGGGTTGCCATACTTGCCCGTGACAGTGAGCCCGAAGAAGTGAGGCGGGCACTGCCTGGCGACCCTGATGATACCCACAGCCGGTACATTGAAGCAATGATCAACGGTATCCATATCTGTTGTTTGTATTTACCAAACGGCAACCCTGTTCCGGGGCCAAAGTTCGAATATAAATTGCGCTGGTTCGAAAGATTGACAGCCCATGCGGCGACACTGCTTGCAGCTAAAAAACCGGTACTATTGGCGGGAGACTTTAACGTGATGCCCACTGAGCTGGATGTTTACAAACCGGAGCGGTGGGTGGATGATGCGCTTTTCCGGCCGGAGATTCGCCTGGCTTTTAAAATGCTGGTGGAGCAAGGCTGGACCGATGCGATCAGAAAGCTTTATCCAAAAGATGTTATTTATACCTTTTGGGATTATTTCCGCAATGCGTATGGGCGCAATGCCGGCTTACGCATTGATCATTTTTTGTTGAGCCCACACCTTAGCAAAAGATTGATTGCTGCAGGAGTTGACCGCCATGTCCGCGGCTGGGAGAAATCAAGTGATCATACGCCTGTGTGGATCGAACTGGGTGATAAATAACCTGTGCGGGGAAGTCCCAATTTTTTACTTCGCAACGGATAAACCACGAAAATGTTGATTCGTACTATACCATTATAAACCAATTCGCGTTTTAGTTTATAACGCAATGAAAGCCCCACATAGGTATGCGGTAAAAGTGAGTGACACAACAATGATGAGCAAGGCTGTTTAGATTGGGCAACAAAACTGTACTCACTTTTTCCCTTAACTACTTTATAAATCACAACCTCGGCTCAACAGGTTTTAACGGAGGCATAAAAGCATTGCATCCACGGGTGTTTAGTTTGCGGCGAAACACCTTATCCCCTGCTGTAACATATAATACATCAAATGCAGGGCCGCCAAAATATACGTTGGAAGATTGGCCGTTGGAAGCAGGTATGGGCAAGATAGCATTTACACGGCCCAGTTGATCTAGCACTTGTATACCCAGCCGCGTAGCTACGAAAACATTCCCGGCTGTGTCGCATTTTAATCCATCGGGCCAGGCATTTTCTTGTGTGTCCGGCACATGCAGCCAGCCAAACTTCTGTTTGTAGGCAAGGGTTCCATCCGCTTTAATTTTATAGATCCACACCCAATGAGAAGCAGACTCCGTAACATACAACTGCGTTTGATCAGGCGAAAGCGCCACACCATTGGGAAACCTTACTCCTTCATCTACCACCAGTTTATTCCCGTTGGGCCTCACCAGGTAAAGCTTTCCGGCATTGGTGCCGTCTGGTGCGGTTACATATATATTGCCATTGCTGGCAACCGTCAGGTCGTTGCCGGAAATACTATCTGCCACTACTGCTTCCTTTTCGCTTCCATCATATACATATACCTGTTTTGATCTGCCTGATGTAGTATAACGCTTACCATCGGGGCCGAAGCTGGTGCCACTTGCTTTCTTTGAATCGAGCGGAAGCGCAATTGGTTTCCCATCTTTGCCAACCTTATAAGTTATTCCGGTGGTAATATCCTGGTAGTACATTTCGCCTGCTGCATTGGCTGCAGTGCCTTCGGTAAATTGATAGCCCTCGCCAACAAGTTCCCAATCCTGGCCGGGTATAAGCAGTTTCTTCAATAATTGGTTAGTTGAATTGCCTTGTGTAATTGCTGTTGGCCAGCCTTTCCAAAGCCAGCGCATTGCCTGCGGGAAAATTGCCGTAGCGTGGTTAGAATTGTGGGCACCTTCACCCCATGCATGGTTTACTTCATATCCTGAGAATGTTAAGGCCCTTTCCATCATTTCATTTGCCTTCCACCAGTCACCTGCATAAATGTTCAGGTCGTTGCTGCCATCCTGCAAAAAAATGCGGAGCGGCTTAGTTTCATATTTACGAATAAGAATGGGGTAACGATCTGCTCCACGCAAACCAACATAGGTACCGATAGCACTAAAGACTCTTGAGAACTGCTCAGGCTTTTCCCATGCGGCAGTAAAAGCACAGACAGCTCCACTGCTTGAACCGCCAATGGCCCGGTCATTGCCATTTTTTGACAGCTGTATGGCACGGCCATCTGCAGTGGTACGCTTTTCAACATCAGGCAATAATTCATTCAATAAAAAACGGGCATACGCATCGCCCAATCCATCATATTCAAAACTGCGGTTATAACGGCTAAGCACATTCGAGCCACTATCTGCCAATACCTTGCCCGGAGTGATAAACACGCCAATGGTAACAGGCATTTCATTTTTATAGATCAGGTTATCAAATACAGTGGGTGCCTTGTATTGTATCCCATCCTGGTTGATGTAGACACAGGCCGGCTTGCCAGGCTTATATTGCGCAGGCACATAAATCCAATAATCCCTTACGGTGCCCGGGAAAATTTTTGACTGGTCAAACTTAAATTTCAACAACTCACCTTTAGGCACACCTGCATGCTCCACACTGGCGGAATCAACCGGGTAGGTTTCTTTAGGTTGAGCAAATAAAATCAACTGGAAAAACGTACATACTGCAAGCAACAATTTTTTCATATCAACGGGGTTTTATAACAATTTAGTCAATCTCAACTTTAGTTTTCAAGAAAAAGATAAATCAGGCACCTGGATGTTTTTAGATACTATTTTTTTCCGGTATAAAACAACAAGGTTCCAAATGCGGGCTGGTCCCGGTCATAACCTTCTGGCCGTGTCTTTTCTATTACTTTTTCTGTATAGGGCATTGAGAGGCTTTTGATGTTTACATAGTGGTTATAGATCATTTCAATACAGGAATAAATCTTCCCCTTCCGATTGCCGAAATTTTTGTCCATTCAGAATATTTTCCTGTTATGTCCTTCCAGGTTTCAAATGGTACATCATCATTGCCCAGGTTGTATTTGGCTACATATTCACAGCCTTTCAATAAACGGTTGTCATAAGCTACATACAGGTCATCGCCCTGGTTGTAAGCTATTTTACAAACGGTTGCCAATGCGCCAACGCCCAGCATCGAATGGCCCTGGTCACGGCCGCTCTCCTATAGCTGGCCTGTACTGCCGCTGATGTAGTTTTTGATGGTCCCGTTGTCTTCTGCATTGTTATAAAAGTTGATAGCTTTTTTATACATGGTTTCGTTGTTGAAAAATATCGCTGCAGACAGATAGAGTTTCGTAACAATAGGCCCCCAGTTGCCATTCGTGTAAGCCTTTGTATTGTAAAACTTTTCACAAACGGGAAGAAATACACCGGTAATCATCCGGGTGATCTTCTTCAACTGGTCTTTGGAAACACCGCCACCGGTGTACCTTAAAATTTCTATCGCATTTACAATTTTTGTGCCTTCCAACCCTGCCAGCAAGGGCGCATCATTTGTTGCAGAAATATTTTTTAAAGTATCGGCATACGCTTCTAATATCGCCAATGATTTTTTTGCGTGCAGTTTATGTTTGGTAGCAATCCACATCAGTGCATTTAAATACGCTGCGCTAAAATCTGCTTCCATTTTGTTTTTGGTATGCTTAAATTTTCCATCCCGTGAAATGGTGGCGAAGGGCCCCTCCATTTTGTAATCGTTACTGGCTAAAGGATTAGCTTTTAACAATAAGAAAGACCCATACCCCGGCATTATTTTATCGTTGGCTACTTTGTAAATCCGGTTCAACGATTGTTGTGTGTGTAAAATTCCGGGATGCACAAACTTTCGCTGAGCGGAGGCATCCGCAGCAAGGGCGAAGATGATGCAGTAAATAAAAACATACCTGAATGATGTCATTCGTGCTAATTTAATTGTTATCTAAAATTTATATGAGCCGAACCTACGGTTCTCTTTCTAAATTGCGCATCTTACAGCGGATTAAAATCCGTTGCTACAATATGGATCGAGGCTATGCCTCTGCAAATTTCCATGTTTCAAATTATTGCTCTTCACAATATAATTTATCAAAGGCACTAATCACATTCCTTTACTGAAACAAAATCGCGGTGGACTCACGGTGGTAGAGCCAGGGGCTCGATCCATATTGTAGCAACGAGTTTCAACCCGTTGTTATAAATTAACATAAACCTGAGAGCCCTAGGCTCGGCACATATCTAAACCAAATTCCAAACAATATAGTTCTGCCTTCTTATTCTTCATATACTTCTTCAAGCTGTTTGGTAAGGTATTTAAATGAGAGCGGCATATCATTTTTAGGATCGCTTGTATTGCCTTCAACAAAAATATAACCCTTGTATTTCACCTTTCGCAAAGCACGCAGATAAGGTTTAAAATCGTCGCCCTGCACACCGGGAAGGGTCCGTTTTTGTTTTTCTGCAATTTCGCAATACACCAAAACATCGCCGGCATCCACAATACTTTGCGCCGGTTCACCTTCCCGCATCATGTGAAAAATATCGGCATTTAATTTAAAATTAGCATGATCTACTGTCCTCACTACCTCTGCGGCCGAACCTAATGTTATCAGGAAATTTGTTTCAGTAGCTTCCAGGCTTTCCAGTGCGATCATCACATTATATTTCTTAGCAACCATTGCCAGTTTTCTGCACAGCACTACAAAGTCTGCCTGTGCCTTTTTAGCATCGTAGCCATCAGGAATCCTTCTTGCACCGCCGCTGCCCAAAACAATCAAAGGTATTCCTGCCCTTTTGGCCCTGGATAAAACGGTGTCAGCATAACCCAGCACCCTTTTCTCATTTACATCCGGACCTGCAATCTTTATGCTGCCAGGAAAAAAAACATTGCATACAAATACTTTGCAACGTGCCTTTTTTATTCGTGCTAAATTTTCCTGAAATTGCGCTTCTGTTAATGATGACGAAAGCATTCTGCCAACAGACTCGCCCAGCATGCTGTAGCCGGATGCATAAACAAGGCTATCCTGCTCCAACGGAGCGATAATACCTAATACGGGCGTTGGATTTTTGAATGTATTGAAACCAAACAAAATAATAACCGCTACAGAAAAAAGGAGGAAGCCAACTTTAATTTTCATTTAATTTGTTTTAGTGGGTTTCGTTCAAATTATGGACTTGAAACAGGTTGGTGATGTTTCTGCATCATTGTAAGGTATCAATATAGCATTTTTTTCAATGGCCGATAATTTCACGCAAAGAAAACAAACGAGCAAAGACGCAAAGACAATTGACCATTGGCCATTGACCATTCACCATTTACATTTATTATCTTGAGCTATGAGGAAAGTTCAATACGCGATTGTTGGATTTGTTACAGGTATAATGTCAGGGCTATTAATTGGCCTTATTGAAATGAAATTGCTAAAGCAATTTCAATCTGATACGATAATGCCCTTTGTAATTGGCATAACTGTGATAGCGTGTGCAATAACGGGGGTTGTCATGGGTGTAAAATATGCCAGGAAAATTGATAGAAAATGACACTCCCCTACTGTTTATTTAAAACAACGTAATCACCGCTGCAAATTGCTAACACATAACGATCACACGCTACAAACGTTTCAACCCTTTCAGTAGAGTTTTATCAGCCTCCACAATACTGATGGCGTATCCTCCGCCGGGAGCACAAAATTGTGAGAGTTTAGATTTGTTGGTTACGATCACTTTACGAATGTTGTAAGCCTGCGGGTTTGTTTTGTAATGAGCATCTTTTGCATCAGCATAGATAGTAGCAATATATGTTTTGCCTGCATCCAAAAAATCGAATAATATAACGGATGTTCGGGTTTCTTCACCATTTACATTGCCTGCAAACCAATTGCCTGTACCTTTCGCCTTCCGCGTTACCGTTATATACTCTCCGGGTTCTGCTTCCAGGTATTTACTGTCATCCCAATCAACTGCTACGTCTTTAATAAATTGAAACGCATCCGGAAAACGGTTATAATTTTCCGGCAGGTCTGCCGCCATTTGCAAGGGGCTGTACATGGTAACATAGAGGGCCAGTTGATTAGCCAGTGTACTGTTTACGTGCGAAGTATTTTTAGGATTGATCTTAATGATATCCATTTCAAAAATGCCTGGTGTATAATCCATCGGCCCGCCCAACAAGCGGGTAAACGGAAGAACAGTAACATGGTTTGCCTTTGAGCCGCCGAACGCCTGGTATTCGGTTCCCCTCGCCGCTTCATTGCCTATCAGGTTTGGATAAGTGCGTGCAATACCTGTTGGCCGCACAGCCTCGTGTGCATTCACCATTATTTTATATTGAGCCGCTTTTTCAATAGCGTACTGGTAATGGTTTATTATCCATTGGCTATAATGATTTTCGCCCCGTGGAAGTATATTGCCTACGTACCCGCTTTTCACAGCGTCGTAGCCGTTTGCTTTCATAAACTGATAGGCAGTGTCCATGTGGCGCTCATAGTTTCTAACAGAACCAGAGCTCTCATGGTGCATCATCATTTTTATGCCTTTTGATTTTGCATAATCCCTCAATTCCTGCACATGAAAATCGGGATAAGGTGTTACAAAATCAAACACATAATCTTTTGAATGTCCAAACCAATCTTCCCAGCCTACATTCCACCCTTCTACCAATACTGCATCAAAACCATGTTGCGCAGCGAAGTCAATGTATTTTTTTACGTTCGCTGTTGTAGCTCCGTGTGTACTGTTTGGTTTTGCTTTTGTAAAATCAGTAACACCAAGCTGCACAGAAGGATAGTCATCCGTGAAGGCCCATGAACTTTTACCGGTGATCATTTCCCACCACACACCCACATATTTCACTGGCTTTATCCAGGAGGTTTCTTTTATCTTGCAAGGCTCATTCAGGTTATACGTCATTTTAGAAGCCAGGATATCCCGTGCATCGTTGCTCACCATTATTGTACGCCAGGGCGTTACAGAAGGAGATTGTATATACCCTTTGTCACCTTTTGCATCCGGTGTAAGCCACGATTCAAATACCATGTTCTTATCATCCAGGTTAAGGTGCATGCAGGAATAATTTATCAGCGCAGCCTCATGCAGGTTAATGTACAAGCCATCATCTGTCTTTATCATTAGCGCTGTTTGAACCCCCGTTGGAGAAAAAGCTGTCTGTGCAAGGTTGTCAGTTCTCGACTTCGTCATTAGTCCCCTGATCTCCGATAATCTCGATTTGGTATAATCGTATTCCTGGGTATCATAGTCGCCCGGTATCCAAAAAGCAGTATGGTTGCCCGTCATTGCAAATTGTGTCCGTTCTTCCTTTATAACAAAATATGCCATGTTCTTTTGTGCAGGAAATTCGTAGCGAAAACCTAAGCCCTCATCAAAGAGCCTAAAGCGAATGAGCAAGTGGCGGTTAGTAACTTTTTGATTGAGTGTTACCGCCAGTTCGTTGTAATGGTTACGGATGGTTTTTACTTCCCCCCACACAGGGTCCCATGTTTCGTTAACCGAAGCTGTTTTTGTATCAGCTACCGCAAAACTTTTTAAAAGCGAACTGCTATCATTTTTCAACTCCAGCCCCAACTTGCTTGGTTTGATCACCTCTTTGGTTTTGTACAGCAAGCTATAAGTTGGCGTGCCATCTGCCTGCAACGCAAATTTCATTTCCAGTTGTCCGTTGGGTGATAGAAGCCGCTGCGCAGGAGCGTTTCCAAAAACAAAAAGCAGGATGTAAGCAAGCAAATGGTGTTTCATTGTTGTATAATTAATGTTTAAAAAGTCTTTTATTAACAAAGCCAGGCTTCATCCTTCTTTTCAATGGTATTATATACTGGTGAAGGGCTAAAATAGTGAGTCACGGTTTTGTTGTCCGAACAAAGAAGCAGCAATGGGCAACATCGTTGTGTCACTCTCTTTTACCGCATACCAATGGGGATCTTTCATTGCGTTATAAATCAAAATACCGGTTAGATAGTACGATCATCAGACAAATTAAATTCACTGTTTCACCCCTTTCGCAGTATCAATCATTAAAAATGAATGGCAGCCTGCACAAATATATACCCATTCCGTAAATATGAGGGCAAGGGCGTAACGGTGGTTGGTTGTAAGGTGTTTATTGTCGGCAAAATATAAAGGTGCGCTTTGCCGTGACATTTTACACGCTTGTCATTTCACAAGATGACTGCCTGTTAAACAGTTTACACAATCCGCTTTATACTCTCCAACATTCCCGAAATCGTGTCACACTTGAGCCTTCGTGTGACAACATTGTGCGAACATTTGTCAAATGATGGCGCTCGCCTGACAAGAGTTTGGGATTTCAAACTATGGGGTTTAATGCAAATGACGACAATCAGCGCATCGGATCATAATTTATTCGGGGGCTGTCCAATTTTATTGAAGTGTTGCTAAATGCCTGGCTATTCAAAAAGCTAGCAATCCATATAAAGCACGCAAGCAGGTGGTACACACGTTGAACACAGCCATGCTTGTACTACAGATACCCCTCTTAAATGACACTTATCTATATTACATACATCTGCAATTAAAAATTAAACTGCACTTGTGAATTAATCACTATTTTGTTTTGCAATTCTTACTTATTTCAGCAATTAGCCGTGACTGAGAGAAGCCATGCTGTGTAAAAAATAAAAGCCATGATCACAGTTTTGTTAAACCCGTTTTTTCACCGGGGCCAGCAGCAGATGGGCATCTGTTGCAGACCGGACAAGGTTTTAAACACGCTTATAAGGAAAATAAAAGGTGTAAGATGGAGCAGAACCCATACCTGCTGGTACTTACCCCTAAGCAGGGAAAATTACACCACAGTAACGGAACGCTTAAAAAATGCCGCATTGATCGATACTGAAGTTTTGAAACAATATTTGGTGGCAAAAAATAATGCCGGGCCCGGCATTGTAAAGCCCACACAAAATACAATTGTTACAAAAGTTAGCTTGTCTAATTGTCCCGTGCCAAAGCAACCCAAAGCCAGGCCTCACCAACAGCAACTGAGCGACGCCAACAACCAGGCGATGAATGATTTCAACCAGCACCTAATATTGAAAGCATACAGCCCATCTACTATCCGTACCTACTCCGGTGAACTGGTTCAATTTCTGTACGCCATAAAATCTGAGCCTGCTACAGGCTTTACCGTGGCACGTATTAAAGACTATTTACAATATTGCTTTGTAACGCTAAAGCTATCCGAATCTACCGTCCACAGCAGGATGAACGCGTTAAAATTTTACTATGAGCAAGTGCTGGGCAGAGAAAAGTTTTTTTGGGAAATACCCAGGCCAAAAAAGCCGTTGTTATTGCCCAATGTGTTAGGCGAAAGAGAAATCACTAACCTTTTTAATGCGCTTACCAATATTAAACACAAAGCCATTTTATTTACTGCCTATAGTGCAGGGCTAAGAGTAAGTGAAGCCGTTGGCCTGAGAATAAAAGACATTGATAGCGACCGGATGCAAATAAAAGTAGCAGGTGCGAAGGGTAAAAAAGACCGGTATGTTGGACTGAGCCCGATAGTGCTGGATATATTAAGAAACTATATAAAAAAAATAAATCCACGGCCTGTTAATTATTTATTTGAAGGGTCAGCAACAGGTGTGCCTTATGCTACCCGAACGGCACAAAAAATATTTCAGCGGGCCAAAAATATTGCGGGCATTAGAAAAGATGTCAGTTTTCATAGCCTTCGGCACAGCTTTGCAACACATTTGCTGGAGAAAGGGATTGACATTCGTTTTATAAAAGACCTGCTGGGGCATTTTGACATCAGGACAACAGAACGTTACACGCATGTACGAAAAGATACCTTGATAAATATAACCAGCCCGTTAGATGATTTATGGTTAAAAGGCGATATTTTGTAATTTAAAAAACGCAGCGACAATACACAAAGGCGACACAACAATACAAGAAGGCGACACAACCAGTATTGAGAATCAATCAATTTTTTTTTTGGAATCTGCAAAGAGGACGTATATTTAAGTGTTGCCTGCAACCCACTCGCCGTTTCAGGAATCTAATGCAACTTTTGGTCACAAAAACTTAAGTTGCATTATGACAAAAAAGTATGAAAGGTTGAATCTTTTTGAACGTTTTCAAATAGAAAAATTACTCAGTCACAAAAAGAATTATACTGATATCGCCATTCTTTTAGGCAGGAACAAAAGCACTATCCAACGAGAGGTCGCCAGGTATGGTAAGAGCAATTACATTTCATTGGAGGCTGAAAGGATTGCTGTTGGAAAATCAAGTGACAGGAAGAACGGAAAATCTAAAATCAGGCTGTGTAAAAAGTTAGAAAATTATGTACTCCAAAAGCTTAACCTTAGGTGGTC
>JBDSAA010000207.1:0-41318 GCA_039922375.1 Ferruginibacter sp.
CGACATTATCATCATTGGCACCGGAAGCGGCGGTAGTACGATGGCATACAAATTAGCGCCTAGTGGAAAAAAAATATTAATTCTTGAAAGGGGCGGATTTATTCCAAAAGAAAAAGAGAACTGGGATCCACATGAAGTAGTAACTGTGGGTAGGTATCGTCCCAATGATGTTTGGTACGACCAGGATGACAAACCATTCAAACCATACATTCATTACAATGTGGGAGGCAACAGTAAAATGTACGGTGCTGCATTGTTCCGTTTTCGTGAAAGTGATTTTGAGGAAGTAAAACATTTTGGTGGCACATCACTGGCATGGCCATTTGGGTACGATGAATATGAGTCTTACTACGAACAGGCGGAAAAATTATACAGTACCCATGGGGCAGCCGGTATTGACCCAAGTGAACCATGGAGAAAAAGCGGCTATCCGTTACCGCCATTACCTTATGAACCATTGATACGGGACCTGGAGAAGAATTTGCATCAATTGGGATTACAACCTTTTCCACTTCCAATGGGAGTAAGACTGCCACAGGATTATACAGCAACGGAAGCACCGGTAATGCTGGAATATTTTGATGGTTTCCCTGATCTTACAGATAGCAAGGCAGATGGCCAGGTAATGTGTCTGCGGCCAGCCCTCATGAATAAAAATGTAACATTGATAACATATGCTTATGTAAAACAATTGAAGACAGATGAAAGCGGCAGAACCGTAAACAAAGTAGTGACCGATATAAAAGGAGAAGAAATTATTTTTTCAGCAGATACCGTCATCGTTGCCTGTGGTGCAGTAAACTCTGCAGCATTAATGTTGCGTAGTGCCAATCATAACCATCCAAATGGATTAGCCAATTCAAGCGGACAGGTAGGCAGAAATTTAATGCTGCATCACAATGGTTGTCTCGTAGCTTTTACAAAAGATATGATCAATGACTGTGTATTTCAGAAATCGCTGGGGTTGGCAGATTTTTACCATGGGGCAGATGACAGCCTGTTTCCTTTGGGTGAAATTCAACTGATGGGAAGGAATGATGCAGATACTATTTTATGGCTTGCTGAAAAAATCTATCCGGGAAAACCTTACGGGGAGTTGAAACAAATGACCATTGACTTTTGGTTAACAGCAGAAGACCTTCCTTCTCCTGATAACCGCATTACAATTACAGAAGAAGGGAATATAAAAGTGTATTACCACCGGAACAATTACACAGCTTATGAAAAGCTAAAAGAAAAATTAATAGAAGTATTTGTAAAACTGGGTGAACAGGATGAAAAATACAAAGATGTACAATGGGCGGGATATGATTTAGACATCAGTGGCATGAGCCATCAAAACGGTACAATGCGTTTTGGAACAGATCCTGCAACTTCTGTTTTGGATACCAATTGTAAAGCCCATGACCTGGATAATTTATATGTGGCAGATGCCAGTTTCTTCCCAAGCTGCGGTGCATTCAATCCATCATTGACCATTGCTGCCAACGCATTAAGAGTGGGTGATCACCTGTTAAATAATGTGCTGAATGTAAACAGCCACTCTCATAAAAAAATGAGAATAGCAGAATAACTTTTTCATGTTTGGTTAATTTGTATTTGATTATAGTCCCGGCCCCTTCATCATTAAGATTCGGGCTTTTTAATATCGCATGGAAGAAATAGCAAAAAAAATAACGGTTAACGTCAGCCACGCTGTAGAAATACTGGCAGCCATCATTATTGGACTAGCCGTGGTAAAAACAATGTACGATTATTTACTACTAATTAAACCCGGCAAAATAGTAATAAACAAAGAACAAATAAGGGTAAGCTTTGGCAGTTCCGTTGCTGTGGCCCTGGAACTTTTACTGGGCGCAGATGTGCTGGCAACGGCAATTGCTCCAAGTTGGGACGATATCGGCAAATTAGCTGCCATTGCCGTTTTACGAACTGCACTAAATTATTTTTTAGGAAGGGAACTAAAAGAAATCAAATCGGCAGGCTAAGTCATTTGCATGACAATCAGCTTTTCGTTTTTATGTTCTCTTTGCATCATGAGAGCAATGCCTATCAGGATTTTGTCCGGCAGCAACGGAATGCTGCAATTAAAAGCATCGTTTAAAAAAAACTGGAAGCATTACCTGCGTGAAGCAGCAGGCCTTGCCATATTTATGTTTTCCGCCTGTTTTTTTGGTGCGTTGCTGGAAGGGAAACACTCCTGGCTTCATCAGCAAATAGATGACCCATTCATGAGAAGTATTATAATGGGAGTGCTGATGGGTGGTACAGCTTTGTTTATTTTTTATTCAAAGTTTACAGCACCCAGCGGATCGCATATTAATCCTGCAGTTACCATTACTTTTTTACGGTTGGGTAAAATGTGCCGGTACGATGCGATGTTTTTTATCATTGCACAATTGACCGGTGGCACTATAGCTGTCTATCTCATGCAGGCGTTAATGGGAGATCCATTAATATCAGCACCTGTAAATTTTGTGGTAACAGTCCCGGGTATTTACGGAATAGCCCCTGCCCTGCTCACGGAATTTATCATTGCATTTATCACCATGAGCATGGTGCTTTTTACCTCTTCAAACAATAAACTAAAAAAGTATACAAGAATATTTGCCTCTTGCCTGGTGTGTACCTGGGTGATTGTGGCGGGCCCAATATCCGGGTTTGGAATGAACCCAGCCCGATCCCTTGCCAGTGCGATACCGGCCAATATTTGGACGGCTTTCTGGGTCTATTTACTGGTGCCTTTTGCAGGAATGCTCAGTGCTGCTGAGGTCTTCCTGCTTGTTCAAAAGCAAAATAAAATAAACAATGTGTCTGAAGAAAAATATTGTGAGGCCATCTGAAGTACCAATGTAAAACGTTATTGGTTCCGCACTTTTATAGAACCAAAGGTTTTTTTTGCCCGGGCAGATGTTTTTCAATTAAGCTTCATGGGCGTCGCACTCTTGTACATTATATCATTGGGGAACTTTACCCACATTTTAACTAACGACATTTCAGCACTCATTTATTTGAGTACGCTGTACAATTTAAATTCTATTGAGCAGGAAACATTAGCCAGCAGAAAATTCTATATCACTCCAAACAAATAATAATGAAACATTTTGTAAAATACATCCTGCTCACAAGCATCCCATTGATGATGTATTATTTTAGTTTTTCTCAAATTACCAAAGTAGATGCAATTGGAATTACTGTGAAAGACATGAACCGCTCACTGCAATTTTATACAGAAGTATTGAGTTTTAAAAAAATCAGTGATACAGAACTGGCAGGAGAGCAGTATGAAAAATTGAAAGGAATTTTCGGGTTGCACATTCGTGTAGTGCGTTTACAACTCGGTGATGAATTTATTGAGCTTACAGATTATCTCACAACTGGCGGAAGGAGCATCCCTGAGGATCAAAAAAGCAACGATCTTTCTTTTCAGCACATCGCCGTCGTGGTAAGGGATATGGATAAAGCATTTCGGCATGTAAAAAAATACAATGTGGAATTCGTATCCACTGCACCTCAAACATTGCCGAAATCTATTCCCGGCGCAGACGGCATTAAAGCATTTTATTTTCATGATCCCGATAACCATAACCTGGAGTTGATCTTCTTTCCCAAAGGAAAAGGACAGGCCAAATGGCAGAACAATAATGGCAAAATATTTTTAGGCATTGATCATACGGCCATCGGTGTAAGCAGCACAGAAAAAAGCCACCAGTTTTATGCAGACCTTCTAGGCATTGAAAGAAAAGGTGATAGCTGGAACAAAGGAATAGAACAGGAACATTTGAACAATGTAGAAGGTGCAAGTTTGCATATTACCGGTTACAGAACAGAAAGTGGCCCTGGTATTGAGTTTCTGCAATATATTATTCCCGGTCCGGGAAAAATATATCCTGAAGACACACGGGCGGATGATTGCTGGTTTTGGCAAACAACTTTAGTGACGGAGAATGCCGAAGCATTGTACAATAAAATAAAGACTGCGGGTTATATATTTGTATCAAAAGGACTGGTGCACAGTATGATAAATGGACTGCACAGCAAATCATTTATAACAAAAGATCCGGACGGACATGCTGTGTTGATAATGGAAAACAAGAAGCAATAAAGTTGATTGCACAATACTTAAATAAAAGCCCGGTTTATAATCCAGAAAAGTAATCATACCCTTGCTCCGCCCAATAATCTGGTGGACGCTGATCGCTAAAAGAAATGCTCCCAATACGCTTTAAATTTTTGATACCATATTTTACTGGAATGATTAATCGCAATGGAGATCCATGTTTACCAGGCAACGGCTGGTCATTTACTTCATAAGCCAGCATTGTTTGCGGATGCATAGCACTCGGCATATCAAGGCCAACATAATAGCCTTCATCAGGTGTAGCTAAACCAACATACTGCAATGATGCTTCTTCCTGTAGATTGTAATGGTTGATAAAATCACTGAACTTAACGCCGCTCCAGTGTGAAATTTGATCCCATCCCTCTACACATTTAAAATCAAAAACAATTTCAGTCTTTGGTAACGCCCTTAAATCCTCTATACCCAGTTTTAGTTGTGTTCCATCTTTTTTATTTATTACCAGCGACCATTTATTTGCATCATAGTCATCGTCTTCCATTCCTATATTGCTGTTCACTCTCACATTTTTAGCCGCCATTGATTTAGGATAGGTTTGCACCAGATGGTTATTGTTAAGCGTATTTTTAAAAATCAGTTCATTTTGATTAAGTGCTCTTCTCAATGGCTTACGGGCGCCGCCTGTTATGCCCGCTACTTCTTCCGGTGATTTATACAGCCACCGCCAGCCGCCATACAATAATGCACCTACTCCACCAAACACAGAGAACGCCACAAAATTGCGGCGGTTGATCTGTTTTTGTGATACTAGTTTTAGTTCTGATTTTTTGCTAAATTGATTTTTCATCATCAGCAGTTTTAATATTTACGGGATGATCATTATTGACTATTTCAAACCCGGCAACAACAGATCTGAAATTATTCCAGCCGGCTATGACTACCTGTGTAAGATGAATGATAAAAAACAAAACATAGCCGGCTGTTAAAATAAAATGTTCCACCCTTGCCAGGTGATATCCTCCACAGATCCAGGTTACCCAATAAAATTGAACAGGTTTGTAAATAGCAAGGCCGGTTATTAACGAACCAAATCCCATAATTATTATCGAAGTGTAAGCGATGCGTTGTGCAGCATTGTATTTATCCTGTGGAGGCAGCATTTTTCTTATATGAAGATCATGCAGCAATACCTGCCATGCTTCTTTAAAAGAACGACGATTAGGAACCAGTTGTCTCCACTCTCCTGAAATAACGGTATACAAAAAATATAGTAAACCGTTGATGGCAAAGAACCACATAGAGAAGAAATGAAAAGCCATCCCTTCCGCCAGGCGCTGGGGAACATTTAAGAATTTGTAAAACGGATCAGGAAAAAAATGAAAAAAAGTGTGCCCAAAAATAGTAATAGAATATTCATCATTGGCCCAATAGATCAGCATACCGGACCATATCATAATTAATAACACCGGGAAGTTGATCCAGTGTGCCCACCTCATGGCTAGCGAATGTTTTTCCCTGATTGCTTTCATGAAATTAGAACGCTTGTGTTTATAACCTATTATTCGCAAAAAATATTGTTTAAGCCTTTACCGGCAAAACTATTTCAATACTATTTTTTAAAATTCCCCTTGAAAGTATTTTTGAATTTTATAAAATCAGGTATTGATACATGTTGTACATAAGAGTTATCAGGGTTATGAGAAATGTACTCCTGGTGATATTCTTCAGCCGGGTAAAACTTTGTAAAAGGAACTAACTCGGTAACAATTTTATCCTCGTATTTTTTAGAAGCAGTTAATTTTTGAATGACTTCTTCCACTATTTGTTTTTCATTATTATTAGTGTAGAAAGCAGCAGAACGATACTGTGTACCTTCATCATTACCCTGCCTGTTTAATTCGGTTGGATCCTGGCTCGCAAAGAAAGCATCTACCAACGTGGCATAAGATATTTTTTTGGGATCATAGTACACCGCTACTGTTTCCGCATGACCGGTTGACCCGGTGCTTACAGATTCATAACCCGGTTTTTTATCTGAACCACCAGCATAACCAGACACCGCATCTCTTACGCCTTCCAAACTTTGAAAAACAATTTCAGAATGCCAAAAACAACCTTCGGCGAAATAGGCTACTGCTTCATTGGAAGGTTTATTCTTTTCAGATCCCAAAGGAATACTAACAGGCTTTCTCTGCGTTTGAGCACAGGAAGTAAAAAAGAATAAAAAGGTTATTGCTGCAACAAGAACTTTCATGGTATTTTTTTTATTGTTTGGAATTAGTTGGAGGTTTACCGCCTTCCGGTATAAAAATTAATGCTTCTGAATTCATGCAATAGCGTTTGCCGGTGGGTTTGGGGCCATCGTCGAATACATGGCCTAAATGTGACCCACTTTTGCTGTCCACTACTGCCCATCGAACATCTCCCCCGCTGGTATCCTTCACCAGCATTACAGCGTCTGGTGTAATGGGAGCGTAAAAACTAGGCCAGCCAGTGCCTGAATCAAATTTTGCTTCTGAACTAAAAAGGGGCTGTAAAGTGGCAGCAGAATAGTAGGTTCCTTTTTTATGAAAATGATCATACTTGCCACTACCCGCATATTCCGTGCCTTCCTGCCGAAGAATATAGTATTGTTTAGAAGTAAGCTTTGCTTTCCATTGCTCTTCTGTTAACTTAACCGGGAAGGTTGTTTTGTTGTCAGCAACCGGTGGCTCCGGGTATTGCTGATTTTTTGACTGGGCAATTCCACAGCCACTATTCATAATGAATAAGAAAGTGCTTATAATAGAAATAAGTTGTTGCATACAATTTGCTTTATGATTAATGGTTACCTGTAAGGAGGTTTGCAGGTTAATATATTACTTAAGGTATTTTGAGAAAGGTGATTTAGGAGGCGCCATTTTAAATGCGGCCTCCTAAACCAGCCAGGTTTTACATTTTCGATTTCGTTTTGGGTTTCATCTTGTTACCATCCATATCCATGGCGTCGCCGTTTTTCATCTTTATCATTTTACCATCTTTCATTTTTACCGAACCGTCTGGCATTACCGTGGTACCATTCTTTAGCATTACGTCTTTATCCATTGCTATTGTTTTCCCGTCTTTCATCATCATCATTTTTCCATCTTTCATCATTACAGCATCTTTTTTTATCTCCATCTTGTTATCCATCCTATGCATTTTTGAGTCCATTTTTTCCTGTGCAAATACGCCAGTGCTTACAATACAGGCAATAGCAGCAATCATCATTTTTTTCATAATAAATAGTTTTGTGGCTTTTCCAGTGTAACTGGTATTTACCGGTTAAGAAAACAGTTGATAATAGTAGATACGTATGCAATGTCCCTTCCTTGCAAACTGATTTGTTAATGTTTTTGTTAATAGGAGCTTTTAATACTTTGACAGACAGCGATTCTCCGTTTTTTTAATTTTAAATTCCAATCAAACGTATTAAACTTCAAATTCCCCTTATTCCGAAACCTGTGAATATGTAAGCGGCAGAATAGAAAGCTTGCCGGGCAAAGCTTCCAAGGAAACATTTTCTGTATCTATATTTTTATTTGCTGGTTTTTTCTTTATCATGGAAGAAGCGGTACTGAAAAAGACGATTAAAAATAATGTCGCCCATGAAAGCTTTCTTCCATACTCAAATTGTTTATGTATCACACTGTAAAAATTTATACATGTAAAACTATAGTGCGTACCAAAAATCAATTGTCCGGCAAAAGACGAAAAACCTTAATTAAGCTATATTCTGTTGAATGGTCGCATAACTGACAGTTGAACCAGGCCTTCATTGCTTTCTTTGCAGTAAGTAACAAATATGAACAGCGGAGAAAAAATTAACTGCCCATTGTGCAACGACAAAGTAGATAAACTGCTTTACCGTTTTCATATTGACAGCGAACAAAAAGTACTGGATAAAATAAAGGAGCAAAATCCAGGCTGGATGCAAAATGATGGCTGCTGCAGCAGGTGCGTGGATTACTACAACATAGAAGTGATAAGGCAGGAAAGGATATTACCGGAAGTGGGGCCACACTTCCAGGTGAAAAGTGCGGATGATTTTATTATTCTGCCGACAGCCCTGAGAGTAGATGCCAATCCACGATTTACCGGCAGGGGCGTTACCATTTGTTTTATTGATAGCGGCTTTTACCTGCATCCTGATCTGACAGGCTTAAGGAACAGAATTAAAACAATAGTAGATATTACCAACCCAACGCAATCAAATAAATATTTCGCCCAACCACACAATGAAAGCTGGCACGGCACCATGACGACCGTGGTATGTGCAGGAGATGGATATCTCAGCAATGGTTTATATAAAGGGATTGCCTGTGATGCTGAGTTGGTTTTACTAAAAGTTCAGGATGAGCATGAACACATCACTGCAGAAAATATTTTTAAGGCATTGCAATGGGTAGAAATGAATTATAAAAAATATGGTATACGGATCATCAATATGTCATTGGGCGATGAGGAAGAAGGCAAGTGGAAGGACAGTAAGATAGATGTGCTGGCAGAAGAATTGATTACAAAAGGTATTGCCATTGTTGCAGCATCAGGCAATACAGAAGGCGCAGTAATCATGGCCCCGGCAAATGCACCAAACGTAATAACAGTAGGTGGTTGGGATGATGACAATACATTTAAAGGATCAACTAAATTATACCATTCCACTTACGGTAAAACACTGGATGAATTAATGAAACCCGAACTGGTTGCCAATGCCATCTGGATTGCTGCACCTGTTTTACCAGGAACAAAAGAACAGGAAGAAGCGGCTGCTTTATATAAGTTAGCCACTTGTGATGATGAACAGTGGAATGAAAAATTAATTCAACTGGTAGCAAAAACACAAATGGACAGGCAAATCATTTGCGAATTGGATGTGTCAATTTCAAAACAACAGATCATCAACCGCATACAGCAATGTAAATTTATTTCGGCGCATTACATGCATGTGGATGGAACCTCTTTTGCAGCGCCTATTGTAGCATCAGTAATTGCACAGTTGCTGGAAGCAGCACCGGGATTATCACCAAAAGCAATCAGGTCTGTCTTGTTCAGCACAGCAAAACGCTTGCCTGGCCTGCCTGCGGAGCGGCAGGGCTTCGGAAGGATTTATCCACGTAAAGCTTTGATCAATGTTATACAAAATCAAATCATCATGATACCGCATACATCACCTGAAATAAACAGGGAAAATAAAACCATCAGTTTTTATTTTCACAACAACGCAGCCTCGCAAATTTCATTGGCAGGAAGTTTTAATCACTGGGCAAAGGATGTGCTGCTGCTGGAGCCGGGGAAAGATGGCGCATGGAAAATAGAAATACCTTTATTGGAGCCGGGCCGGTATGCCTATAAATTTTTTGTTGATGAAAAATTATGGACGGAAGATATCGAAAATCCTTACCGGGAACCAGATGGCTTTAATGGTTTCAACAGTATTCTAAATGTCGAAAACTTGTCATAATGGAAATAATTGTAACACTGGTATTCATAGCCGTTGCAGTGTATTTAGGCTGTGGAGTGATCTTTTCATTTTTCTTTATCAGGAAAGGGATGAAAGCGATTGACCCCGATGGCACTCATGGATCATCTGCCGGCTTTAAAATAATCATCATACCCGGAGTAATTACCTTCTGGTGGTTGCTGCTGAAGAAGTGGAGGAAGGCAACCCCATCCCCAAATGGGGGTAAGGCAACAGCTGCATAATGTATTGAAAGGCTTACTTACTCCGCCAATTTATAAATTTTTAACCAGGGAATATGATCAGGCAATTAAGAAAACGGCATCTGCAAATCTGGACAGCATGGGCTGTATTGCTACCTGTTGGTATCATCACCGCTTACACCTCAATAACAAAACCTGCCGTGGGTCAATTGCTGCAACCGGCTGTAGTTTTGCCTTTACCAATAGAAATAAATAAAATAGAAAAGGGAAATTATACAGTAATGCTAAGAAGTAATGTTGAAGGTTCACAATTGCAACTGGAATGGGTCAATAAAAATATATTGACTGTACCAACTGCAACCATTTACCAGTCTGTAACAGATGATATTACAAAAGGAAAATTAATTGGCAGGATTGAAGCAAGGGGTACTTATCGTTTTACAGTTGATACCGGTTTTTTAGAGAATAATAATAAACTGCTGGTATATGATTTTATTCGCAAACACATTGTTGACAGCATAAAGTTTTAATTATGGGAGCATCGTATATAGCTGTTGGCTGGAACAGGCAAAAGAAAATTTACGATTGGTGCATCGCAGGATTTTGTTCGTTGTATCTGATCACATTCACAGTAATTACCGCAATGGTAAATCCTGATTATACTTTTGAAACAGTATTGATCCGGTCTACTGCCACACTGGCCGTACTCATGCTTCATATCATTCTTAGCATCGGACCGCTTGCTAGGATCAATAAAAAGTTTCTGCCATTGTTGTACAACCGTCGCCATTTAGGTGTTACCATGTTTTTTATTGCAGCAGTGCATGGAAGCTTTAGTATTTTTCAATTTCATGGATTAAGCAATACCAATCCTTTTGTTTCTGTTTTTATTTCTAATACTGAACTGGGTTCTGTATCACAATTTCCTTTCCAGGCACTGGGCTTTTTTGCGTTGGTAATATTTTTCCTGATGGCAATTACCAGCCATGATTTTTGGTTGCACAATCTTTCTCCAAAAGTTTGGAAAACACTGCACATGTTTGTTTACCTGGCCTATGCACTAATTGTAATGCATATTATGCTTGGAGTAATCCAGTTTGAAACAAATCCTGTGTTCGTCATTTTAGTTTCATTAGGTGCTGGTTGGTTAATAACATTGCATTTGATTGCAGGAAGCAAAGAAGTAAAAAAAGACAGGCAGCCATTTGATGCAGTTACGGAAGGGTTTGTGTATGTGGCCAACACAAATGAATTTAAAGAAAGCATGGCCAAAATATTTTGTATTGATAAAGAAAGAATTGCTGTTTACCTGCATGAAGGACGACTTTACGCAATTCACAATGTATGCAAACACCAGGGCGGCCCATTGGGCGAAGGGAAAATTTTAGATGGGTGTATTACCTGCCCATGGCATGGCTATCAATACCTGCCAAACAATGGTCAGTCGCCCCCACCTTTTAAGGAAAGGGTAAACACCTATGAGGTAAGAGTGAATGCAGGTAAAGCTTACATCAATCCAATACCATTTGCCGAAGGCACGGAAATGCCAGGCGCAATGATTAAATAATAAATAAAAATAAACAATGAACAACGCTGAATTTTATATCGGTTGGATGGATAAAGCCCCGGCAACATTTTCAAAGCATTTAAAAAAAGTATTGTTGCTGCTATTGCCAGTGGTGCTGATCATTGGTTATTTAATTGCAGCATCACAGCAAAAATTTTCTACGGCTAATTTTGAATTCGGAACACTTACAGAAGTAAAAGGAATTTATTTCAGTAAACCCCTCCCTTCCCTGAAGATCATCAGCAAAAAAGACCTGTTTGGAAATAGCGCTTACATTACCGTACCGTTGGTTGGTTTTGGTAAAGCCGGCGCTTATGGAGTGATGCAGGAGCTGCAGAAAGAAAAAGGGATATCTCTCGATAACAAGGAAATTACACTCAAGGGTACACTTCTTTATAATGATGGCAAGTTGCTAATGCAGGTGGATGGTAATGATCAACCCTTGATTCATGTTGGCGAAACAGGCCATTCATCTTTGGCCCCAGTGCTTAAAGAATTGGGAAATATAAAAGTGAAAGGCGAAGTGGTAGACCCCAAATGTTTTTTTGGAGTAATGAAACCAGGTTATGGAAAAGTGCATAAGGATTGTGCCATTCGTTGCATCAGCGGGGGCATTCCGCCAGTGTTAAAAGTGCAGGATGAAAATGGCAGGGCAAATTTTTATTTGATTGTTGGAACCAATGGAGAAAAGATGAATGACGCAGTAAAAGATTTTGTAGCAGAACCAGTGGAGATAGAAGCCAGGGCAGTGCAGCAGGATGACTGGATCATTTTATATACCGGCAAAGAAAAGATCCGGCATATATCCGGGAGAGCATTATCGTACCCGGGGTTAGAAACAATTGCATGTGCAACGGCTTGCAGTAAATAATTACTCCAGGCCGTTTTGATGTATGAAAACTATTGAAGATTTCAGGCAGGTTCAACTATCAATTCTTTTTCTTTCTCATGGATCATTTCCGGTTCTCTTAAGGCAACTATCAATCCTATTTCACTCAAAATATCTTTCGCTACTTCTGTTTTATCTTTCAGACAAAACTCTTTCTGTAATCCATTCTTTTTAATGATGCTGATCTTATTGAGAAATGCATCCGCAATGGCATACCCCATCTTGCCTGAAGAATGATTGCTTATATAACGAACAGGATTAATGGCTTCCCTGGTGGGGCCCGCAGTGATCAATACTTTTTTATCCTTTAAAATAGATGTATTCATAACCAGTTTTTTTCTTATCTAAAGTTCTGTCAATAACAGAAAAATAATTGGCGGGAGGAATACACACACAGCATTTATCAATTCAGCCAATAAAAATGAGCAGTAATTTTTTACTGTTCACGTTTCCTCGAAAATATTTTATTGCACCAAATGTCAGGAATTACTATACACTTTTAAAACGGGTTCTTTCAATGCTGCCGCTGCATCGGTGCTGTGGTAATGTATAATGTTTGCGATATCCTCCGCATTTACCCATTTGCTGAAATCAGCATCAGGCATCGCTTTCCTGTTCACCATAGTATCAATAGTGCCGGGCACCACTACTGTTATAACAACATTTGTTCCTTTTGCTTCATCATTCATCAATTCTGCCAAACGTAAGATCAGCGATTTCGCCAAACCGTAAGCCACCATTCCTTTGGAAAGCTTAGCATCCAGTCCGGGCTTTGCTCCAATCATAAATATCCGGCCAGTGTTTTGTTTCATCATCTGAACAAATACCGGACGGATAATATTGTAAGCTGTTTCAAAATTCAGTTTGTATTGCCTCATAATATCTGCAGTAGAAGTAGCAGAAATATTTCCCATAGCAAACCCGCCTACCGTTAATATAGCAGCATCCACCGAGCCATATTTTTCAACAACACCTTCAACGAATTTTTTTGAACCGGCTTCATCAGACAGATCTACCACTACTTTTTCAAACTGGCTTTCCGGAAAGGCAAATACTGAAGCCTCATTGTTCAGAATAGTGCCGATTACTTTCTATCCCTCTGTAATGAACTTTTTTACAACTGCCTGCCCAAGATTACCGGAAGCGCCGGTGACGATGGCTATTTTGTTCATAGCAATTCGTTTTATTTGTTTAATATAAATAATTAAAAAAAACTGAAGCCTGTATCAAACCAAAGCTTGAGCATTACCACAGTATGTATCAGAAGAAATCCGTTACTCCCAGCTAAACTTTCCGCCTGTGTTTACCCTCACTTTATACAAACTGGTGTGTGCAGTGAGATACAATGTTTTACCGTCATCCCCCCAGGCCAAGTTAGCCGGACGTTCAGGCGTTACAATCTTGCCCAATAATTTCCCTTCTGCTGACAGAATACATAAGCCACCCGGTGCCGATATAAAAAGATTACCTTCCTTATCAACCTTCATTCCATCCAGTGCTTCCTCATCTTCGGTAAAATTAAAATCATAAAATATTTTTCCATTCTTCAGTGTCCCATCTGCGTTTACCTCATAGCGCCACAATGTTTTGGTATGATGAATGTCCCGGATATCCCAATTGGTAACATAAAAATATTTTTCATCAGGGGAAAATGCCAAACCATTTGGTCCGCCAAGGTCTTTGCTCGCTACTATTGCCTTTCCATTTTTGATCATAAACACACCCGAATAATCCAGTTCTTTTTTTGGATCATCAAAGAAACCAGGCAAACCATAAGGAGGGTCTGTGAAGTAAACAGTGCCATCACTTTTTAGCAACACATCATTCGGACTGTTGAAACGTTGTCCATTAATGTTATCAGCCAACACTGTAACAGGCCCCTTCTTTTCAATACGTATCACACGCCTGTTACCGTGCTGGTCAATAATCAACCTCCCTTCCTTGTCTATCGCCAAACCGTTACTACCCGGTTGTCTGTATTCCCCTATGTCTGCGCCGGTGTATCCGCTATGGCTCATGTAAACTGTTATGTTATTATTCCTCGGATTGTAACGATAAATAGTATTCGTGTTTGGATCACTGAATAGCAAATATCCATCCGGGTGCCACACCGGCCCTTCTGTAAAAGAAAACCCATCCGCTACTTTTTCCACTTTTGTTCCGGTGCCAATAATTGAATTTAATGCGGAATCGATGGTATATATCTTTCCGATGTCTTTCCATGCGGGGTTACCCGGTAAACCATTTGCATAGAAATCAACCACCGCATTTCTTATCCAGATATAATTATCCGGTATCATTCCAAGGGGGCCGTTAATGCCCAGCACTGCGATAGTAAAATGTTCGCCAACTTTTGCATCGTTAGTGAGTATTACCCGGTTCCGTGTGTTATAACCACTAATGACTCCGTTTCCACTTTGCCCAAAGCCATGCATTTGTTTTCCATTCACCCATATTTCACTGTAATCATCTACGGTAATTTCAAACACAGCAGTAGCACCTATTGTATTCAGTTTACCAATTCCCGGGGGAATGGTGATCTCTACTTTATACCATGCAGCAGATATCAAACCCATACCCTCACGCATTTCCAGGTCTGTTGAATTCACTGCTACAAAACCTTTGTCAAAATCTGCGGCGTTGATCTGCGGATGCAGGGTATGCGTCTTTATTTTCATACCAGTTGGATATAACTTCAATGGGTCACTTGCACCAACTCCCGGAGATTTAAAATCTGCATCCACAATATGTGCAGGTTGTACAAACCATTTTGCATTTACCAATGCTGCACCTTCATTTGTCTTTAGATCGGCAATCGCCTGTGGTTTGTCAACTGCAAGCTGTCTTGTTTCCTGTGCATGCGATACACACATGATGGACAGAAAAAAAATAAACTGTAGTATAATGACGGTATAAATTTTTCTCATTGTAATAATTTTAAACATTAGATTTTTTCTTTTTAATAAATAGCTGCACCAATAATCTTATACAAGTGCCTGCTGCTAAGCCCCATGAGGTCCATAGCGGCAGGCGATGATTGGCAATACTAATTGATACAATCACAGTGGTACTGATCAAAATGAATATCGACAGCCTTTTTTCCATGGTCTATTTTAAAGTTGCTTTGGCACCGGCGTTTGCCATGTCTTCATCCTGCTGTGCGCTGGCACTACCACTCACGCCAACAGCCCCTATTACCTGCCCTTCAAACATAATGGGTATGCCACCTTTCAAAAATGTATGCCCAACCGTAATCAATGCACCACGGCCACCATTAATGGAATTTTCTAATTTGGAAGAAGCTGCTTTAAACAATGCAGAAGTGTTTGCTTTTTTGGTAGCCACTTCGCTGGCTGCTGCAAATGTGCCTTCAAGCCTTTCTAAATAAACTAAATTGCCGCCATTATCCACCACCGCTATGGCGCCACCCGGAGCATTTACACTTTTAGCATACTTTACTGCTTCTGCCACCACTACTTTTGCAGATTCCAGCGTAATATTTTTTTGTGCAGATTGAGCATTGGCTACCGCTGCCTGTAACATTCCTGTAATAAAAAGCCCTGTTATTATTTTAATAGGTTTCATTTTAATGTATTTTTATTTTTTGTGTTGCAAACTTTTATCCCTCTGGTCATCATCGTTGTGTCACTCACTTCTACTTGTATTTACATTGTTCAGCAATTAGCAGAATGTATAAGTGAGTAACAACGATGATGATTTTTGCATTGCTGCCGGTTACAAAAAAATTATTTTGAATCAGCCGCAGGTTGAGCAGGTTTATCAAACTTTACTTTTTTACCGGCATGCTTTTTTACCTGCCCAGGCCAGTTGCCATCTGCCTTTGCTGTAAGGCCCGGTACATCTTTATGGAACTGTTTGTAGGCATCGGGTGAATGCTGCAATATCAACCTTCCGTCAATGACGTCGAAAATTTCCGGATTGATGGGGCGGAGTTTATTTAACGCCATCGCGTAGCCGCAAAAGGCGCCAAACTGCGGAGCAAACATTTCAGGATGATCCTTGAACATGCCGGCATTGGCATCTGAAGAAAACCAGTAAGTGGCACCGTTATACCTTGCAAAATATTTGGGGTCACCTTTCACGGCTTTCATTTGTGTGAAGTAATCTACCGCATCATATCCCTGCAGGGTAACCCCATCCGGATCAGTGTTATTTAAAAACCCTTTCTCTTCTTCCGTTTTAATTTGTTTGCCATCATTGGAAGTTACTTCAGGCCAGTATTTATCCGCCTTTAAAATATTGCCTGTTACATCCTTGTTCCAGCCGTTCACTGCCCGCTGGTTGTGCTGGATGAATAATCGTCCATCCACAATAGAAAAAGTATTTACGTCAATTGGTGCTACTCTTCCAAGAGAAACAGCATAAGCACACCAGCCGCCAAACTGTGGTTTGTATTTTTCAGGATTGGATTTAAAAAGGTCTAAATGTTCCTGCGAAACAAAATTGTAAACAGCATCCAAGTACTTGTATTGGAACTGTTCGCTGCCCTTAACTGGTTTACTATCTGTAAAAAATGCCACTGCATCATAGCCATCTAATATCACACCTTTGCCATTAACGTTATTAAAATATTTTCCGTTGTCTTGTGCATTAACATTCACGGAAACAAATACACTCAGTAATATCATCATCCCTGCAATCATATACCCAAGAATGCGTTCCTGGTTTGCTTTTTCTTTCAATACCTGTACTACATTAGCAGGCTTTTTTGTTGTGTTCATATAATAGTTTTTTGAACAACAAAGAAAGGACTGGATGGAATGAATGGTTGTCTGCTGTTTTACAAAAAGCTGTCAGGAACGATATTAACAGGTCTTACTGTCGCCCTCTTTACAAAATTCACATACAGAATTAAAAGTTCACTTCCTGGCAGGATTTGATAGCATGAAATTTATAGGTATTTAATATGAACCTGAGGGTTTATTAGGCTATTGTCTGGAAACCTACCGGGCCGACAAACATAAATACCGGCTGGTGCTGTATGAAACGGAATGTAAAAGTGTGCAAAATATTCTGACAACATGATGAAGCAAATAGTAATACTGTGCCGAAGACGGACAGTGGTAGCTGATGGATTAAGGTTAACCAATATCAGCCTGCAGATTTTTAACGAAGTGTATGAAGAAGGTTTAAAAGAATTATACTTGGAAGGAGAACACCAATTTAAATTCTGCACATTGCCGGACATTGTTTTATTGAAAAGGATTGTATGGGATGACCGACCGGAAAAAAGAGTGGATGACATAAAGGTTATCAGAAATATATTTAATTATTTTAAATCATGTATAACAATGAAATACGGGAAAACCATTACAATTTATTTGGGCATGAAGACGCAGATTTAAAAAACATAGCCGCAAGAGTTATGGGACGGAAAATGAATAAAATAGCAGTTGGAATGAAAAATTGCTAGCAGGATAGCAGGAATATTAAATGCCAATACCAATGATATTGCAAACAGCCCGATGGCACAAAAATAGTGGGATATTTTGAGAACACCTTAGAAGAAAATATACAGCTGATACATGAATTAAAATAAGGGTTCGGAGAAGATAGTTGAGAAACAAAATGCTGCCAATGCCTGGCTATCTCAATCATTTTCTATCACAAATTCATATCAAAAGGAGACTGTAAATTAAACTGTGTCAAAGTTCTTAATTAGACGAACTTTAAAACACAGTAATTATGAAACAAACAAAACATTCTTTTGAATTTGATTATGAAGAGGTAAAGAACAAGGCTCTTGCGCAACTCAAATCAGGTAAACCTTTGTTGGGAAAAGAAGGTGCTGTAGGCCCTCTATTTAAATCCTTTCTGGAAGCAGCATTAGAAGCTGAACTGCACCATCATTTACAAGAAAATAAGGAAGAAGACTCCAATCGTCGCAATGGCTATGGAAGCAAGCAATTACGAACCAGCGAAGGCACTATGGAGCTAACAACTCCACGTGATCGCAGTGGCAGTTTTGAGCCAGAGATCGTAAAGGTTTACTTTAAAGACGGCGTTTTCTCTTCCCTTAATGGCGATAGATACCAATAATCGTTATTTCTAACTTTTTGGGGTCGGTGCCCTAATGCGGATAAGTAATCCACTAAATCAATTTGTTTAGCCTCTGCACTCATTAGCGTCTTCATACGCTTCGATTTTCTCTTTCACAACTATTATCTCAATATGACAAATTAAAAAGTCTATTTCGATTACAATCCCCGTCTTTTGCGGTACTTTCTTTTTGGGGTATCATTCGGGCTGGGGTTTACCTTTTTCGGAAGCAGTGTTTTTGTTTGCCCGGGTTTAAAAATCTGTTTGGGATTTGCAACTGCTGACCTGAGCCTGCTTTCGATTTCCTTCAATGAAATTTCTCCTAAAAAATCGACTTTTTTATCGATAGTAATATCACTACGATAAAGCAGTGCATTGTGTGCCATCTGTACATTGACATCCGGGTATTTTTGCACAAAGGCAGCAGTCATTTTTTCAAGTTTATACTATTGATAAAGCAGAATATACCATTTTTCAATGTCCGCTGCACCGCCAACAAGATTAAAAGCTGATAGTTCAGCATCGTTGATCAGGGTTCTGGTTAGATCCAGTGTTGCGGCCTCGATTGCTTGCGTATGTAGCATAAAAGTTCCTCCTTACGGAGCGGGAAAATAAGCGCATACATCTTCGATGGCATAGTCGGCCAGGAATACAAGTTCGTTTTTCAGTGCATAAATAACTTTGGCTTCACCGTAAAATCGGATCATTTCAGTCCATTCCTGCGGATTGCCTCTTTCAACTACCCTTGCAATAACGGTAATATATTCTTTTCTCCATTCGATGTCATCATACCTAAAATCCCAGAACAAAAATCTGGGCAAATCGGGTTTGTCTTGTATGGTAGCTTTTCTTCCCATTTTTTAAAGTTACAAAATCTATTTTTAGGTGTATAATTTGAATTGTTTGCATAGCATTTTAAGCCACAATATTTGCCAGCCGCTTTAAATCCATAATAAATAAGTTCGAAAATTGTACTGAAAGGGCAACACAAAATCTAGCAGGCGTTCTTTCAAGGGCGCCTTTTTTTGTGCGTGGCCGAAGGTATATTTGAGGGCAACAAATGAAAATTATGTTGTTTTTAAAGTGTCTCATAAAAAGAGGGCAAGCATTCATTGTTCATTAACCCCGTTTTCATGAATTTTTATTTTTTAGAATATAATTATTACTAAATTCAGAAATGGTTACCAACTGCAACAACTGCAATGAGACAATACTGCCAAGTCAAAAATTCTGTTCGCAATGCGGTCAAAAAACCCATATCCATAGGCTTAGCTGGCATGATATAGTACATGATATGGTTCATTATTTTACACATGCCGATAAAGGTCTCTTTTATTTATTGATTCAATTGATCACCAGGACAGGCACTGTGGCAAGGGAATTCGTTAAAGGGAAAAGGAAAAAATATTTTCCGCCTTTGAATTTTTTCCTGATAGTGGCCGCCATCTATGTTTTTATATTTACCCTTACCACGAAACCTAATGCTGCAAATGATGTATTAAAGGAACATCCGGAATTGAATAAAATTCGCGATGCTAATAAACGTGAACATGTGTGGCATATTTATGAACGGTCCTCTAAGGCGCGGGCATTTATGAATAAACATTCCAATGCTGTAGCAATGCTTGCACTTCCCCTGATTTCTTTAATTTTTTGGATTTTTTATAGACGTGCGGGTTATAATTATATTGAACACCTCGTTGCCAATATGTATATGTCTGGATTTACCCTATTGTGCCAGGTCTTGATCTTTGTTCCGTTGTCGATATTGTTTAAGAGTAAAAATTCAAATTATACGCTCTTTATGTTCTTTGTTTTCCAATTGATTTATTTTTCCTTCTTCTATTATTCTTTTATAAATGGCACCACTAAATGGGGTGGTATTAAAGCCTTTCTTGTTTCCCTTTTTGTTATTATTTTTTGGGGTGCTTTAAGTGCCACGGTTATCAGGGTATATATCACCAATGGTTTTTGGGGATTACTTTAAAATTGTAGAAATGCTGATTTAGCGAATAATCAACGCCTATATTTTGTTGATTGCAAGGAAATGTTTTTCATAAAGTAGAACGTTCAACAATCCCTATTCCGAAATGGGTTTGTAAAAGATGAAGCCTTGTTTTATATTTAGCTAATAAACCTACACTATGATTGCAAAAATTCCTTTAGAAAATTTCCTCGTTATCGATATTGAAACCGTATCTGCAAAAAAAGATTTTGAAGCGCTGGATTTTAACTGGCAGCATTTATGGGAAGAGAAAGTAACCCGCTCCCTACCCGAAAATTGTACTATTGGAGAATACTATCCGCAGCGGGCAGGAGTAATGGCTGAGTTTGCAAAGGTGGTTTGTATTAGCATAGGTTATTTTAAGAAAGAAAAAGACCACTACCAGTTTCGGGTAAAATCGTTTTTTGATGACGGTGAAAAAGAGTTGCTGCAAAATTTTGTAAACACCATTAATCAATTGGAAGCTGCTCACAACAGATGGAGCTTTACGGGACACAATATTAAAGAATTTGACATTCCCTTTTTGTGCAGGCGATTGCTTGTAAATGGGCTTGCTATTCCATCTTATTTGGACTTTCAAAATATGAAGCCCTGGGAAACTAATATGGTAGATACTTTTCAATATTGGCGTTTTGGGGATTATAAAAATTATACATCACTCAAATTACTCGCAGCATCATTAAATGTACCCTCACCAAAAGATGATATTGATGGAAGCATGGTAGGGCACGTGTATTGGAATGAAAACGACCTGGAGCGTATTGCAATCTATTGCCAGAAAGACGTGGTTACCGTGGCCAATATTATTCTTCGGTTTAAAAATTTGCCTTTGCTTACCAATGAACAAGTCATATTTGTAAAATAATTGCAATGTATCATGTTCTGCCATATTAATCCCGGGAGTTCACAGGCCTGGCTTACTCACTATCTATAGTCGAAATGCCCACCTCCGGTATATTAATACAGCCCCGCAATTACACAATATTTCTATAAATTTATCAAAACAAGATTTCCTATCGGCATTTTCCAAGGCAATAGGCACGCAAACTGTTGCCCACATTGGGTCTCCCCCTACCGTGCATGTATTAGAATAATTCTCAAAAAACTTTTTACTTTCGCTTTGCTATTTCAAACCATCCCCTTACCTTTGCACTCCAAATTAAAAAACGAAAGTTTAAAGTTCTTTAAATATGTCACAGAGAATCAGAATCAAATTACAGTCTTACGATCATAACCTGGTTGATAAGTCAGCTGAGAAAATCGTAAAAACGGTACGTAGTACCGGTGCAGTTGTAACAGGACCAATTCCTTTACCAACTCACAAGAAAATTTTTACTGTATTGCGTTCTCCTCACGTTAATAAGAAGGCGCGTGAGCAATTTCAACTGTGTACACACAAGCGTTTGTTAGACATATACACCAGCAGCAGCCGTACGGTTGATGCGCTAAGTAAATTAGACCTGCCAAGTGGTGTAGATGTTGAGATCAAGGCCTGATGAACCTCCCGATCATATCGGGAAGGCAAAAGGTTAGTTCTTATAAAAAATATTGAACATCCATCTGTTAAAAAACAGCGCTGGATATAAAAAAGATACAATGAAAAGTATTATTGGAAAGAAGATTGGCATGACCAGTGTCTTTGATGCAACAGGCAAGCAAACTGCCGTTACAATCATTGAAGCAGGACCATGTGTGGTTACACAAAAGAAAACCGTAGAAACAGACGGTTACAATGCCCTCCAGATCGCATTCGGCGACAAGAAAGAAAAGCACTCCATCAAAGCTGAGGTAAATCACTTCGCTAAAGCTCAAACATCCCCTAAAAAAGTAGTAAAAGAAATACGCGATAGCGAATTGACCCAGGAAGTTGGTGAAACCATCACTTTAGATATTTTTGCCGAAGGCGATAGTGTTGAAGTAGTTGGTACAACCAAAGGAAAGGGTTTCCAGGGTGTTGTTAAACGTCATGGTTTTCATGGTGTTGGTGGTCAATCTCATGGCCAGCATGACCGTTCAAGAGCTCCGGGTTCTATTGGTAACTCGTCTGATGCCTCCAGGGTTTTTAAAGGAATGAGAATGGGTGGACGTATGGGTCAGGATAGAGTGAAAATGAAAGGATTGAAAGTGGTAAAGATTTTTTCTGAAAAGAATTACATATTAGTTAGTGGTTCTGTACCGGGCCACAATGGTTCAATCGTTTTAATCCAAAAGTAAGTAACACACTCGTGTTTCTAACACGAATTAATTTGAATAATCATGCAAGTAGATATTTTAAATATACAAGGCGCTAAAACAGGAAGAACCATTGAGTTACCTGAAGAAATTTTCGGTGCAGAACCTAACAATCATGTTATTTACCTTGCTGTTAAGCAGTACTTAGCTGCACAGCGCCAGGGTACGCATAAGGTAAAAACGAGAGCTGAAGCAAACGGTTCGTCTAAGAAATTAGTGAAACAAAAAGGAACCGGTGGCGCACGTAAAGGTAATTTACGCAGTCCTATATATAAGGGTGGTGGTTCTATTTTTGGACCAAAACCGCATTTGTACGATTTTAAACTGAATCGCAAGGTGAAGGACCTGGCTAAAATCAGCGCATTAAGCTACAAGGCAAAAGAAAATTCAATTGTTGTTGTAGAAGATGTAACGATGGATGCTCCAAAATCGAAGCAATTTGCCAGTATTTTAAAGAGTTTGCAGTTAAGCGACAAAAAGATACTGTTTGTTTTACCGGAAGATAGCGAGAACCTTTACCTGAGCTTAAGAAATATCTCTAAAGTACAAGGGACTTTATTAAGCGATGTAAATACTTACGATATCGTAAACGCCAATGTGTTGGTTTTTACTGAAAGCGTAGCAAAGATATTTACTGAAGAAGAGGAAGCAGTAGAGGCATAATAAATACAAATTAGCTGATTAGCTGATTTGCTAATGTGCTAACAATGAGAATAATAAATTAACAAGTTTCAATTAGCAGATTAGCTAATTAGCAAACTATCAAATTAGAATTATGAAACTGTCTGAAGTTTTAATAAAGCCGATCTTATCTGAAAAGATAAACAAGCAAACTGAAAAAATGAATCGTTATGCCTTTGTGGTAGGCAGAAAGGCTAACAAACTTGAAATTAAAAAAGCTGTTGAATCTTTTTACGGAGTACAGGTTATCAATGTTAATACATCTGTAACACCAGGAAAAGCTAAATCACGTAACACTAAAGCCGGAGTAGTTAGCGGTCGCAAACCAGCTAAAAAGAAAGCTTATGTAACTGTTGCAGAAGGCGAAACAATTGACTTATACGGAACTGTTTAGTTCTTGTTAAGCAATAACAGATAATAAATTTTTCTTAACGGATGGCATCAACTGCCGCAAAAGTTGAAGTAAACAAAATACAATGGCACTTAGAAAATACAAACCGACCACAGCAGGTACTCGTTGGAGAATTGGAAATGCATACGCAGAAATTACAACCAACATTCCTGAAAAGTCTTTACTGGAACCGCAGAAGAATACTGCAGGCCGTAACTCACAAGGTAGAAGATCTATGCGCTATATGGGTGGTGGAAACAAAACCATGTATCGCCTTATCGATTTCAAAAGAGATAAGAGGAATGTTCCCGCTGTTGTAAAGAGTATTGAGTATGATCCAAACCGTACAGCATTCATCGCACTATTGAATTATGTAGATGGCGAAAAACGTTACATCATTGCACCAAATGGTTTACAGGTTGGCGCAACCGTTTTAAGCGGTGATAATATCGCTCCTGAATTAGGAAATGCATTGCAGTTGAAATTTATGCCTTTGGGTACAATGGTTCACAACATTGAAATGCAGCCAGGACAGGGTGGAAAGTTGGTACGTAGTGCAGGCGGCAGTGCTCAGTTAGCGAATAAGGAAGAAAAATATGGTATTTTAAAAATGCCAAGTGGTGAGTTAAGAAAAGTATTAATCAATTGCTACGCAACTGTAGGTGTTGTAAGCAATAGCGATCATAACCTGGAAAGTGCCGGTAAAGCTGGTAGAAACAGGTGGAAAGGTGTTAGGCCAAGAACAAGAGCGGTAGCGATGAACCCGGTAGATCATCCGATGGGTGGTGGTGAAGGTAGGGCTTCAGGTGGTCATCCACGTAGCCGTACTGGTAAATATGCGAAAGGACAGGTTACCCGTACAAGAGGTAAAGGATCAGATAAAATGATCATCCAGCGCAGAAACGGAAAGAAGATCAGTAACAAATAAGTAATCAATCATTGTTAAAATATCCCCCGGTTATATCGGGAGAGAATCAACAGAAAAAATAATAATATGGCTCGTTCGGTAAAAAAAGGTCCTTATGTAGATGCTAACCTTGAAGAAAAAGTGTTAGGAATTAACGAAGGCAAAAACAAGAAAGGTGTTATTAAAACCTGGAGTCGCAGGTCAACAATTACTCCGGATTTTGTAGGACATACGTTGGCGGTTCATAACGGCAACAAATTTATACCCGTTTATGTAACAGAATTTATGGTTGGCCACAAGCTGGGAGAATTTGCACCAACAAGGAATTTCCGAGGTCACTCAAGTAAAAAGATAAATTAAAAACAGATACTTAATCCTGGATTCAGTATCAAGTATCAAGAAACTAAATAAAAAATGGAAGCAGTAGCTAAACTAAACGATTATCCAACATCACCACGTAAAATGCGTTTACTGGTTGATCTGATACGTGGAATGGAAGTGGAAAAAGCTTTAGGCGTTTTACAATTCAATACCAAACATCCGGCTGTTCCTTTATACAAGTTATTAAAGAGTGCCATCAATAACTGGGAGCAAAAGAATGACGGTGTAAAACCTGAAGATGCAAAACTGGTAGTTAAAACCATCATGGTAGATTGTGGAAGAGTGATTAAGCGTATGCGCCCTGCACCACAGGGACGTGGATACAGGGTTCGTAAGCGTAGCAACCATGTAACATTAGTAGTAGACAGTAAGAATTAATAAGCTAATTAGCTAATGTGCTAATCTGCTAATAAAAAATATTAACTTTTAAATTTAACGCTGCTAATTAGCACATCAGCAAATTAGCACATCAGCAAATTAATCATATGGGTCAGAAAACAAATCCGATTGGTATCAGACTAGGAATCATCCGTGGATGGGACAGTAATTGGTATGCACACAAAAAAGATTTCGGCAACAAGTTAATTGAAGATCATAGGATCAGAACTTACCTGAATGCCCGTATCAGTAAAGGTGGTATATCAAAGATTGTTATTGAGCGCACGCTTAATAAACTGATCGTTACCATTCATACTTCTAAGCCAGGTATCATTATCGGTAAAGGTGGTGGAGAGGTTGATCGCATTAAAGAAGAATTGAAGAAATTGACTGGTAAAGATGATGTTCAAATAAACATTCTTGAAATTCGTCGCCCGGAGCTGGATGCACAAATTGTAGCTGATACAATTGCCCGCCAGTTAGAAGGAAGGATCAATTTTAAACGTGCGGTTAAAATGTCTATTGCATCTGCTTTACGCATGGGTGCAGAAGGGATTAAAGTAAGAGTAGGTGGCCGTTTAGGTGGTGCTGAAATTGCCCGTAGCGAAGAGATTAAGCAAGGAAGAACACCATTACATACACTACGTATGGATATCGATTATGCCAATGTTTTTGCACAAACGGTTTATGGTAAAATTGGTATCAAGGTTTGGATTTGTAAAGGTGAAGTTTTAGCAAAAAGAGATTTAAACCCCAATATATTAGCTGGCGGTGGTAAAGAAGGTGCCCCTGAAAGAGGCTTTGATAACCGCGGTGGAGGTGATAGAAGAGATGACAGACGTGGTGGCGGACAAGGTGGAGACAGAAGAGGTGGCGGTGGCCAGGGCGGTGGAAACCGTGGTGGTGGACAGCAGGGAGGAAGAAGATAATTAATTACAAATGTGAAAATAGCGCAATGGCTCAATTGAGTAATTGTCAAATTGAGAAATTTTCAAATTATTAGAAATGTTACAACCAAAAAGAGCAAAACATAGAAAGGCGCAGAAAGGCCGAATCAGGGAAACAGCAAAAAGAGGTACTACTATTTCTTTTGGTTCATTTGGTTTAAAAGCACTGGAACCTATCTGGTTAACTAACAGGCAGATTGAAAGTGCCCGTCAGGCTATGACCCGTCACATGAAAAGGGAAGGAAATGTTTGGATCAGAATTTTTCCGGATAAACCAATTACTAAAAAGCCCGCTGAAGTGAGAATGGGTAAAGGTAAAGGTAACCCTGAGTATTGGGCTGCAGTAGTAGAACCAGGCCGTATCTTATTTGAAGCCGATGGTGTAAGCTTACAAACTGCCAAAGAAGCGTTTGAACTGGCTGCTCAAAAATTGCCGATTGCGGTTAAGTTTATAGTGAGAAGAGATTATCAAGCATAAACAAATTAGCAAATGCGAAAATTGGAAAATGTGCAAATGGATTGCATCTGTTTATTTTCGAATTTTCAAATTTTCAAATTTTCAAATTAGAATAAATGTCAAAGAAAGTAGATTTTTCAACGAGTATTAAAGGGTTAGGCCCGGATGAATTGAAAGCGAAGATCGCTGAAGATGAATTGCGCCTGAAGAAAGTATCTTTTGCTCACAGCGTTACTCCACTGGAGAATCCGGTAAGCATGCGTTTACTGCGCAGGGATATTGCCCGTTTGAAAACAGCATTAAGAAGTAAAGAACTCGGTTTATAATTAAACCATAAATTTTGCAACAATGAGCGAAGTAGTAACAACAGTTGAAAGAAACCTGCGTAAAACAAAAGCTGGAGTAGTTACCAGTAATAAAGGTGATAAAACTATCACCGTGAAGGTTGAAAGAAAAGTAAAGCATCCGCTTTATGGTAAGTTCGTAAAGAAGTCTACCAAATTTCATGCGCACGATGAAAAGAACGAATGTAGTATCGGTGATACAGTGAAGATCATGGAAACACGTCCTATCAGCAAGACAAAGCGCTGGAGACTGGTTGAAGTAATTGAGAAAGTTAAATAGTATTTAGTAGTTAGTGCTAAGTATATAGACTATACCGTAGTCAACTTAAATTTTAAAGAAATCTCTTGGTACCACAAATGGTATTAAGTACTAAATCAGAATAAGATGATTCAGCAAGAAAGCAGATTGAACGTAGCAGACAATAGCGGAGCTAAGGAAGTGTTGTGTATCCGTGTGTTGGGTAATTCCGGCCAGGACTACGCAAGAATCGGTGATAAAATTGTTGTTACTGTAAAGGATGCAACACCAAATGGTGGTATAAAAAAAGGAACTGTTAGTAAAGCCGTTATCGTAAGAACTGTAAATAAATTACGTCGTAAAGATGGTTCATATATTCGCTTTGATGATAACGCAGTTGTGTTACTGAACAATGCGGATGAACCAAGAGGCACTCGTATTTTTGGGCCAGTAGCTAGAGAGTTAAGAGACAAGGGTTATATGAAGATCATTTCCCTGGCTCCGGAAGTATTGTAGTTTAAAATAATAAAATTAGAAAATGGCTCAATGTGAAAATGATGATCACACTGGCTTAAAATTTTCGAATTTTCAAATTGAGTAATTTTCAAATTAATAAGAAATGAGTACAAGATTTAGACCCAAGTTCAACATTAAGAAAGGCGATAGCGTAGTAGTTATCACCGGTGAAGACAAGGACCTTAAAAAGCCACGTAAGGTGATGGAAGTGATATTGGAAAAAGGCCGTGTTTTGGTAGAAGGTGTAAACATCGTTACCAAGCATACCAAACCTACTTCACAAAACACCAAAGGTGGAATTGTAAAAATTGAAGCTCCTATCAACATATCTAATGTTATGCTTTGGGATGCAAAAACCGGCGGACCTACTAAAATCAAGCGTAGCAGGGAAAACGGTAAATTAATCAGAGTATCTAAAAAATCAGGGGAGGCCATCAAATAATGAGCACAGCAACATACACTCCAAGGTTAGCAGATAAGTACACTAAAGAAGTTGTACCTGCTTTAATGAAAAAATTCGGTTACAAAACCGTAATGCAAGCGCCTAAGCTTACCAAGATTTGTTTGAATCGTGGTGTAAATGGTGCAGTTGCAGATAAAAAGTTAGTTGACATTGCAGTTGAAGAGTTATCAACCATAACTGGTCAGAAAGCAGTGGCTACCATGAGTAAAAAGGATATCTCCAACTTTAAGTTGCGTAAAGCCATGCCGATTGGTGCAAGGGTTACACTTCGTGGGGTAAAGATGTTTGAATTCCTCGATAGGTTTGTATCTGTTTCTTTACCACGTGTACGCGATTTCAAGGGCATCAATGATAAATCATTTGATGGCCGCGGTAACTACACAGTGGGTATTACTGAGCAGATCATTTTTCCTGAAATTGATATTGACAAGGTGAATAAGATTACTGGTATGGATATCACTTTTGTTACAACAGCTGGTACCAACGAGGAAGCATTTGAATTGTTGAAAGAGTTAGGAATGCCTTTTAAAAACGTTAAAAAGTAAAATACAAATTATAACATGGCAAAAAAATCAATTGAAGCCAGGCAAAGGAAGCGTGAAGTAATGGTGGCTAAATATGCTGATAGAAGAGCAGCTTTAAAAGCAGCCGGCGATTACAAAGCCTTAGATCTGTTGCCAAAGAATGCATCACCTGTAAGGTTGAAAAACCGTTGTCAGTTAACTGGCCGTCCACGTGGATACATCAGGCATTTTGCTTTGTCCAGGAACATGTTCAGAGACATGGCGCTGGAGGGTAAAATACCAGGCGTTACAAAGGCGAGTTGGTAATCTGAATACTCAGTACTTAGTACTAAGTCTCAGATAGGATATCGCATTGAAATAATTTATTAATCAACTAATTGAAATAACAATGGTTACTGATCCGATAGCAGATTTTCTTACAAGAATACGCAATGCACAAATGGCAAATCATCGTATTGTAGAAATACCTGCTTCTAATTTAAAGAAACGCATGACAGAGATTTTGTATGACAAAGGTTATATTTTGAAATACAAATTTGAAGATGATAGCAAGCAAGGTGTTATTAAAATTGCACTGAAATATGATGCATCTACAAAATTGCCAGTGATACAAAGCCTGGAAAGAGTATCACGTCCGGGTTTGCGTACCTATGCAAAGCCAGATGAATTCAAGAGAGTGAAAAATGGTTTGGGAATTGCGATCGTATCTACTTCTAAAGGCGTAATGACGGACAAGGAAGCAAGAGCTCAAAATGTGGGTGGAGAAGTATTGTGCAACATTTACTAAGATAATATGCTGATCCCGATAATTATCGGGATGGCTAATGATAAAGTGGTTTGACAATTAAGCCTAAGTCGTGGCTGAACACGAACCGAATTAAATAACAGAAAATATAAACCGACTATGTCTAGAATAGGAAAAAAACCCGTTGAATTTCCAGCAGGTGTAACGATTAACATCGGTGCAGATAACGTGGTAACAGTGAAGGGCCCAAAAGGCGAATTAAAACAAGCTGTTGACCGTGATATTAAATTGGAAGTAAAAGATGGCACTTTAGAATTGGGCCGTCCAACTGATCAGATACGCCACAAAGCAATGCATGGTTTATACCGTTCATTGGTAAGCAATATGGTTAAGGGTGTTACTGAAGGTTATACCAAACAATTAGAATTAGTGGGTGTGGGTTTTAAAGCAGCCAATCAAGGCAATATACTTGATCTTGCTTTGGGATACTCTCATAACATCATCTTCGAGATTCCTAAGGAATTAACTATTGCAACATCACAGGAAAAAGGACAAAACCCTATCATTACTTTAGGTAGTGTGGATAAGCAATTGCTTGGCCAGGTGTGTGCTAAAATACGCGGACTGCGTAAACCTGAACCATACAAAGGAAAGGGTGTTAAATTTAAGGGTGAAGTGTTGAGGAGAAAAGCTGGTAAGTCAGCCGGTAAATAAATAATGTGAAAATGTGAAAATTGCTCAGTTTGAAAAATGAGGAGCAATATTCAAATTTTCGAATTGATAAATTTTCAAACTAATTTATATGAATAGCAAATCAAGTGCAAGGCAGAAGATCAAGTTTCGCATCCGCAAAAAGATCAGCGGAGTTGCCGCTAAACCAAGGTTAAGCGTTTTCAGAAGCAATGCTGAAATCTATGCACAATTGATAGATGATGACAATGCAGTTACTATCGCATCAGTATCATCAAAAGACAAAGACATTCTTGCACAGAAAATAACCAAGACTGAAAAAAGCAAATTGGTTGGTAATGCAATAGCAAGAAAGGCAACTGAATTAGGAGTTACAACTGTAGTATTTGATCGTGGTGGATATATTTACCATGGTCGTGTTAAGGCAGTAGCCGAAGGTGCAAGAGAAGGTGGGTTGCAATTTTAATTTTAAATTTTCTAATAAGAACCATACATGTTAAAAGCAAACGATAACAGAGTAAAAGCGGGTGACCTGGAATTGAAAGAGAAAGTTGTTTCTATCAACCGTGTTGTGAAAACAACCAAGGGTGGCCGTGCATTTAGTTTTTCTGCCCTGGTGGTAGTAGGAAACGGTGCAGGTATTGTGGGTCAGGGATTGGGTAAAGCTAAAGAAGTACAGGAAGCTATCACAAAAGGAATTGAAGATGCAAAAAAGAACCTGATCAAAGTTCCAGTAATGCATGGCACAATACCTCATGATCAATTATCTAAGGAAGGTGCAGCAAAAGTTTTTATCAAACCTGCAGCGCATGGTACGGGTGTAATAGCCGGAGGTAGTATGAGAGCTGTGTTGGAAGCTGCTGGTATTACGGATGTATTGGCCAAAAGCCTTGGTTCCGCTAATCCTCACAACGTGGTAAAAGCAACTGTAAAAGCATTGGCAACTTTACGTGAACCAATTGCCGTTGCAAAAACAAGAAACATTTCTTTAAAGAAAGTATTTAACGGATAGATAATAAAGGCGTAGGGTAAAAGGTATATGGTGTAAGGTTAAAACCGCGACCTAAACCCTAGCCCTAAACCCCAAACCATTTAAGGTATGAAAAAGATACAAGTAACACAAATTAGAAGTGTAATCGATAGGCCGGTGCGCCAGAAACGAACAATGGTGGCCCTTGGCTTGAACAAGATGAATGCTTCTGTAGAAGTAGAAGCAACCCCACAAATTTTAGGGATGGTTCGTAAAGTGAATCATCTTATTAAGGTGGTGGAATTAGAAGAAATTAGCTAACTAACCAATGCGCTAATCTGCTAACCAGGCGTTCGTTGAATGCGATGACAATTAGTATATTAGCACATTAGACATTAATAATTTGCGAGGGGTGATACCCCGTAAGTACAAAATCAAATAATATGAATTTACACAATTTAAGGCCAGCTAAAGGCGCAGTACATAAGGAAAAAAGAATTGGCCGTGGTGAGGCGAGTGGTAAGGGTGGTACATCTACTAAAGGTAATAAAGGTGGACAGAGCCGTGCAGGTTACAAAAGTAAAATGGGATTTGAAGGTGGCCAGATGCCGATTCAACGCCGTATTCCAAAGCGTGGTTTTAAAAATATCAACCGTGTTGACTATAAAGTAATCAACTTAGGACAGGTGGATCACTATTCAGAAAAATATGGCATTACTGAATTTACCCTTGAAAATTTATACATCAACGGTTTAATCAGTCAAAATGATAATGTTAAGATTTTAGGTGTAGGCGACTTGAAAGGCAAATTCATTTTTAAAGTGAATGCTGTGAGTGCAACTGCGAAGACTGCAATCGAAGCCGCCGGAGGTTCAGTAGAGATAGTTAAATAAATTTCCGATATTTACAGACGCATTCCTGCTTGCCAAAAAGGGCAGGTATGAGAAGCGTCTTTTTTAATTTAACGCAAACATTTAAATCATTTCAATACTGTGAAGAAGTTTATTACAACACTCAAAAATATCTGGAGCATTGAGGAACTGCGGAACAAAATATTATTTACTTTACTGTTAATTTTCATTTACCGCATAGGTTCTTTTATTGTACTCCCCGGTATCGATCCTAATAAACTTGCTAATTTAACTGAAAGCACCAAAAGCGGAATGCTCGGCTTGCTGGATGCTTTTGTAGGTGGTGCGTTTTCCAAAGCTTCTATTTTCGCCCTGGGCATCATGCCTTATATTTCCGCTTCCATATTTATGCAACTGATGACCATACTGGTTCCACAAATGCAGAAAGTACAAAAGGAAGGTGAAAGCGGCAGAAAGAAAATCAATCAGTGGACTCGTTATCTAACAGTAATTGTTACAGCATTTCAGGCAGCAGCATATATCGGTTATCTTAAAAGTCCGGGTAATGCAGAAGCATTGATCCCCTCCTTTAGTGCTTATTTTGTTGTTTCCACAGTAATACTCTTAACGGTAGGTACCTTATTTGTAATGTGGTTAGGAGAAAAAATTACCGATAAAGGTTTAGGTAATGGTACATCAATCATCATCATGATGGGTATCCTTGCCAGGCTTCCTGAATCATTTTTGCAGGAATGGTCTTCAAGAGCTGTAAGAGGCGGTGGTGGTTTACTGATATTCCTGATAGAGATAGCGTTCTTAGTGGCAATCATTATGGGCTTGGTTATGCTGATCCAGGGAACAAGAAGAGTTCCGGTAAATTATGCAAAGCAAATTGTCGGTAACAGGCAGTTTGGCGGAGCAAGAAATTTTTTGCCTTTAAAAGTAAATGCGTCAGGTGTAATGCCGATCATTTTTGCACAGGCGATCTTATTTTTACCTACAATATTTTCTGGGTTCACAGGTGGTGGCTGGGCTAAATATTTTACAGATCATACAAGCGTTGTTTATATGATCGTTTACTCGGTCTGTGTAATTGGCTTCACATTTTTGTATACAGCTTTGATCTTTAATCCAAAGCAAATGGCTGAGGACCTGAAACGAAATAATGGGTTTATTCCTGGAGTAAAACCTGGACAGCCAACTGCGGATTATATTGGTACTATCATGGATAGGATTACTTTACCAGGGGCTGTATTGTTAGCGTTCGTGGGTATTTTACCTGGCATATTTCAATTGGTATTTAATACCCAGCAAGGATTTGCGAGTTTCTTCGGAGGCACGTCATTATTGATCATGGTAGGTGTAATATTAGATACTTTGCAACAGATCGAAACACAGTTGCTGATGCGCCAGTACGACGGGCTTATGAGTACCGGAAGAATACAAGGCAGGCAAACTGTTGCGTCGGGAATATAAAGAAGGGGCCGTTTCCAATATATCATTATTATCCATAGCTTATAGGTAACTTGGTTAGAACTTCGGAGAATTAGAACACATTAATATTTTTAAAACCCCGACCCAAATGTCGGGGTTTATAATTCATCAAAAAAATGATCCATTATAAATCGAAAGCGGAGGTTGAATTAATCAGGGAGAGCAGCTTGCTGGTGAGTAAAACATTGGCCGAAGTTGCGAAAATTATAAGAGAAGGGATCTCCACTTTGGAGGTAGATCGTGTAGCTGAAGAATTTATTCGTGATCACGCGGCTACGCCTTCTTTCAAAGGTTTCCAGGATTTTCCTTTTGCGTGCTGCATCTCAGTAAATGATGCGGTAGTACATGGTTTTCCAACAAAGGATCTTTTAAAGGACGGCGATATTGTTACTGTAGATGTGGGGGTATATAAAAATAGTTTTCATGGGGATAGCGCCTACACATTTGCCGTAGGAAATATTTCACCGGAGGTAAAGCAACTGCTTAATATTACCAAGGCCTCGCTGTTAAGAGGAATTGAGAAGGCTGTTCATGGCAACCGGATTGGAGATATCGCTTATGCCGTGCAGTATGCTACGGAAAAAGAGCATGGGTATGGTGTGGTAAGGGAGTTGGTTGGGCATGGTATTGGCAGAAAATTGCATGAAGAACCACAGGTGCCCAATTACGGAAAAAGAGGAACCGGCGCAAAATTAAAAGAAGGAATGGTGATTGCAATTGAGCCTATGATCAATCTTGGTACAAAAAATGTATACCATGATAAAGATGGCTGGACCATAAGAACAGAAGATGGTAAACCCGCTGCGCATTACGAGCACACTATTTGTATTCAGCGTGGAAAGGCCGATATTTTATCCTCATTTACCGAAATCGAGGCTGCTGAAAAGGCAAACAGTAATTTATACTCTGATTACCTATAATATATTTCATTTTTTGTCCGTATCAATGTTAGCACTACACTTTATTTGTGACTAGTTAATTATTTGTATGGAGAAAAATTATTTGGGAGAACAATGGAAGCCAATCATTTTTAATTTCGAGTTTAGCAACGAAACCAGGATTGAGATTTCAAATTTTGGGCGCATTAAGACCTTTAACAAGGTTTCCAAAGGAAATATTATTAAAGGCTCAATGATCAACGGCTATAAAATTATCCGGTTGAAATTTTTTAGAGAAAGAGATCACCATGTGCAGGAGCGTTTGAACTATCTGAAAAAGCAGGTTGCACAATTGACCAAAAAAAGTAAGGAACTAGCAGATATATTTAAAACCCTTGCGCCGAAAGACCAGCGCTATGCAACGGTAAAAGGTGATTTAGAGAACGCTTCACTTACACTCGCAAAACTGAAGGAAAGGATTAGTAAAAAATCGTCTGACGACCTTAAAAGCAGGACGATCTATTACCAGGCACTTATTCATAGGTTGGTTGCTGAATACTTTGTGAAACAACCCTCCCTCGCACATACGCTGGTAGCCCACCTGGATTATGACAAAGTTAATAACCGGAAAAGCAACCTGAAATGGATGACACCTGAAGAAAATTACCTCCATCAGCGTTTTAGCCCTAATGTAATAGCCAGCAAAGCCTATGTCGACGGCAGGAGAAAAGAAGATGCACGGTCAACCAAATTATCGGTTACCAAAGTAATGTTGTTGAAAAAGCTACTCAACGAAGGCAAGCCTATGCGACAATTGGTGAAGCAATTTAAAGTAACAGAAACCCAAATCTTAAGAATTAAAAGAGGCGAAAATTGGCCCGAAGTACAGGCTGCTCCTTAATTGATACTGCATTAATTAATTTCATCCTCTGGATTTTTACTTAGCTTCATTTCCTGAACGCCTAAATTTGTGACTACATTTCAACAGATCATTCCTTATTCTTTATTCATGTTCTTTTACGTTAAAGCCTTACACATCATTTTCATCGTTACCTGGTTCAGCGGAATGTTTTATATAGTCAGGCTATTTATTTACAATACGGAGGCCCAGGAAAAGACCGATATCGAAAAGCAAATTTTAACCAAACAGTTCTCCATAATGATCAGGCGCTTGTGGTTAGGGATAACATGGCCCTCCGCAATATTAACCCTTATCTTCGGTGGCTGGATGACAGTATGGTTTAATCCTATCCCACAATGGCTTTGGATAAAACTGGGATTTGTTGCAGCCTTGTACGCCTATCATTTTACTTTGCAAAAAATATATGCCGATGAAATGAAAGGCATCTTTCGGCTTACTTCCAATCAACTGCGCATTTGGAATGAAGTGGCGACCATCCTGTTAATTGCAATCGTTATGCTGGTAACAGTAAAGCAAAATTTAAGCTGGGTATGGGGCATTATCGGCCTGCTGCTGTTTATCGGAATATTGATGAGCGCCATTAAAATTTATAAATTGCTTCGTAATAAAAATCAAAAGGAGTAATTACTTTAGTAAAGCTTTGTTCTGCATCTCCTCACGGGATGCCTTATTATCTCTTTGGGCTCTCACAGCACTATCCTGCCATTTATAGAAGTCAGGAGTAAGCACACAGGTTCTAAACGGTTCAGTAAGAGGCCTTTCATAAAAAAATTGTCCAAATCACGATTCAGTCTTATATTTGTCCACTAATTCTATAGACTTATATATATTATGACAGCTATCTCTTTCAGCAAGTGTATTTTCAGGTGTAGCAGCTTAATTGTTAATCGCTGCTAAGGATTTAATTATTGGCTAAACTTTTTGCAGACTTTTTTACCAATCTTTTATTTTCGAAACAATGAATAATATACAAATCACTATTGACCAATTACTCCATCAGGCGAGTGGACTAAGCATTGCTGCTTTTTTAAAAGTATTAACTGATAAATATCCCCAGCAGATTACCTTCTCCTCCAGCTTTAGTTACGAAGACCAGGCAATAACGCATGAAATAATGAGTAATCAATTGCCTGTTAAAATATTTACGTTGGATACCTGCCGAATGTTCGCTGAGACTTATTCAGTGTGGAGCAGTACCAATGCGACTTACCAAACCAGAATAAAAGCATATTATCCCGACCACGATAAACTGCAGGATTTCATTGAAGCCAAGGGCCCCAATTCGTTTTATGAATCCGTAGATAATAGAAAAGCCTGCTGTTTTATCCGTAAGGTAGAACCTTTAAAAAGAGCGCTTGCCGGCAATGCTGTATGGGTGACCGGACTGCGTGGCGAACATTCACCTGACCGTCAAAACCTGCCCATTTTAGAGTGGGATGAAGCCAACCAGATTATCAAATATCACCCAATACTTAACTGGACAACGGAAGATGTAAAAAGCTATATACAAAAGAATCGTGTGCCTTATAATCCATTGCACGACCGGGGTTTTGTAAGTATTGGTTGTGCACCTTGTACACGTGCCATTCAACCCGGAGAAGACTTCAGGGCAGGCAGGTGGTGGTGGGAAGATGCCGACAAAAAGGAATGTGGCCTGCACGTACACGAAACTGTATCCCCTGTGGTAAGCGACTAAGCGAGACAGTGACCAAAATGAAATTTCTACAAAAAGATTGTATTAAAAAAAAATAAATGATTAAGAATACAGAAACAGCAAATCATAAAAATTCATCATTATTGGAGGGCAACAGTGCTTACCGCCGCCTCGATTACCTCGACCAGCTGGAATCAGAGTCGATCCATATTTTCAGGGAAGTGGCCGGCCAGTTTGAGCGTCCGGCATTAATGTTTTCGGGTGGCAAAGATTCCATTGTGTTGGTACATCTTGCCCTAAAAGCCTTTCGCCCGGGCAAGTTTCCTTTCCCGTTATTGCATATTGATACCGGTCACAATTTCCAGGAGGCCCTTGATTTCAGGGATGAGTTTGCCAACACAATTGGTGAAAAATTAATTGTGAGAAAAGTAGCTGATACCATTAAGGAAAAAAATCTTACAGAACAGAAAGGAAAATTTGCAAGCAGGAATGCCTTGCAAACATTTACACTCTTGGATACGATCGAAGAGTTTAAGTTTGATGCCTGCATTGGTGGAGCCAGAAGAGATGAAGAAAAAGCAAGAGCGAAGGAAAGAATTTTTTCTGTAAGGGATGAGTTCGGGCAATGGGATCCAAAGCTGCAACGGCCCGAATTATGGAACACATATAACGGAAGAATTCATAAAGGTGAGAATGTAAGGGTATTTCCCATCAGCAACTGGACCGAACTGGATATCTGGAATTATATCCGCAGAAATGAAATTGACCTTCCTTCGATTTATTTTGCCCACGATAGAGAGGTGCTAGAGTATGAAGGCCAGTTGGTAGCAACATCTGAATTTATTCAATTGGATCCGGGTGATAAAGTGTCTGTAAAAAAAGTACGTTACCGTACAGTAGGCGATATGACTTGCACCGCCGCCGTGGAATCAGGCGCATCCAATATTGATGATATCATTAAAGAAATAATCGCCACCAAAACAAGTGAACGTGGCGAAACAAGAATTGATGACCGGGTAAGCGAAGCAGCAATGGAAGATCGCAAAAAGGGAGGATATTTTTAACCCACCCCCATCCCCTAAAGGGGTTTATGGAGGAATTTTAAAATTTGAAAACTATTTATTTTTAACCGGCAGTATTCTCTTACGTGAATACTGTTACAAACAAATTCCCCTTTAGGGGACAGGGGTATGGATATTTTAAGATTTATAACCGCCGGCAGCGTTGATGATGGGAAGAGTACCTTGATCGGCCGTTTACTTTATGATAGCAAATCTATCATGATAGACCAGTTGGAAGCCATAGAAAAGCAAAGCAGGAATAAGGAAGATGGTGAGATAGACCTTGCGTTATTAACTGACGGCTTACGTGCCGAAAGAGAGCAGGGGATCACCATTGATGTGGCCTACAAATATTTCTCCACGCCTAAACGCAAATTTATTATTGCTGATGCCCCTGGGCATACGCAGTACACCCGCAATATGGTTACCGGAGCTTCTAATTCTGATCTCATCATTATTTTGGTGGATGCCCGCAACGGCGTATCAGAACAAACAAGGCGACATTCTATTATTGCATCGCTATTAAATATGCCGCATGTGGTAGTGGCCATCAATAAGATGGATCTTGTAAATAATTCACAGGATGTTTACAATGACATTGTGATTAATTTTTCAGAAGTGGCCGCCACACTGGGTTTGAAGGATATCACTTATATCCCTATCAGTGCGATCAACGGAGATAATATTGTAGAAAGATCTCCAAATTTCCCTTGGTATGAAGGAGAATCGTTATTACATATTTTAGAAAATGTAGAAGTAGCCAATGATATAAATTATACCGATGCAAGATTTCCGGTGCAATATGTGATACGTCCGCAAACGGAAGAACTGCATGATTACCGTGGTTATGCCGGGAAGGTGATCAGTGGTATTTATAAAGTGGGCGATAAAATTACTGTACAGCCTGCTGGTTTGCAGAGTACAGTAAGTGCCATCGAAATTGGTGGCAAGCAGGTTGATGAAGCATTTGCGCCGCAAAGTGTAGTCTTGCACCTGCAGGATGATATTGATATCAGCAGAGGAGATGTGATCGTAAAAAATGATAACCAGCCGTCGGTTGAAAATGAACTGGATGTATTGATCTGCTGGATGGGTAACAAGCCATTGAAGGCGGGCAATAAATATTTATTGCAAATTAACAGCCGTGTAGTAAAAGCGGTAGTAAAAGATATCGAATACAAACTGGATGTTAACTCGTTGCTGAAAGAACCGGCTCCCGAACAGGCGCAGTTAAATGATATTATTAAGGTAAAAATAAAAACAGCATCGCCCATTCCTTTTGATTCTTATAAAAAATTAAGAGTAAATGGCGGAGCCATTTTAATAGACGAAACAAGCAATGTAACCGTGGGGGCTTGTATGATACAATAAAATGTTGATGGTTGAAAGTTGAAGGTCGAAGGTTGAAGATTTGCAACCGACTATGAACTATCAACTAGCAAGCATCAAGTATCAAGAATTAACCATCAACCATCAACAATCAACCATAAAGTGAGCACTCCTGATTTCATAAAAAAATTGCACCAGCATCATAAGCAGTCAACTAATTCTTTTCCGGATAAGGAGATGGCGAAGAAATTTATGGAAGGGTTTTTTGAGTTTTTGTTTATTCCGGAAAAGCAAAAAAACTGTTCTGAGTTTGAGATGTCGAAAGAGTTGGAATCTTATAAGAGCCATTTATCAACGTTGATCTATGATGTGTTGGCTGATGAAGAAAGGACACAGGAAGTAGCGGATAAATTTTTTGATGAACTCGGTGGCATTTATGACGCATTGCAGAAGGATGCCTTGGAGGTGTTAAAGTATGATCCTGCTGCCGAATCACTCGAAGAGGTGCTGGTGGCCTATCCCGGATTTTATGCAACCGCTGTTTACCGTTTTTCTCACCAGTTGTGGAAGCAGGGTATAAAAATATTACCTCGTGTTTTTGCTGAATATGCACATGGAAAAACAGGGATAGATATCCATCCGGGCGCCGAAATAGGGGAGTCTTTTTTTATTGATCACGGCACAGGGATCGTAATTGGCGAAACAACCATCATTGGCAACCGGGTAAAAATATACCAGGGCGTTACCCTTGGCGCAATGAGCCTAAGCAAAGTAACAGCAAAGATGAAAAGGCATCCGACCATCGAAGATAATGTGATCATTTACTCAGGTGCCACCATACTCGGCGGCGATACGGTTATTGGGCATGACAGTGTGATTGGAGGAAATGTATGGCTCACCAATAGTGTGTTGCCCAATTCAATTGTGTATCATAAAAGTGAAATAAGCATCCGTGATAAAAATCCTTTGCCGGATGTGTTGAATTTTGTGATATAAAAAAGTTTTTTGTCCTGGCATTTGTATTAGAAGCAGCATCGGTGCACTCTTGTACATCATATCAATAAGGAACTTTTATTAAGCAGTAGATACAATCAGTGCTAAACAATTAAACAGACAAAAAAATAAAATGAAAGCAAATAACATTTTAGAAACGATCGGAAATACTCCACACGTAAGGATCAATAAATTGTTTGGCAGCAAACATGAAGTATGGATAAAGCTTGAAAAAGCAAACCCTGGTGCAAGCATCAAGGACCGTATTGCCTTATCAATGATTGAAGATGCGGAACAAAAAGGAATATTAAATAAAGACAGCGTTATTATCGAACCTACCTCAGGCAACACCGGCATTGGCCTGGCTCTGGTAGCAGCAGTAAAAGGATATAAAATAATTTTAGTAATGCCCGAAAGCATGAGTATTGAACGCAGGCGTTTAATGGCCTTGTACGGGGCTGAGTTTATATTAACACCCCGTGAAAAAGGTATGAAAGGTGCGATAGAAAAAGCAGGTGAGCTTGTGAAGGAAACCCCCAACGGATGGATGCCACAGCAATTTGATAACCCATCAAATACTGAGATACACAGGCAAACTTCTGCATTGGAAATATTAAAAGATTTTCCGGAAGGAATTGATTATTTAATTACTGGCGTTGGCACTGGTGGCCATATTACAGGAGTGGCAGAAGTATTAAAACAACATTTCCCTAATCTTAAAGTGTTTGCGGTAGAACCCGAACTGTCACCGATATTAAGCGGCGGTACACCGGGCCCTCATCCTTTGCAAGGCATAGGCGCTGGCTTTGCACCTTCAATTTTAAACAGGGATATACTGGATGGCGTAATACAGGTAGGGAAAGATGAATCTTTTTCTTATGCCCAAAGGCTGGCAAAAGAAGAAGGTATTTTAGCAGGCATTTCAACTGGCGCCGCATTGGCCGCTGTTGCAAAAAAATTAGCAGAAATTCCAGAAGGGGCAAAGGTG
>JBDSAA010000208.1:0-8179 GCA_039922375.1 Ferruginibacter sp.
TGTCAAACTCTTTGAGGATGCCTGCAATCTGGGCAGGACTGAATGTGCTCTTTTTCATATTTCCGTTTTTTAAAGTTAGAAATTTGTCTACTTTTAAAACGTACTATTTTTGGGGGAGCCTACAGAGGCATTAGAGACTTGCTATACAAGAAGCCCCTGGGCCTGAAAAAATCGCTCCATATTTTCCGGTAACGTTGCGCCTTTTCAAAGTTCCCCTCCGACAATTCAATTGTAGTTTTGCACTCAACAAATGCCTGGTTAATTTTCTTTAAACCTCAGTCCTATAAAACATTTCAGATACTTCGTCCAACGCTTGTTTCTTAGCCCGCCACACTAAACCCATTTCACTTCACTGGCAAATAAGCTCCCTTATCTACCCACTCTTTAAACACCCTGGCAAATTCAGCGTGAGGTAAGGGTGGCAAAGTGCGGCCATCGCCGGGGTTCCACCCCCACAGTACGAGTTTGTCGTTGGTTACATGGTCAATCATTTGAGCCATTGTTTTATGACCATTCTTGTTGGGATCCTTTAACAATGCCGCTAGTTCACGGGGCGATTTGCCTTCAAAAACCATTTTCATATCGGCAGGGGGCAGGTGCCAGGTGGGATTGCCGGGTGGCATATTTAATCCCGGTGTATTTTGGGGTTGGTGGCAATTGGAGCACTTCATTGCATACATACCCTTTCCATCTTTGCCCCTGGTTACACCTTGTGTATGCAGGTGGCTGTCATCACCCTGCAAAGGTACATCGCCTTTGGGATGGCAGTTCATACACCTGGGACTCATCAGGACACTATATACAGCCAGGAAAGCTTGCTGCGAAGCAATACTATCCTTCGCATATTCTGCCGGAATAGATCTTTCATCAGCAGATTTCTTTGACGGGCCATTATTAATCAAAGTATAGGAGGAAGACACCAGCACAATCAGGGCCAGGTAGATGAATGTTTTTGATCTCAACAATTTTTGCATGGTCAGGCGTTTTTTAAATTGATGTTACCAAAGGGTGGTTTGCGCATTCTTTTTCCGGTGGCAGCATATATCGCGTTGGCTATGGCAGGCGCAGCAGGCGGTACACCGCATTCACCGGCACCTCCCATTTTTTCTTTACTTGCCACAATATGCACATCAATTACCGGCGACTCATTCATCCTTGCAATGTGGTAATTGTGAAAATTGGTTTGTTGTATTGATCCCTTATCAAAACTTATTTCACCATAAAGTGCCATCGTAAGCCCAAAGATGATACCGCTTTCCATTTGCGCTTTTACGCCATCCGGGTTTACCGCAAGGCCGCAATCAATGGCGCAGGTTACCTTGTGCACTTTTACATGGCCGGTATCACTGATAGAAACTTCTGCCACCTGGGCTACATAACTTAAAAAGGATTCGTGCACTGCAATGCCCTGGAAATGCCCTGCTGGCAATGGTTTTCCCCAACCGGCTTTTTCGGCCGCAAGGTTGAGCGCTGATAAATGACGGGAATGATTTTTTAATAATGCCCGCCGGTATTCCAATGGGTCTTTGCCTGCCTGTGTAGCGAGATCGTCAATAATCGTTTCCATCACATAGCCCGTATGGGTATGGCCCACTGAACGATACCATAAAACTGTAACCGGCAATTTAGGGCTGTGCAACCCAATATAAGCATCTTTAACATCCGCCATATAAGGTGAGTCGGAAACACCTTCTACAGAAGAATTATCTATTCCCTTTTGCACCATGACCTCAAAAAAAGTGCCTTCAAAAATGGATTGGCCTACAATGGTATGCTGCCACGCAAGCGGGTAGCCGTTGCCGTCCACTCCAATCTTCATACGGTGGACAAAGGCCGCACGGTAGTAACCGGCACTCATATCGTCTTCTCTTGTCCATACCATTTTTATAAATTTTCCGCTGGCCTTTGCTATATGTACCGCTTCAACAATAAAATCTGAAGTAGGTGTTGCCCTTCTGCCAAAGCCACCCCCGAGAAATACCGTTTCAATACTTACCTGCTCCGGTTTAAAGTCCAGTAATTTCGCTACCGTTCCCTGGTCAATTCCAGGAAGCTGTGTGCCGGTCCATATCTCGCATTTGTCTTTTGAAAGTTTCACCGTGCAGTTCATAGGTTCCATGGCTGCATGTGCCAGGTAGGGGAAACTATATTCTGCTTCTATTACTTTGGGAGCCTGGCCCATGGCTGTTTCTACATTGCCTTTCTCTAATGCCGGCAACCCTTTTTTGGCAGCAAGCGCCTTGTAATCTTCTAACTGTGAAGCGCTGTTAAAGTCTTCGTTTCCACCATTGTCCCAAACAATTTTTAAAGCATCCCGCCCTTTTTTCGCCGCCCAGAAATGATCCGCAAGAACTGCAACGCCGCCTGGTATTTCAACCACATCTTTTACACCAACAATAGCTTTGGCAGCAGTTGCATCATAATTTTTTACTTTGCCGCCGTACACCGGTGAGTGTGCAACCACGGCAGTAAGCAACCCTGCAAACTGTACATCCATGCCAAATTTTGCAGTGCCATTTACTTTGGCTGGCGCATCCAAACGTTTGGTTCCTTTACCAATATATTTCCATTCCGTAGCTGGCCGTAATTCCACTTTTGCTGGTACAGGTAAGGTGGAAGCTAAAGCTGCCAGTTCGCCATAACCTGCTTTTTTATTGCCGGAAATTACCATCCCGTTTTTGGTGGTACAGTCCGTTGCATTTACACCAAATTTTTTAGCACCTGCCTGTACCAATAGCTGCCTGGCGGTAACGGTCAAATTCTGAGTAGGTGGTGCTGGAGCCGCCTGTAATTTGTATGCCGAAGGCAGTATGCACATAAGGCTGGCCCGGCGGAGCATGTTCCACTTTTATTTTCTTCCAGTCTGCATCCAGTTCCTCTGCAATTAGCATGGTTAATGTAGTCCAGATACCCTGGCCCATTTCAACGTGTGCAAGAATGACATTGATGGTGCCATCCTTACCAATTCGCAAAAAGGCGTTGGGTGAAAAAGTTGCCTCCGGATCACGAAGCCCCGGGTCCAATATTTTTTTCGGGCCGGCGGGCACCATAAAAGAGATGATGAGGCCTCCGCTTAGCAGGGCACCTGATTTCAAAAACTGCCGCCGGTTGGTTGTTGTTATATTGCTCATTTGTTACCTCCTTTTTTTTGAAGCTGTGCTGCCAGGTGAATTGCCTTGCGGATACGTGGGTAGGTGCCGCAGCGGCAAATATTTCCACTCATCGCTTTATCAATATCGTCATCAGTAGGATTGGGTTTTTCACGCAGCAGCACCGCCGCTGACATAATTTGCCCCGATTGACAGTAGCCACATTGCGGAGTATCTTCCTGCAACCACGCCACCTGCAGCGGATGTGTTGAGTTGGCAGACAGGCCTTCAATAGTAGTGATTTCTTTACCAACGGCTCGTGACACCAGCGTTACGCAGGAGCGTGCCGCTTCGCCATTGAGGTGCACGGTACATGCCCCGCACTGCGCCATTCCGCAACCAAATTTGGTACCCGTTAATCCTATGAGATCGCGGAGTACCCAAAGCAAAGGCATGTCAGGACTGGCTTCCACGCTGTAATCTTTTTTATTTACTTTTAATGTATACATACAATAAGTTGTTTTTAATTATTTAAAAAAAACTTACGACAGGCAAAACAAGGGTAGATAAGATGCGGAAATAAAAAGCATCCAGGGTAAAAGTTAAAGGCCGGGCCAGGGTTCCGGTGGTAAATGATGCTGAATTAAAAATACAAAAAAAACAATGATTTTTAAAACAACAATTTGAATAGGGCAGACTATACTATTTTTTTGAACCAGCATTTGAACCCTGATTAAGCATCGTTGCGTCGCCCTCCTAATACAACTAGTATTTTTTGTTGTCCGGGCTTAACTATTTCATGGGATCATTCTTGCGTCGCACTCGTGTGCTGCATACCATTGGGCGGCTTTACCCCAGTTTAAATTAATTCATTGATGTTATCGCAGCTATATCTTACTAAAAAGTAAAAGTAATATCATACATTTGATAGGATTGAGTCCATTACTGGCGACCCAAGGTGTACCGGCCGCGGATGTTCATTTCACTTTAGCCGAAGCTTATTAATCGTGGAGTGCAGCATGCAAACAGTTTTGCCAAAAATAATATTACCTTTTCTTCATCACCAAGGCAGTCCTGTTTGTCAAATAAACGCTTAAACGCTGATCTTCGTCTGTTGGATAATCAATGGAATCATCCACCCTGTCAAACCCTCCAAATTCCTTTTTGTCAGAATTAAGTATGAGGTGATAATTGCCTTTGTCTAACACCTTAAATTGATAGCCAAAAATTGAATTCGCAGGACTGAAATTGAAAATAAAGATCAGGTTATTTTTCTCGAAGATGATCACTTTGTTATCTGTATCCATGTGGAGTTGCCTTGCATTGGCCGCCCCAAGAATCTTATTGTCCTTGATGATTTGGATCATTGCCTTATCCCAGTTATGCAGGTATTGGTATTTAAGATTTTTGTTATCTGTCAGCGACCATTGCCTTCTTGCATACTTGTGGCTCCAGTCGTTTCCCAGCCGTGGGAAATCAACCCACTCCGGATGGCCAAATTCATTGCCTATAAAATTTAAATATCCTTCACCTCCCAGGGCGATGGTGAATAATCGAAGCATTTTGTGCAATGCAATACCTCTGTCCACAACCAGGTTTTGATTATCCACATGCATGCTGAAATACATTTCTTTATCCATCAGCCAAAAGGCAATGGTTTTATCACCTACCAGTGCCTGGTCATGCGATTCAGCGTAACCGATTGTTTTTTCTTTGTAGCGCCGGTTGTTTAATACCTCCCACATTTCATAAATATTCCAGTCTTCGTCTTGTTTCTCTTTTAAAATTTTTATCCAGTAATCTGGTATGCCCATTGCAAGCCTGTAATCGAATCCAAACCCGCCCTCATCCGGCCTTCTGCAAAGCCCCGGCATTCCGCTTACATCCTCTGCAATAGAAATACTGTCTTGTTTAAATTGATGGATTACCTCATTGGCCAATTGCATGTAAGTGACAGCGTCCCAATCCACACCCTCTTTAAAATATTTGTCATAATGGTCAAACGATGTCGATCCGTGGTGGAAGTAAAGCATCGAAGTAACACCATCAAAACGGTAACCGTCAAAATGAAACTCCTCCATCCAGTAACGTGTATTGGAAAGCAGGAATTTTTTTACTTCCCATTTACCATAATCAAATATTTTAGAATCCCAACCTTCATGATAACCCCTGGGGCCAGCATGGAAATACTGGCTGTCTGTTCCATCAAATTCATTCAAACCTTCGGCAAGGTTTTTAACAGCATGAGAGTGCACAATGTCCATGATAACGGTTATGTTCATCCCATGTGCAGTATTTACCAGGTATTTAAGGTCTTCGGGTGTGCCAAACCGTGAGGAGGGGCAAAAGAAATTAGAAACATGGTATCCAAATGATCCATAGTAAGGATGTTCCATGATCGCCATCAACTGGATCGCATTATAACCGCCATCCTTTATCCGTGGCAATACCTGGTCAGCGAATTCCCTGTACGATCCTACTTTTTCTTCCTCCAGCGACATACCTACATGGCACTCATATATAATTGGTTGCTGGATATTTTGTGACAAATTAAAGTGGTTATCCGTCCATTCAAAAGGTGTTTCAGGAAACCATAACTGGCCTGCGAAATCGTGAGTCGCAGGGTCCTGTATAACCCTCCTGATCCACGCCGGTATCCTGTCTACAATGCCATTGGCTGCATGAATGCTTACTTTAACCTTACTGCCATGTGTAAATGATTTTTTAAAATCATCATATGGGAGAAATATTTCCCAATCGTCAGCCTGATTTCTTTCAAGCGGATGAGATGTCCGGTCCCAGCCATTGAAATCTCCCGTTAAGTAAAGCTGGTAAGCATTGGGTGCCCATTCCCTGTAGAACCAGCCATTTTTTTCAGTATCGAAATTAATACCATAATAATGATGCCCGTTGGCGAAGTTGAGTAAACTACCCGCTACATTTTCAATTTCTTTCAATGCTTTTTTATACCGTTCAAACCTGGCATAAACATCATGAGCATAGGGATTCAACCAGCCGTCTTCACGGATAATGGCCAGCTTTTCTTCTTGATTCATAACTGTTGAAACTTAAGGGTGAGGTACTAAGTTAGGAAATCGAAGTATCTTAAGCAATCATTTTATTTAAGGCTTGCCTGACGCAGGTTCAGGTGATATTTATAATAAATTTTATTGGCTAAAGCCATTATTAATGAGGCAGGCAATTGAAAAAAAAGATAGTACACAGAAATAGATTAAAAGATCAACTTTGTGTTTTGAAAATTTCACCTAAATTTCGATCCTTAGTGGGGAGCCATGTGGGGGCAAGCGACTTGGTAACAACAATAAAATTATAAAGTTTGATGAATGACAAACAATCAGAAATAAGAACAGTTAACGTTTCCCGTTATGTGACGCCGCTTCGGGAAGGGGGCTCGTTGCCCGCTATTGTAGAAGCAGATGATGGGTTTCTATATGTTTTGAAATTCCGTGGGGCAGGCCAGGGGGTTAAAGCGCTGATCGCCGAATTGATTGGTGGTGAAATTGCCCGTGCATTAGGCTTGCGTGTACCCGAGATCGTTTTCGCTAATGTGGATACAGCCTTTGGCCGTACAGAGCCGGACGAGGAGATACAGGATTTGCTAAAAGCAAGTGTGGGCCTCAATCTTGCGCTGCATTATCTATCCGGTTCTATCACTTACGATCCGGCTGTTAACACAATCGACCCGTTACTGGCATCAAAGATCGTGTGGCTTGATTGCCTGATTACTAATATGGACCGTACAGTACGCAACACTAACATGTTATCGTGGCATAAGGAACTATGGTTGATAGACCATGGCGCCAGCCTGTATTTTCACCACAACTGGAGCAATTGGGAAGAACAGGCGATGCGTCCTTTTGTACTGATAAAAGATCATGTGTTGTTACCCGAGGCGAGCCAACTGGAAATGGTGGATGCAGAGTTCCACACCTTGCTTACGAACGACCGCATCCGCTCCATCATCGATTTGATTCCGGAAGAGTGGCTGGCACTTGATAGCACATTTGAATCGGTTGCTTTGCACCGCCAGGCCTATGTAGATTTTTTAGAAACCCGTTTTGCCCATTCACAAATTTTTTTAAACGAAGCCCAACATGCAGGAAAATCACTTATTTGAATATGCCGTTATCCGCATTGTGCCAAGGGTTGAGCGGGAAGAATTTTTAAATGTTGGGGTGATACTGTATTGTTCAAAATTAAATTTTTTGCAGGCAATGTATGAGCTGGATCCTGAACGGCTAAAGGCTTTTTGCGGCAAAGTAGATATACCTGATGTTGAAAAAAATCTTCATGCCTTTGAACGGATAGGTATGGGTAGCAGCGATGCAGGGCCTATCGGTAAACTTGATATCGCATCACGGTTTCGCTGGCTTACCGCAACCCGCAGTACAGTCGTGCAAACATCGAAGGTTCATCCGGGCTTTTGCATTGATCCTGCGGAAACACTGGTTCGGTTGTATGGGCAATTGGTACTGTAGTGAAAAGTAATATCAAATAGGGCATTAGAAAATTGACATGCAATCGTTTTTAGGATTAATAATTTGTAGTTGGATGCATTTATAATCAAGCTGAACATTATAGTTTTAACTCGTACAAATAATTTTTCAAACATAAATTTTACAGCCATGCAAACTCAAACAATAAACCAAGGTATATCTAACAAAGATGTTTTTGTAAAAATGATACTGGACGAGTGGCAGAAGCAGCTCAGCCGGTTTAACAAGCTATTTGACACGCTCTCAGGTGAGCAGCTACTAATGGAAATAGCACCGGGCAGAAATACAGGTATTTACCTGGCAGGCCACCTGGTAGCTGTTCATGACGGCATGTTGCCCTTACTCGGTTTTGGTGAAAAATTATATCCCCAATTGGAAAATATATTTCTTACCAATCCCGATAAATCGGGAATAGCAATGCCCTCCGCAACTGAATTAAAGAAGTACCGCGATGAAATAGATGCAAAGCTTTCGCAGCATATCAGCCAGCTTTCACCCGATGAATGGTTTGCTAAACACAATGCGGTATCTGCAGAAGATTTTGAGAAAGAGCCGCACAGAAATAAGTTAAAT
>JBDSAA010000209.1:0-42840 GCA_039922375.1 Ferruginibacter sp.
CAAGCTATTGGGCTCCGTTACGCTTCGGCTACGCCTTCGCTTCACTACGCCCAATAGCTTGGTTAAAACAATACATTGATTAAATTATTCTACTTTTGAAATGTACTAAAAAAGGGGAGCCTACACCTCGATTATTGTAAAAAAATTGTCCGCCGAAGCTTGCTTTGAAACAATCTACCGGCGGACATCTACTATTTGGTACCGGCTGAACTAATTATAATCTAATAAAAGCAGGAAGTACTGATCTACTACAACCTCTTTAAAAAAGTCAAACTTACAGGCACCTGGATATTAACATCATTGCTTTCATCTTCAATATAATAATGCTCTATGACTGATTTTTGAGCTGCTTTTATTACCGCAGCAATATCGATCTGACCGGTACCTAATGCGACATCGTTCTCAACAGGCGTGCCGCCTGAAAAGTCACCTTTTACGCCTTTGCGCAAGTCTTTTACATGCATCAGTTTAAAACGTTTCCCATATTTATTTAACAGTTCTACAGGGTCTTTGCCCGGATGAAATGCCCATAATATATCCAGTTCGAAACTTACGTAATCGGGATTGGTATTGGCAACTATATAATCAAAATAGGTTCCGTTTTCATAAGGCTGAAACTCGTATCCGTGGTTGTGATAGCAAAAGGTCAAACCATATTTTTCTTTCAAAAATTTACCGGCCGTATTGAAATCTTCTACAGCTTTTTTTGCTGTCTCAATTGTAAATGCACCTTTATCATGTGGTATCCATGCAATCCTTACAAATGAAGCACCCAATGCTTTTGCATTTTCGGCTACCTCTGTTGTTTTAGTTACCAGTTCCGGATAACCCGTTCCGTAAGAAGTACAGCGCATGCCCCTTTCATCCAGCAGTTGTTTTATTTCTGTCACTTTTTTACCGAAAAGATTTGAAAACTCCATATTTGTTATGCCCAACGCTTTGATACTATCCAGGGTAGCAGGCATATTTTTTTGCAAACTTTTGCGAAAAGTATAAGACACAACCCCAGGCACTTGCTTCAATAATTTTCCTGCACGGGTATCTTTTATTAACTGGGTTGGTTTTATTTTAATGTTTTTGAAATACACTTTATTACCATGGTCCTGAAGCAATATCCTGCCTTTTTTATGTAAGCCAAACCCGGCAATATCTTTATACTTACTGCCAGCCACCAATGATTTAAATGTTTCGCTGCCCCGTTCGTATGTTAATACTAAAATACCGTTAAGCCAATGCTCTACATGGCTGCCGTTGGAAACCACACGAGCGGTATTCCATTCGCCTATTGCTTTCGAAGGTTTGCTATTAACGGCAGGAATTAAATCGTATAAAGACGATACTGTACGATTACCATTTTTACCCAGTTTAGCATCGGGATGCTTGTCATCGTCCAACACCTGGAACTCCAGCCCAATTGCTGAACGGGGATTGGCAGGTACCGGCTGTTTAGCATCCACGAAATATTTGATACCACTGTTAGCGCTATCCGTTAATTTAAAATCAACAGATAATTCAAAATTATCATAATCCTTCAATGTTATGATATCACCACCGTTGGTAGATTCAGCGCCGCCCGATGGCTCTACCATTAAAAGCCCAGCAGTTACCTTCCAGCCTTTTTTCGGGAACCTGGGTGTAAAGGCACCCTTCCAACCGGTAGTAGTTTTTCCATCAAACAATAGCTGCCAGCCTTCTTTTTTTTCCTGGCTTGTCAAACGATTATCCTGTGCGGTAGCAATTGTACCGGATATGATAACGGCCAAGTTAATAATGAACTGAAGGAGGTTATTTTTTTTCATCTGAGCTATCTCTTTAATAGTTTCTTAATATTTCGTTTTCCATTACTGTAACATAAACAAAACTAGAATAATTTTCACTGCACTCAAGTCTTTGCATTTATCTCCCCAGTAAAAAAAACTTCCAAAAAGGAAGCACTGAAAATTATGGCCACTGTTTACTTTGAATCGGGTTACAGCTACTAAAGTTTTTTTGCATGATCGCTTTCTAAATAATTTTTACTCCTTTTCTTAAAGTTGTAAAAGTTTATGACCCATGGTGCACTTATTACCTGATTATTGAAACTTACATTATATTTTGATCCCCCATTTATTTTTCATTGGCCGGCCCAGCAAAGCATTGGCCTGTGCATCATTTTTGAACTGCTCTTTTACAGGGTCCCACTTTAAAGGCCGCTGAAGCTGGTAAGCGATGTTTCCGATATTGCATACCGTAGCGGTTCGATGGCCAATTTCCACATCGCAGATGGGCAAAGTTCTTTTTCGCATGGCATTTAAAAAATCTTTGCAATGGTTGTCGCTTCGGTAAACACGCTGCTCTGTATCACCAATTATTTTTTCTGCAAGGCTAACAGGCGTTGTTTCAATCTTTCCACGTTTCAATTTTATTTCACCGGCTGTTCCAATAAAATGAATTGCATTATCCCATTCCCATTTTTCATGCGTCATTATAATTCCATTGCCGTAACGGTACGTAAGAAATGGATGATCTTTTCCATCGGGAGCAGTAACTTCTACAGGCCCTGAATGATCCATGTTCAAGGCCCATTGCACAATGTCAAACATATGAGCTCCCCAGTCAGTTACCATTCCGCCACCAAATTCACGGTAGTTTCGCCAGTTTGGATATACATCTTTTGAAGTAGGCGGTGCCAGTTCAGAATTAAAAACAACCGGGTCATTGGGCCCAAGCCAACCATCCCAGTCCAATCCTGCGGGAACAGGTTCTGCAGGCAGATTATAAGCTACAGGCGGCCTTCCAATATTTACTTTGATGCTTTTGATACCACCAATATAATTATTGCGGATCAATTCAACTGCCTGGCGAAACTCCGGCCAGGAGCGCTGCATACTTCCTGTTTGAAATACCCGGTCGTATTTTCTTGCAGCATTGACCATTGCACGGCCTTCTTTTACAGTAAGTGAAAGTGGCTTTTCACAAAAAATATCTTTGCCTGCTTCTGCAGCTCTCACAGCCATCGCAGCGTGCCAATGATCCGGCGTGGCAATTGCAACTGCATCCACGTCCTTACGGGCAAGTAGCTCCCTGAAATCATTGTAAACAGGCATATCTGAATAACTGCCTAACTGTCTATTTTTTGCATACAGATCTTTGATTGAATCAAGGGTTAATTGGGCCTTATCCTTATATACCTCACTTAATGCCACAATACGGGTCTCCCCTGTTTTAAGAAATGAACCGGTAAGCCCACGCCCCTGTTTACCTGTGCCTATAAAACCCAAAGTGATCATATCACTGGGCGGCATATACGAAGTTCCATCTGGCTTTTTACCGCCCAATACATAGCGGGGTAAAATTAAAAATGCCGTTAATGCCTTGGCGCTGGTTGACACAAACTTTCTGCGGTCAATGGATGCTGGCTTTTCCTTTTTCATTTTTGATTTGATTTTTTAAAATAAAAATAAACCCTTTTTAATATGATTGAATTCAGTGTATTCTTTCGTAACCGGTGTTCTTACTCCTTACGTGCAACAATGAGTGAAAAACATTTAAAAGACAATTGCTTATCCGAATAGCTTTAGAATCTTTTTCGGTTTCCAAATATAAAGGAACATTAGGTATCTAAAAGTTAACGCATGGATTGTTTTTACAAACAGCCACTCACTAAATGCTTAGCCATTTAACTATTACTGCTTTAGGCATTCATTATCATCCTTACGCAAAATTTAAAAAAGATGATTTTAGTCAGGAAGTCAAAATAGGGCTCTAATAAAAGTATTTATATACTTTTATTATTTAGCTTTGTGGTATCAACTAAAAAGTAAAATATATTTATATGCAAACAGTAGCCGAAAAAAACATTCTGAATGTAACCTTACTGGAACCCCGTCAGAAACATCCAACAATTTTTATTCGTTTTGATGAACTGAAAGAAGGTCAAACGCTGACCATCCATAATGACCATGACCCTAAGCCGCTTTATTACCAGTTGCTGGGTGAAAGAGGCAACATATTTACCTGGGAATACCTTGCAGAAGGCCCTGAATGGTGGATAGTAAATATCACCAAACGCATATCCGGCGAAGGGGATGAAACATTGGGAGAAATTGCTGCCAAAGATTTGCGGAAGGCGGCGATATTTAAAAAGTATGGAATCGACTTTTGTTGTGGTGGAAAGAAAACAGTAAAAGAAGCCTGTGCGGAAAAAGGATTGGACGTAACAAAAATTGAACAGGAATTACAACAGACAGATAAAAACTTTACTACCCGCCCGCTGCCGTATGGCGACTGGACCCTTGATTTTCTCGCCGACTATATTGTAAATACGCATCATAGTTATGTAAAAAAGACCTTGCCCGACCTGAGGCAGTATGCTGCAAAAGTTGCAGGTGTGCATGGCAATCATCATCCTGAACTGCTTCGGATACTACAATTGGTGGAAGAGGTGAATGCTGAGTTAACAGCCCATTTGGTGAAGGAAGAAAAAATCCTGTTTCCTTATATTAAAGAACTGGTAACGGCCACCAATAATGCACAGCCTTTACAGGAAGCACGCTTTGGGACAGTACAAAATCCAATTGATATCATGGAAGCTGAACACGAGTTGGTAGGGAAAAACCTGGCAGAGATCAGAACTATCACAAATAATTTTTCAATCCCGGAAGATGCATGCGCAAGCTACAGTTTGCTATACAGGATACTGGAAGAATTTGAAGATGACCTGCACACGCATGTACACCTTGAAAATAATATCCTGTTCCCGAAAGCATTGAAACTTGAACAAAAAAATAAATAGCAAAGGACTGTTTAATGCGGCAATGCAATTGGCTTTAAGGATAGGATCGACCATTGACGAACCCGGTATATAAAAATTACTTCGTAAAATGACCATTAACGCCAACACCAAAATTGCGGGCATTTTAAAAGAAAACCCTGCTGCGCTGGAAGCTATCATAAGCATCAGCACTAAGTTTGAAAAACTTAGAAATCCAATACTTCGCAAATTAATGGCTGGCAGAACAAGTATTGCGATGGCCTCAAAGATCGGTGGATGCAAGGCCATTGATTTTTTTACTAAACTGAAGCCGCTTGGCTTTGAAATTGATAACCGTGTCCTTCCGGAAGAGAAGGAAAAAAAACAGTTGCCGGCATTTTTAATTGACCTCCACAAGGATGCGATAACGGAACTGGATGTACGCCCGATCATTTCGTTTGGCAAAGACCCGCTGAATGAAATTATTCAAAAAGTAAAATTGCTGCATGGTGGGCAGGTTTTAAAAATTATCAACAGTTTTTATCCGGAGCCGTTAATTCATTTACTCGGAAAGCAAGGCTTTGAATCATTTGCTGACACGATTGATGACAACCAGGTAGATACCTATTTTTATAAAACACCCGATGCAGTTGTTGAATCAAAAAAAACAAATGAAACGGCCGAGGGATGGGATGGCATTTTGAAACGGTTTGAAGATAACCTGCAAACAATCGACGTTCGACTGCTCGCAATGCCGTTGCCAATGATGAATATCCTGGAGGCGCTTGATGCTTTGCCTGCCACGACAGCCTTGTTTGTATATCATAAACGTATACCTGTATTTTTGCTTCCCGAACTGGCAACAAGAAATTTCAGCTACCGCATTAAAGAGATCAGCGATGGGGAAGTAAACTTATTAATTTATAAAGAATAATATGATTGGCACGGTTTCAAAAACTGATCTCATTAAAAATACCTCTCATAAAGTAGTGTTGCCATTTTACATTTATGGCGCATTATCATTTTTGGCAGCAACTATTTTATTGTTTCTTTCGGCTGCAGATTTTACACAACATTATTTTCACCCGCATACGCTGGCAATTACACATGCAATGGCATTGGGTTGGGGCGTTATGATCATACTAGGCGCCAGCCACCAGTTGGTACCGGTATTAATAGAAGGCAAATTATACAGCAACACACTTGCTTTCATATCTTTTATCCTGGCAGCTGTTGGTATTCCGTTACTGGTGTATGCATTTTACATTTTCCATATCGGCTTGCCTGCACGCTGGGGCGGCATTCTTATCAATGGTGCCATACTTGCCTACCTGATCAATGTGGGCGTTAGTCTCGTAAAAAGTAAACATGAAAATGTACAGGCCATATTTATTTTTACCGCTGCATTATGGTTGCTGATAACAACACTTTTGGGTCTTTTATTGGTTTACAATTTCTCATACCCGCTATTATCCAAAGCATCCGTAAGTTACCTTCCGTTGCATGCGCACATCGGTATTATAGGATGGTTCTTATTGCTGGTGATAGGTGTCGGTTCAAGGTTAATACCCTTGTTTCTTATTTCAAAATATAGCAATCCTAAATTACTTTGGTGGATCTATTTATTAACGAATGGTGGCCTCATATCATTCATTGTAATGTTTTTATTTTTCTCAAAAAAAGCCTTTTATGTCCTGCCCCTGGCAATGGTGATAACAGCGCTGTTTTTATTCGGATGTTTTTGTTACCACTCCTATAAACAGCGGATAAGAAAGCAGGTAGATGAACAAATGAAAATTTCCATGCTGTCTGTTTTAATGACCATAGTACCATTGATACTCCTCCTTATGATCATAGGCTGGTCACTTGCAACGGCTAGTAATTCAAGGTTGGTACTCGCTTACGGTTTCACCATTTTTTTCGGTTGGATAACCGCTATAATATTGGGCATGACATTTAAGACACTTCCCTTTATTGCCTGGAATAAAGTGTATCATGCAAAGGCCGGGCTGGGTAAAACACCCAATCCGAAAGAGCTTTTCAGTGAACAATTATTTATGGGAATGGCAATCACTTACCTTGCCGGATTTATATTCTTTGCAACAGGCATCCTGCTTGCCAATGTTTTTATTTTAAAGTCAGCTTCTTTGCTTTTGTTGATAGCAGCTTTTTTGTACAACCTGAATGTATTTAAGATTGTAACACATCAACCCACAACAAAATGAATGTAACTACGAATAACAATATCAAATGCACGATCGCCTTGGCTGCATTGCAAAATGTAATGGATCCTGAAATAGGATTGAATGTAGTGGACCTTGGATTGATCTACCAAATAGATTTTGATGAAGCAGCTAAAACGATATATGTGTCGATGACTTTAACAACACAGTTCTGCCCGATGGGACAATCCCTTGTGGATAGCGTTTCTAATGCGCTGGAAACTGTTTTTAGCAGTGATGAACTGACTGTTAATTTAACCTTTGAACCGGCTTGGAAACATGAAATGATATCAGAAGAAGGACAAAACTTTTTAAACGAATAAACTATGCTGAGCTTAACTTGTAAGTCTGCAATAAAAGCGGTTATTTACCTGGCTTCAAAATATCAATCGGGCGGCAATGCCGGCATAAAGGAAATTGCTGAATATATCAATGCAAGTGAACACACCGTGGGCAAACTATTACAAACGCTGGTAAAGCAACAGGTGATCAATAGCATGAAAGGACCGGCCGGCGGATTTTTCATCACGAAGCAACAATTAAATCAACCCATCATTTATATCGTGGCAGCGATCGATGGCGACTTGTTTTTTAAACAATGTGGCCTCGGCCTAAGCAAATGCTCTTCAACTCATCCATGCCCTATGCATGACGAATATAAAAAGGCAAGGGACATACTGGAAAATCTTTTTAAAAACAATAAAATAATTGATATGTGTGAGCCTGTAAATAACGGGCTTGCCTACCTGGCAGGGTAAACATTGTTTTTTTATTTGATAAAATCAGTCGTGGATTTTTCTAAAAATTCACTTAAATCAGCGCTTATTTTTCTTGCCCGGCCATTCCAATTCAACAAATCGTTGCTCCATGCAATAGCGATCGAAGCAATTTATCTAAGTCTCCCTGTTCCTCCGTAAGTAGGCCGGAATCATAAAAACAAAAGTGGACCGACCTGACTCCGTAGGCCCAACATGATTCCGGTCATTTAGACCGTAGAGTACGGTGATTATACCATTCTGTTTGTAAAAACTCAAATTTAATCACCATGCAATAGTACCACCGCCCCGATACCTTAATTGTTTACCCGCAAAATTTCGTAGGAAATCAGCTATATAGTGCGTACTCTTTCGACTACAGGTAATCCCATTTTTACCTGCTATTTTGCGGAACAATTGGCTATAAATGAGTTAGTCCCAAAACAGCATATTTTAAAGCATGGTTTCAGCATCGCAGGAAAGATAGGGTTTGAAAGAGGCCCTGCTTAAATACTAATCCAATATGAAAAATTTTACCTTTTTAAAACTGCAGGCCGTGCTGATCGGGGTTCTGTTGCTGCTATCGCTACTGCCAGATACAGCGTATGGACAAAGCTGGTACAATTCAAGTTGGCTGTACCGCAAGGCAATTACCATTGACTATACCAAGGTTGGGGCCGGCCCCCACACTAACTTCCCCGTACTCATTAGCATAACTGATGCAAACCTGCAGACGGGGGCACAGGCCGATTTCGATGATATTCTTTTTACTTCATCCAATGGAACCACCAAGCTTGACCATGAGGTAGAAAGTTATACCAGTGGCACTGGTGCATTGGTTGCCTGGGTTGAGGTTTCCAGTCTTTCCTCCTCTGTAAATACAGTTATTTACATGTATTACGGCAATGCTGCGGCATCGGCACAGCAGAATATTACAGGAACCTGGGATGCAACTTTCAAAGGTGTATATCATCTGAATAACGCATTTACTGACGCCACTTCCAATGCCTTTAATGGAACCAATACAGGTACGACCAACCTTACGGGAAAAATTTCAAATGGCCGGGGGTTTGTAAGGTCGGATGGCAGTGACTTTATTCAAATCACAGGACTCATGGGCTCGCCCACCAGTTTTACATTAAGTGCATGGGCAACGCTTACCACCACCGACCCCAACGGCGCAGAGATCATCAGTATGGGCGACAACGGCGTATTGCGATACGACGAAGCGGGTGCAAATAAAACATCTGGCATTGCTTACAATGGTGCAAGCGTATGGACCACTACAGCATCTGGAATCAACTATGCGGGCACCGGTTGGCATTATGTTTCTTACACATTTGATGACGGCGGCAATTCTCAAAAGGTATATGTTGATGGAGTGCAGGTCGCCACAGGCTCCAGTGCGGCATCACCTGTTTACACCAGTGGTGGAACGAATACCTTTATTGGTAAACATGGCAATGCAAATGTCAACATGGATTTTGACGGAACTATTGATGAGGCACGTGTTGCTGGCGCAAACAGATCTGCGGGTTGGGTTCTTACGGAATACAATAATCAAAATTCACCAGCTACTTTCTATAGTGTTGGCAGCCAGGAATACATAAAAGTATTTACCGGGACCGGAAACTTTAGTGATGCTACCAAATGGACAGGTGGTACTCTGCCGGTTGCAGGCGAAAATCTTATTATTGATGGAGCATGTACGGTGGACAATAGCGGCACTACAGATAACGTAGCTTATGGAACGTTAACAATCGGTACAGCAACAGGCCGTACACTTAACTGGATCACCAGCGGAACAAATAGGTTAAATGTTTCAAATGTTAGTGCAGGTGCCGGAGCCAGCACACTCAGTATGACAAATGGAGGTACACTGATCATCCGGGGCACATTTGCCGCTGCCAGCTTAACATTTACACCCGGCACAGGTACAATAGAGGTTCAGTCCACTATGACCCTGCCTGCCGCGTATGCAACTTATAATAATCTTACAGTGAATTCTTCAGCAACTGTTACAACTGCTGTGAATACAACTGTGAATGGAAGTTTAAATGTTGCAGCTACACTTCAGCTTGGTACTTTAAATATGACCGCAGGTGATTTACAGGGGGCTGGTACCATTATTAGTTCAGGTGGAACTCCCGCGCTGACAATTGGAAGCCTTAACACATCAACTACTTTTTCCGGAGTTATTGGTACCGGTGCAATTGCTTTAACGAAAAATGGCACAGGAACACTTACTCTTTCCGGCACTAACACATTTACCGGAATAACTACCGTTTCTGCCGGAACATTAAAACTAAATAACACTGCGGCTTTGGGTACAACAGCCGGAGCAACCAGTGTTAGTAATGGTGCAGTACTTGATTTAAACGGAATAAATTATTCCAATGCAGAAGCCTTATCATTAGCGGGAACCGGAATTTCGAGTGGTGGCGTATTGATCAATAGCAATGCTGCCACAGCAACCTATGCCGGCAATATAACACTTAGCAGCACCAACGCCCCGCAAATAACCGCCACTAATGCAATTGTTCTTTCCGGAGTTATTTCCGGGGCATTCATAGCCTCTGCCAATGGTTTAACCATAACAGGAAGCGCTGGGGTAACATTTTCTGGAAATAATACTTACACCGGGTGGACCACTATTAATTCGGGAGCAGTGTTAAGGGTAGGTTCAAATAATGCCTTAGGTGCTGCAACTGCATCCTCTACTAATAATTCTACTGTTATTAACAGTGGTGGAGTACTTGATCTGTATGGAACAACATACACTACCAATGAATACGTACAAATGAACGGAACAGGTATTTCGGGAGGAGGAGCCGTCATCAACAGTTCTTCCACCACCGCAAATTTTGCTTGCCAGTTTGATACCTGGGCAGCAGCAATAATAACAGCTGACAACCCCATAATTCTTTCCGGCATGGTTCAATGGAGCGGTGGCAACTTAACTGTAGCGGGGGCCAGTTTTTTAACATTGGGTATTAATTCAGGGAATAAGACTAGTGCTTTAATTATCAACTCTGGCGTTACTTTAAAATTTGGAGCTAATGATGTTCTTAACACTTCTGGTGGTAATATAACAATTAACAGTGGTGGAGCACTGGACTTAAATGGTTTTAGCTTATCCAGAGCCATATCATCGCTTAACGGAACGGGTATTTCCGGAGGTGGGGGAATTACCAATAGCAGCGCAACGGCGGCAACCTGTTCGGGGGCAATTACGCTTGGAAGTGCCGCAAGCATTGCAGGTGTAGCAGGTCTAATAACCGTGTCAGGCAATATTACAGGAGCAGGATTTGGTTTAACCCTGGCTGGGGCAGCAGGTGGCAGCGTAACGAATATTATTGCCGGTGCCTCTACTACGATTACTAAAACAGGTGCCGGCACGTGGATACTCTCGGCACTTAATACCTACACTGGTGCAACAACTGTAACCGGCGGTATTCTAAGGGCGACTAATAACACGGTAGTTGCTTCTACCAATGGCCCATTTGGAAACAATGCCAGCGGCTTAAATCTGAATGGAGGTACTATTCAAAGCGATGTGGCTACTTTCAGTCGTCCCATCACCGTTTCGGCTACTGGCTCAGGTCTGGATGCCTATGGCTCGGCACGCACCATCAGTTCAGCAATAAACAATGCAACAGTAAGTACCTCGTATAATCTTAACATTGGCGGCACTACAAATGGGGTTTTAGAGGGTCAGAACCTGACGCTTTCCGGTGTAATCACCAACACACCAGGAGCGCTTTCTCTAACCAAGATTGGCACCAATACAGTAAGTTTTATCAACCAGGCTGTAACTATACAAAACCTGGATATTAACGCAGGTACATTTACTTCCACTTCGGCTACAATGAGTTTAGCTGGTAGTTTTTCCAACTTTGGTACATTCACTCATAATAGCGGAAATGTAACCTTCAATGGAAGCGCCCTACAAGGCATAGGGGGAGCCACTTTCAATAACCTTACTATCAACAATGCCGCGGGAGTTACGCTGTGGTGGAACGTTACCTATAGCGGTATCCTTACACTCAGCAGCGGAATAGTTGCAACAAATACTTACACTCTAAAAGGTTCCTCTACCGCCTCCGTATCGAGGACCAGCGGCCATGTGTTTGGCAAATTTCAAAAAAATATTGCCACAGGAGCAACCAGTAAAACATTCGAGATTGGTGATGCCACCAATTATACGCCTGTAACGGTTGCGTTCGCAAGTGTTACCACAGCCGGGGATCTCATAGCCGGTGCTGCTTCAGGCGATCATGCCAATATCGGAACTTCCACTATCAACCCATCTTACACGGCGAATAGAAACTGGACGCTAACCAATAGCGGGGTGTTGTTTACAACTTGTGATGTTACATTTACATTTGTAGCAGGAGACCTCGATGCCGGGGCAACGCCGGGAAATTTTATTGTAGGTCGCTACAATGCAGGATGGACATACCCAACTGTTGGGACCAAAACTTCAACCACTACACAGGCAACGGGTTTGACGGCATTCGACGATTTCCAATTAGGGGAATCCGCTAAAATATTTACCGGAACCGGCAATTTTAGTACTGCAGCCAGATGGACGGGTGGAACTTTGCCTGTTGCCGGGGAAAATCTTATTATTGATGGAGCCTGCACAGTTGATAATAATGTGGGTACCGATAATGTTGCTTACGGATCACTTACTATCGGATCAGGAACTGCCCGTACCCTTAACTGGGCTGCCAGTGGAACCAACCGGCTGAATGTTACCAATGTTAGTGCAGGGACAGTTACCGGTTCACTACTCGATATGACCAATGGAGGAACGCTTGTCATTAGGGGCACATGGACTTCCACTAATTTAACTTTTACGCCCGGTACAGGCACAATAGATATCAGATCAACGATGATGCTGCCTGGTGCTTATGCAACCTACTATAATCTTATAATAAACGCACCTTCAGCTACTGTTACTTCAGGCGTTAGTACCGGTGTTACTAACTTTACGATGACCTCCGGAACCCTTGATCTAAATACTTTTACGTTAACCACTACAGGCATCGCTACTTACACTTCGGGAACAATTAATAACGGAACAGCAACAGCAACTGGAGCAACGACCACCTTCGCAGGTACTGTATTTGGAGCAGTTGTAAATGCAACATCTGATGCGTTAAACCTTAACGGCAGTACTTTTAATAATACCGCAACCCTCACCAAAAACGGCACAACCAATATTACCTCTACCGGGGGAAACACATTTAACGCCACAGCGACTATTGCTACCAGCAGTACTGGTTATTTTATTTTGGGCAACTCATCGCCTGATATATTTAATGGTAGTACCACATTTACAAATACCGGAACCAATACACTGTATGTTGCTTACAATGCATCGGGTAACCAGTTTAATGGAAATGTTACATTTAATAATACAGGAACCGGAAGCAACATTAAAAGTAGTTTCGGTTCTTCTGCTACCGCTGTTTATAGTGGAAACATTGTTGTGAACAATACATCCGCAGGAGGCGTTTATTTCGGGGCCTCCGGAGGAACCACCTCGCTCGCTAACACAAAAACAATCACCAAAGGAGGAACCGGGTTTACCACAGGAACTCTTTTATTACGCGACTTTACCCAATTGGGCAGTACCGCACAAGCGTTGACACTAACAGGAACAGCTCTTTTACAGATAGGGCCTTCGGCTATCTTTAACGGAAATGTAGATTTCACTTCACCGCAGGTATTGCTGAATGGGGCTACGTATAATGGTACCGCGTCTTTCACAAAAAATGGAACCACGAATAATCTCGGCAATGGCGGTAATACGTTTAATGGAGCTACTGCTTTAGCAAATTCCAGTAACGCCTATTTTGCAACGGGATTTACAACCGCGGATATTTTTAATGCAGACCTTACCATCACCAATACAGGAACTGGATTTACGGCTCTTGCCGATGAAGCGACGGGAACTATGTTCAATGGCAATATTATTGTAAACTCTACTAACGGTACGGGTACTGCCGGCGTAACTTTTGGAAACGGTCCCGGAACTGCAGTAACATCAACCCTGGCGACTGGCAAAACTATTAGTGTGGGTGGAACCGGCTTTACAGCCGGCAGGCTTCTCATAAGGAGGATGACTCAATCTGGTGCCACCGCTCAAAGTTTCACACTTACCGGAACGAGTATCGCTTATATTGGGCCGTATTCCATATTTAACGGTGGCGTGAATTTCGTTTCCCCACAACTTTTTCTGAATGGCTGTCAATTCAATAGCACATCCATTTTGACAAAAAATGGAGCTACGGATAACATCAGCACCGGGAACAATATTTTTAACGGGGCAACAACGATTACCAGTAGTGGTGCAGGATATTTGCGAATGGCTGCTACAACGGCAGATGATTTTAACAGCGATGCCACTTTTATACAAACCAGTAGCGGCTTACTCCAGCCTGCTTATTCAACCAATAATACTTTTGCAGGCAATGTATCCACCGCAGGCACGGCTACCGCCATCAGTTATGGAACAGGCAACGGAACAGTAACCCTCAATGGCACGATTGCACAAGCCATTGCCGGTTCGCTTTCGCCTACATTTTATAATCTTGTTATTTCAAACACAGGCAATACCGTTACGCCAGTTGTAAATTCAATTATAACTAATAACCTGTCTGTAACGAGCGGAACATTTGATCTCGGGACTTATACTGCCGACCGTTTAACTGCCGGTGGCACCTTAACTATTTCAAATGGCGCCCTATTAAAAGTAGGCGGCACCAACACGATACCTTCCAATTATTCCACTCATTCGATTGGCGCCACAAGTACTGTTGAATATAATGGTACCAACCAATCCCTGGCTGTATTAAACAGTTCCCAGAATTATGGCCACCTGACGATAGCGGGTTCCGGCACCAAAACAATGGCTGGTAATTCAAGCGTTGCGGGCACACTTACTTTCACTGCCGGAACAATTACTACCGGCGCATATACCCTTTATTTGAATTCCACCGGCACGGTTTCCCGTACAAGCGGGCATGTGATCGGTAACTTTAAAAAATACATTGCCACCGGGGCAACCAGCAAAACATTTGAAATTGGTGATGCCACAAATTATACGCCGGTTAGCGTTGCGTTTGCAAGTGTAACAACCGCGGGGGACCTTACCGCACAGGTAACAGCCACAGACCATCCAAGCCTGGCGAGCTCTGGAATCAGAACCGATAAATCTGTGAACCGGTATTGGAACTTAACCCAAAGCGGCATCGTATTTACCACGGCAACCGCTACTTTCAACTGGGTAGCAGGAGACTTAGACGCCGGCACTACTACTGCCAATTTCAAGGTGGGCAATTATAACAACCCTACCTGGACCCCTCCTGCTGTAGCTTCGCCATCAGCAACATCCATACAGGCTACAGGATTAACTACTTTTGGGGATTTTGCCGTGGGCGAGAACTGCGCGGTAATATCACAAATCCCTTCCACTAACCTTATAGCGAACTATAAGTTCACAGGCAATGCCAATGATGCCACGGGTAACAATAACGGAACACTTCAAAACGCTCCTTCACTAACGGCAGATCGTTTCGGTATAGCAGCAAACGCCTATACTTTCAATGGCAGCAGTCAATATGTTTCCACCACCAATTCGTATGTAAATCCCGGCAATTACAGTATTTCGATATGGTTCAAAACCAGTACAACTACCGGTGGAAAATTAATAGGGTTTGGCAACGCTCAGACCGGGCAAAGCACAAGTTACGACCGCCATATTTATATGAACAATGCCGGCCAGATTTATTTTGGTGTTTATACCGGATCGGTAGTAACCCTTAATTCTTCATTATCTTATAATGATAATACCTGGCACCTTGCAACCGCTACCCAATCTTCCACGGTCGGTATGGCTTTATATATTGATGGTGCATTGGTTGGTTCCAACACAGGAATATTAACAGCCCAGAACTATACCGGTTACTGGAGGATAGGATACGATAATGTTACTGGCTGGACGTCAACACCTTCCAGCTTTTATTTTAACGGTGCCCTTGATGACGCTTTGATCTATCATAGAGCACTAACTTCCGCAGAAGTAACCACTTTATACAATTCCCCCGATGGCGCCGGAAACAACGGGCCCGTTTGTATGGGGGCCTCCATCAGCCTTAGCGCCACTACTGTTGGCGGCGCTACTTATGCTTGGACAGGCCCCAATAGCTATACTTCTTCTTCGCAGAACCCTGCATTTACATATTCTTCATCAGCTGCCGGAACATATACATTACTGGTAACTTCTACAGGTTGTAGCGCAACTGCCTATACCAATATAAGCTCTTCCACCACTACCGGGCAATGGACCGGCAATACCAATACGGCCTGGGCTACTGCTGGCAACTGGTGCAATGGAGTTGTGCCGGCATCAAACGCCAATATTTCAATACCCGTTGGTTTATCTGTCTATCCTGTTATTACAACTACTATTGCCGTCAATAATATTACCATCCCTTCAGGGGCCAGTTTAACAGTTACCGGCGGAACCTTACAAATAGCGGGAACCATCAGCGCCCCCGGAACATTCAATGTAACAGCCGGCACAATTGAAATGAACGGGGCATCCGCTCAAACGATACCGGCCAACGCATTCACTAATAACAGCATCCTTAACCTGGTTATCAATAACAATGTCACCCTTGCAGGAACGGCAGCGATAACAGGGACACTGACGGTAGGGACCAGCGGTAAAACGTTTGCTACCGGTGGCTTCGTTACTTTAAAATCCACTGCGTTGGGCACTGCTAAGATTGCAGCGATGCCCGTTGACGGCGCTGGTGCGGCAACGAGCTATATCACCGGCATTGTAACGGTGGAAAGGTACATTCCGCAGAATCGTTCATGGCGCCTGATAACCTCACCGTTGTCCAACACCGGATTTATTTACAATTCGTGGCAGAACGCAGGTGTGTACCAGGCGGGCAAAGGCATGTTTGTTACGGGGCCTGCTCCTACAGGCGCCAACGGACTGGATGCGAGTACACAAAACAGTGTTTCCATAAAAACCTTTAGCACTGCCACACAGGCTTATGTAAATATTACCAATACCAAATCCTCCAACCTTTCCAACAGTACCGGAACGGCTGACAATATTGGATATTTTGCTTTTATACGCGGTGACAGAGACCCTAACAATTTATTTGCACCCAACACCAATATTACTACGCTGAGCAGTGCAGGAACGGTGCAAACCGGCAAGCAAATATTTACCGCTTCCTCGACCCTCAACGCTTATACCCTGGTGGGCAATCCATATGCTTCACCGGTTGATTTTAATAATGTAGAGCGTGCGCATATCAGGAAAAGGTTTTATGCCTGGGATGCTACTATCGGTTTAGGTGTTTATGTAGTACTGGATGACCTTGACGGAAACAGCGTTTTTTCTACCTCCAACGGTGGCAGCCTGCAGGATAAAAACATACAATCCGGCCAGGCGTTTTTTGTAGAGACCGATACTGCAGGCGCAGCAGCCATCAATTTTTATGAAAGCAGTAAAAGCACCGTCAGCACCAATGCCGGCTTCCGTCCGTTGGACAATACAAAATCACTGGCCATGACATTGAATTTCCTGCAGGCAGATAATTCAGTCAATAAGGCTGATGCGGCATTGGCAGAGTTTGATGGTAGTTTTAACAGTGGCGTGGATTTCCAGGATGCCATCAAGTTTACCAATATCGGTGAAACTTTTTCATTGCAAAGAAATGGTACAGCGCTGGCCATTGAAAGAAGGCCACTTATAAACATGGATGATACCTTGTTTTTAAAACTGATCCAGGCCAGTCAACGGAATTACCAATTTGTGTTTACCGCCAGCAACATGGAACAGCCGGGGCTGCTTGCCTTCCTGGAAGATAATTATACAGGAACCGCTACGCCTGTAAACCTGCAAGGCAGTACCAGCATTAATTTTACCATCGATGCGGCAGCAGCTTCCATTAAATCTAACCGCTTCAGGATAGTATTTAATACCCCCATTGTGCTGCCGGTTAATTTTAGCCACGTAAAAGCATGGCAGCATGGCGATGATATAGCAGTACGATGGAAAGTAGAGAACCAGTTGAATGTGCAGCGCTATGAAGTGGAAAAATCCACCGATGGCAGCAATTTCACCAAAGTAAACAGCCAGCCGGTTACAAATAACAGTGCTTCTGTCACCTACAACTGGCTGGATACAGATGCGGTTGCAGGAGATAATTTTTTCCGCATCCGCAATGTGGATGTAAACGGCACTGTTGCTTATAGCACAGTGGTAAAAGTAACCATGGGCAAAGGCTTAGGCAGCATAAGCGTTTATCCAAACCCGGTAACAGGAAATGTAATGAACCTTCAACTAAAAAACATAGCTGCAGGCCAATACAGCATGCGTCTTTTAAACCCCATTGGTCAGGTGCTGCTGGTTAACAACTTCTTGCATACAGGCGGAAATGCAGCAAAAAAAATCATGCTTTCCAACCAAATTGTAAAAGGACTCTACACACTGGAAATAACTGCTCCCGATAAAACTACAACGGCAATAAGCGTGTTGAATGAATAAGGAGTGATAGTTTAAACTAACACCTGCAGATAAATTACAAAGCAATACCCTTGCGGATGATCCGGAGGGTATTGCTTTGTATCCGTCTTTAATAGCAATCCCTCCTATTGCATACCAAGCCCGTTTAGCGCTGAAATAATCCAGCAATATTTCCTTTTGGATCACTAAACATGGCCGTTATTTCAGTGATGTCCATTCCAACTCGCTGAACGAACTTCCCTCCACTCATAAACATTGTTTTAACGGAGGCTTCCACATATCGACCATCAATGTGTACAAGTAAAGCCGTTGCGGTTGGAGGTCTCCTACGAGTTCTCCACGGACCCTTACTTCATTTACTGCCTAATTGATTGCAACTGAACTACCCTTCGTGTTTTCATTTTACAGCTAAAAACGTTGCTTCAAAACGAATGCGATTTATTAATAGCCTTAATTGAAGTTTTGGAAAAAAGGTGCTCGCTTTTTTTAAGGTGGGTCGATCAATTGTTTGCTAGGCCTGCTATTTTTCAGTAAAGCTGTTTCAATTTTATTAGCTCATTGCCTCATTCCATTGAGATTAGCTATTTATAATTTCTGGTTCCAATAAGACTCTCCGGCGATTGAAGCCTTCCCTAATACCTGCAGTAGCTGATATTACAAATCATAGTAGTAATTGTCCTAAAATATACTAGAAACGAAATCTCAACGTTAGTAAGAAAAAAACGAATCGTCTGTAGAAAAAAAACTACATTCGATTGTTTCTGCGTTAGTCTAATTTTTTATTAAATACCTGTAACCAGGTATTATCCAATAATATCCAATATAAAATGCTATGAATAAGCCATTACTCCCCTACGCTTTGCTGCGAATTTCATGTCGTTCTGCTATCTGGTTAATATAGCTGGTGTTTTGCAATGAAGCTCTCTGCCATAAAAATCTCAACCCGGTTAAGCTTACCTATCCTTTTGGATAATAAACACGCATATGAAATTGTCTACTTCCCACAAATTCCTGATCAGTGTAACAGTATCTTTTTTTACACTATCGTTTTTGCCTACATCCGTACAAGGCCAGGCCTGGTACAATACAAGTTGGCTATACCGTAAGGCCATCACTGTCGACTTTACTAAAGTAGGAACGGGGCCGCACACTAACTTTCCTTTACTTATTAATATTGTCGATGCTGACCTGAAAACAGGTGCTCTTTCCAATTACAATGACATTCTTTTCACATCATCGGACGGCACCACAAGGCTTGACCATGAAGTGGAAAGTTATACCAGTAGCTCAGGAGCGCTTGTTGCCTGGATTCAAATTCCCAGTTTGTCTTCTTCTGCCAATACAATCATCTATATGTATTACGGAAATGCTTCAGCATCTGCGCAGCAAAATATTACAGGAACATGGGATGCGACATATCAAGGCGTCTATCACCTGAATAATGCTTTTCTTGATGCGACAGCCAATAATTATGATGGAACAAATGGCGGAACAAACAATGTAACGGGCAAAATATCCAATGGCAGAAAATTTGCCCGCTCAGGCGGCGCCGACTATATTACCATTCCAGGATTGATGGGCACACCGGCGAACGCGACGCTTAGCGCCTGGGGCAATCTCAATTCCCGCGATGCGGTAGGTGCCCACATCATTAATATTGGAGATTACTTATCGCTATGTGAGGATGATATTACTAATGGTGCGCTTGGCGCCTTCTACAATGGCGGATGGGGGCTAACAGCTTCCAACACCAATTATGCCGGTGCGTGGCACTATTTTACTTACACTTTTGACGATGCTGCAAACCTGCAAAAATTTTATGTAGACGGAGTTTTGATGCAAACCAGTACCAGTGCAGCCTCAATTGTATACACAGGGCAGGGCACCAACACCTTTATAGGCAAACATGCAAACGGAAATGCTAATTACGATTACGATGGCAACATTGATGAGGTTCGTGTCTCGGGCACGGCCAGGTCAGTAGGTTGGATCCTTACAGAATACAATAACCAGGACGCTCCTTCTACATTCTTCAGCGTTGGCAACAAGGAACAATTAAAAATATTTACAGGTACTGGTAATTTTAGCGCTACCGCAAGATGGACAGGTAGTTCTCTGCCCCTGGCCGGCGATTATCTTATCATTGACGGCAACTGTACGGTTGATAATTATGCCGCAACTAACAACATAGCATACGGGCCATTAGTAATAGGAAGAACAGCAGCATACACACTTAGCTGGGCCACCAGCGGCACGAACCGTTTGAATGTTACCAACGTCAGTTCATCTTTTGCAGCCAGCTCGCTTAATATGGGCAACGGAGGCACCCTTATCATCAGGGGAACCTGGACTGCTACTAACCTGACATTTACGCCCGGAACAGGAACAATAGAAACGCAATCAACCATTACCTTGCCGGCGGCTTATACAACATACAATAATCTTATTGTTAATGGGGCAGGCACAATAGTTTCTACAGCCATTGGTACAACCATTAATAACAATTTGACAGTAACCAGCGGATCCTTCGACATAGGTACATATACTTTGAAAATAGCTGGCGGTATTTCCAACAGCGGCACTTTCACTGCCAGTAATGGCACAATAGAATTGAACGGCTCATCGCCTCAAACCATTCCAGCCAACACTTTCGCCGGCAACAGCCTGCTGAATTTAATAATCAATAATAATGTGACCCTTGCCGGAACGGCAGTGATAACGGGTACTTTAACGGTAGGTACCAGCGGTAAAACTTTTGCCACCGGTGATTACCTTACTTTAAAATCTACCGTCTTGGGCACCGCTAAAATTGCCGCACTCCCGGTTAACGGCGCTGGTGCTGCAACAAGCTTTATCACCGGCATTGTAACGGTGGAAAGGTACATACCGCAGAACCGTTCATGGCGCCTGATAACTTCACCATTGTCCAACACGGGGCTCATTTACAATTCCTGGCAGAACGCAGGTGTGTACCAGGCAGGCAAAGGTATGCTTGTTACCGGCCCCACGCCTACCGTCGCCAACGGACTGGACACAAGTTCAAAAAACAGCGTTTCCATGAAAACCTTTAGCACTGCCACACAGGCTTATATAAATATTACCAATACTAAATCCTCTAACCTTTCCAACAGTACCGGATCGGCTGACAATATTGGCTATTTTGCCTTTATACGGGGCGACAGAAACCCTATTAACCTTTATGCACCCAATACAAATACTACCACGCTGAGCAGCGCTGGTACAATTCAAACCGGCAAGCAAATTTTTACCGCATCCCCCGCACTCAACGCTTATACACTAATGGGTAATCCGTATGCTTCACCGGTTGACTTTAATAACATGCAGCGTGCGCATATCAGGAAACGGTTTTATGCCTGGGATGCCACTATCAGTTTAGGCGTATATCTAGTACTGGATGATCTTGACGGAAACGGCGTCTTTTCTACCTCGAACAGTAGCAGCCTGCAGGACAAAAACATACAATCGGGCCAGGCATTTTTTGTAGAGACTGATACGACGGGCGCTGCAAGCTTGACCTATTATGAAAGCAGTAAAAGCACGGTCAATACCAATGCAGGCTTCCGTCCGTTAGACAATACAAAATCACTGGCCATGACGTTGAACTTCCTACAGGCAGATAATTCAGTCAGCAAGGCTGATGCAGCATTGGCAGAGTTTGATGGTAGTTTTAACAGTGGAGTGGATTTTCAGGATGCCATCAAGTTTATCAATACCGGTGAAACTTTTTCTTTACAAAGAAACGGCACTGCGCTGGCTATTGAAAGAAGGCCATTGATCAATATGAATGACACCTTGTTTTTAAAACTGATCCAGGCAAGCCAGAGAAATTACCAATTTGTGTTTAATGCCAGCAACCTTTACCAGCCGGGCCTGCTTGCTTTTCTGGAAGACATGTACACAGGAACCACTACCCCTGTAAACCTGCAAGGCAGTACCAGCGTTGATTTTACCATTGATGCAGCGGCAGCTTCCATTCAATCTGACCGCTTCAGAATTGTATTTAAAACGGCCACTGTGCTGCCGGTCGACTTCAGCGATGTAAAAGCATGGCAACAGGGCGATGATATAGCAGTAAGATGGAGTGTAGAAAACCAATTGAATGTGCAGCGCTATGAAGTGGAAAAATCTACCGACGGCAGCAACTTTATTAAAGTAAATAGCCAGCCGGCAACAAGCACTAACAATTTTTTCACCTACAACTGGCTGGATACTCACGCTGTTGCCGGAGATAATCTTTATCGCATCCGCAATGTTGATGTAAATGGTACTGCTACGTACAGCAAAGTAGCAAAAGTAAGTATGGGGAAAAGTACAGGTAGCATGAATGTGTATCCGAACCCCGTAACAGATGGCAGAATCAATTTACAATTGATTGGTATTGCAAAAGGTAATTACAGACTGCGGCTAACAAACCAAATCGGGCAGGAGCTGTTAACTAAAAAGATCGCTCATGCAGGTGGAAGCGTAACAAACAAAATATTACTTCCAAAAGATATTGCAACCGGGATATACCATCTTGAAATCATAAACCCTGATCAAAGCAAGAAAATCCTGCGTATAATAATCCCATAATTCATACGTTAAGACAATAAGGTATTTTATTAGACTAAAATACCTTATTTTGCTATTCACTGAAATCAGCCGGGCATGCTGCATTACCTGTAGTAACACTCTCACAAATCAGGATATTAGTACTGTAATGTTATTTCTTTGAAAGAATTAACATTACAAAAAAAAGCTTCCCAAAGTTTCTAATTAATTGGTCGGATAAGGAGTAAATATTTTTGCAAAAAGTGAATTAAAGCTTTAAAATCCTCGAACTGGATGAATTCGAACCACAACACAATAAAAATACGGATGTCCGATGAAATAAAGGTATTGATAGCAGGGCATAAGCCGGCAGATTTGGAACTGATACAGCATCAGTTGATTGGGGCAGGTCTTCGTTGTATAGCCGAGTTCGCTCAAACTGAAAAAGCATATATTAAAGCAATAAATTCTTTTGTCCCAGACATTATATTATCCTTTTACAATTTACCCAAACTTCAGGGTACCATTGCCTTTGCGCTCAGAGAACAGTTAGCGCCTGCTACACCTTTAATCTTTATTTCTGAAGCAACTAATGAAGAGCAATTCATTGAATTGATCTGGACGGGACTTACAGATTATGTGCTTGCGGATAAAATGTTTACGCTGGGGCCGAAAGTAATAAGGGCATTAAAAGAAGCAAAAGAGAAAAAGCAAAAGAATATCATCGAAACAAAATTGGCAGAAAGCGAGGCCCGTTTCGCTGAAGCACAGGCTATGTGTAAAATTGGAAGCTGGGAAACCGATTTATCGGATCGCACCGCCATATGGTCCGCAGAAATGTACCGCATTTTTGAAGTCGACCCTGATATTTTTCAACCATCCCAGCATGGCTTTTTTCAATTTGTCCATCCAGAAGACCTTGAGAGAGTTATAAGCACTTACACAAATTCCAATGAGTCAGTTTCCCGTAACTGGATCGAACACCGGATACTAACATCTTGTGGTACCCTAAAGCATTTAGAAGGAAGCTGGAAAATATTAAAAGATGAGCAGGGCATACCTGTAAAGGCTTTTGGCACCTGCCAGGATATAACAGAACGGAGTAAGGCAGAAGAAATAAACAAGTTTGAAAAAAGGGATAAGGAAGCCCTGATCAATAGCACTGACGACTTATTATGGAGTGTAGACAGTGATTTGAAACTGGTAGCAGCCAATAATCCGTTTTATGATAGGATGAAAGCCGCAACGGGTGTTATGCTCGTGCCTGGTGACTACTTGTTGATGACCGACCATTATAGCAAAGAATATCTGGCATTGTGGAAGAAGTGCTATGAAAGGGCGTTGTTGGGCAATTCCTTTAAAGAAGAGATATATGTGCCCACATTTAATAAAGTGGAGGCTTCGTGGACCGAAACCGGATTTACCCCCATTGTGAATAATGGCGTAGTAGAAGGAATTGCTTGTTATTTAAGAAATATAACAGAGAAAAAACTAGGAGAAGAAAAGGCGAGGCAGCGAGAAGCCCACCTGGCTGAAGCCCAACGAGTGGCAAAAATGGGAAGCTGGGATTTTGATCTTGAATTGGACAAGGTTAGCTGGTCGGAAGAAATTTACAATGTGTTCGGCATTGACAAACAAGTGCCGGCTATACGTGATTCCTATATAAAACTTATTGATGCAGAAGGCCGGCAATTGGTAGACCTAACCAGCAGCAAAACACGTCAAACTGGTGATGCCTATACCATAGAATATAACATTACTACCCATAACGGGGAAAGTAGAGTTATCAGGGAGCACGGGTATGGTAAAAAAAATGAAGAAGGAAAAGTCACCCATTTGTTTGGTACCGCCCAGGATATCACTGAAAGCAAAAAAGCAGTAGCAGCCATAAAAAAGGCTTATGAAGAAAAAAATATGGTATTAGAACGGATTGATGATGGCTTTTTTGCAATAGACAATGATTCGCTCGTCACTTATTGGAATAAAAAAGCGGAGATACTGCTTAACATAAATAGAGCGGATATTATCGGCAAAAATTTACATGAGATCTTTGCCCGGCCTAATTCCATGGTTTTTTATAATAATTACAAAAAAGCCATCAGCGAAAACAGGACAGTTCATTTTGAAGGCTTTTCAGAAAGAAGCAAAAAGTGGTTTGCCGTCAGTGCTTTCCCTTCTGACAACGGGTTATCAGTTTATTTTAAGGACGTAACCGAACAGAAAAATGATGAGGAAAAATTAAGGGAAAGTGAATTGCGCTACCGTTTACTTATAGAACAGGCGACTGACACAATCTGTATGGTAGATAGTTCCATGAAATTTATTGAAGTTAATCCCAGTGGCTGCAGGATGTTTGGTTATTCAAAAGAAGAATTTTTGCACTTATATGTATCCGACGTTTTGTTTGAAGACGAACTCAAAAGCAAGCCAATTCCGATAGATGACCTAAAAGCCGGAAAAACGACCAGTAACGAGCGAGAAATTAAACGCAAAGACGGAACATCACTGGAAGTAGAAATAAGCGGAAAAATGCTGGAAGATGGGAGGATCATGATATTTGGGCGGGATATATCCGAACGCAAAAAAGCAGAACGGCTGATAAAAGAAAGTGAAGCCAAATACCGCTCGTTTTTTGAGAGTAGCATGGATGGCATACTCCTCGCTGTTGCCAATGGAACAATATTGGCAGCTAACCCGGCAGCTTGCGAAATATTTAAAATGACGGAGGAAGAAATTCGTGCTACCGATAGAATGGAACTTGTTGATGTTACCGATCCCAGGGTACACCGGCTAATAAAGGAACGTCAACGCACAGGCAGGGTAAAAGGAGAAGTTACACTCCTTCGGAAAGATGGGATTAAATTTCAGGCAGAATTAACGTCGGTAATGTTTTCACACACTTACGGTGAAGAAAAGATTTCTCTGATCATCCGTGATATCACAGAAAGAAAACAGGCCGAAGAACAACTGACAGCTACATCCAATAACCTGCAAACTGCGCTGAATGACATTAATAAAATAATGGATTCCTCCCTGGATGTAATTTGTGCCGTGGATGCCCAGGGATATTTTTTGAAAGTAAGTGCAGCGGCAGAAGCTGTGTGGGGATATAAGCCCCATGAACTTGTAGGCAAGTCAATATTAAACCTGGTTTTTCCTGAAGACCATGATATCACCCTTGCATCGGCCAACCGGGTAATGTCAGGCACTAATAATACGCACTTCCAAAACCGATATGTGCGCAAAGACGGCACATTGGTACCCATAGAATGGTCTGCCCGATGGGATGAAAAAGATAGGATCAGGTATGGGGTAGCAAGGGATGTAACCGATAAAAAAAAGCTTCAACAGGCTTTTGAAGCGGAACGTAAGCGATTGCATGACCTCTTTTCCCATGCCCCTACTTCAATGGGTGTGCTGAAAGGAGAGAACCATGTAGTTGAAATAACAAATCCCCTTTTTTTAGCGCTAATAGGAAAGGTAAACATCATTGGTAAACCGATAACAGCAATATTACCTGAGATTGTCAGCCAGGGATTGATACAGATCCTCGACGACGTTTATAACACGGGCAATACGTTTTCAGCCTATGAAAAACTCGTGCAACTTAATATCTCTGAAGATGGCATACTGGTGGATAAGTATTGGAATTTTATTTTCCAGGCATATAGGAATATTGAAAACAAAATAGAAGGTGTTTTCTTCTTTATTATTGATGTTACCGAACAACTGGTATCCCGTAAAAAAATAGAGCAAAGTGAAAAACGCTACCGCCAAATTGTTGAAACTGCACAGGAAGGAATATGGCTGGTAGATGCAGCTAACAAGACCACATTTGTTAATACTAAAATGTGTGAAATTCTCGAATACACACAGGAGGAAATGATAGGACAGGAGATATATGCTTTTATGGATGAAGAGGGCAAAGTGCTGGCGAAGCATTTAAAGTTGAATAAAAAGGAAGAGCATTCCAGCCACAATTATTTTAAATATATATCCAAAAGCGGCAAAGAGGTGTGGGCCAATCTCTCCGCCAATCCGCTCTTCAATGAGGATGGCAGTTATAAAGGCAACCTTGCAATGGTCACGGATGTCACAGAGCGCAAAAAGGCGGAGATTCACTTGAAAGAACTGAACGAGAACCTTGAAAGGCAAACCAGGGAATTGGCGGTATCCAATAGCGAGTTGGAACAATTTGCCTATGTAGCTTCTCACGATTTGCAGGAACCTTTGCGGATGGTGAGCAGTTTTCTCACACAATTGGAAAAAAAGTATGGGGAAACCATTGATCATACAGGCAAAAAATACATCTATTTTGCGGTGGATGGAGCAAAACGCATGCGCCAAATCATCGAGGATCTCTTAGAATTTTCGAGGGCGGGCAGAAGCTATGATGAGGTCGAAAATATTAACCTTAATGACTTACTGGCCGAAATACAAATTTTGTTCCGTCAACAAATTGAAGAAAAGAAAGCATTGATTATTGTTGACCAGCTTCCTTCAGTACAAGTTCACAGGTCACCTATGAGACAAGTTTTTCAAAACCTTGTGAGCAATGCGCTAAAATATTCTGGCAATGACCGGTCAGCAAAAATTCACATCAGCGCAGTTGAATTTGAGGAACATTGGCAGTTTGCAGTAGCAGATAATGGCATTGGCATTGAAAAGCATTATTTCGATAAAATATTTATTATTTTTCAAAGGCTTCATACCAAAGAAGAGTTTTCAGGCACAGGCCTGGGCCTTGCTATAACAAAAAAAATTATAGAACACAAAGGCGGCAGGATCTGGCTTGAATCTGAAGAAGGAAAAGGAAGTACTTTTTATTTCACCATTCCAAAAAATGAAAAATAAATTGTTGAAAAAATATGGTCAAAACAGCAATGCCGTCGCTACCTGATAGCAAACAGCTTTAGGTTATAAAATTTACACCTTTGTAGAACGGCAGCGGACACCAAGTGTTGCAAGCCGTTCAATTAGCTTTTTGTCGCCGCTTTTTTCCTTGTCTTTGTTATCTTCTCTGTATGGCTTTCCCTGTCATCCTTCCATACGTTTTCAGTGGTTTTTGCAATATTGGCCATGGTCTTCCCGGAGAGGATAGATTTGTCTTGCTTTGTAATGTCTTTCGGTGAAGCGTGGTCATCCTTATGTTTTATCAGCAGCCAGGCCTTCTCTCCCATCCCATTCGTTTTTACGAGCGCAAACTCCCCCTGCAGCTTTTTGCCATGCAATATTATTTTTACAGACCCTGCCCTTAGCTGTTCCAGTAAATATTTCTCCTGTGCCTTTTTGCTTTTTATAGGTTCAATTGGTTCATAGGTTCCTTCATCCCAAACCATTACCGTACCTCCCCCGTATTCACCTTTTGGTATAGTGCCTTCAAACATCCGATAGTCCATTGGATGATCTTCCACCATCATCGCCAGGCGCTTTGTTTGGGGATCTGTTGACGGGCCTTTAGGAACGGCCCAGCTTTTCAATACACCGTCCATTTCAAGCCTGAAGTCGTAATGCAAACGGGTAGCATCATGCTTTTGTATTACAAACATCAGTTTATTTTTGTCCGTTGCTTTTCCCGCTTTTGGTTCGCTAGTTTTTGTGAAGTCCCGCTTGGAGACATATTTTTCAAGGCTCATAAAAATGCTGTTAATGGTTTACTTATTGAAATCTTTCAAAAGCAAAATACAAAGGATGTGCCAGCCCAGCTATGCCATCATTGCATGGTGAATTTAATTTTTGATCTGTATTCGTTTAAGAAAAATCGTGAAATTCAACGAAATCCATAGCAAGCTCAACATGATATTTAGAAGCTGTATAGGTTGTGTATTTTCAAACAGCATTTAAAAAATATATCGGCAAGAGACACTGAACCTCTAATACAAATTTTTGGTCCAGGCAGTGAAGCCACAAGCATCATTGTTGCATCGCCCTCTTATACTGCATATCATTGGGCAGCTTTCCCACGTCGTAGAAAACAATCGCTGACATACCTATTTTGAAATTTATTTAAAAATCAACGCATTCATTATGGTCATATGTGCCGAACCTACGGTTCTCTTATTTTGCGTTTCATCTTTCAACGGATTAAAATCCGTTGCTACAATATGGCCCGAGGCTGCGCCTCTGCAAGTTCAACCCCGTCGCCTAAACAAAAGTTCTTTGAACTGCTTGATTCGATCAAAAAGTGGCTAACATTTGATAGGATTAAACTTCTTCAAATCTGGCTTTAAATAACCTTGCTGTTTAAATAAAATCAATTCTAAATTTTGTAGTGTGCTACTCATTACAAAGAATATAACATTTATCAACGGTTACTTCTTTGGTTCCTTGTTATTAACCAGAAATACACTCATGAAAACTTATCCCAGGATCATCGTTGCATTTTACTTTGCATGTTTACTGCTAAGCTGTAACCACGCAAACGATCATAAGGCCGAAAATTTAACCGCAGACACTACTGCAAACAATTTCGCTTCTTCATCAGCAGCAGTAGAAAACAATAAAGATGCTACCCGCAAATTTATCCGAACCGCAGACCTAAAGTTTAAAGTAAACAGTGTGATCAAATCAACCTATGACATTGAAGAAACTACCAATCGCCAGGGTGGGTTTGTAACCTATACAAACCTGGCAAGTACCATCGATAATTATAGGTCCACTCCCGTTAGTAAAGACTCTTCGCTTGAAACAACTTATTATACTATTACAAATTCGATAACCATCAGAGTACCCAATGTGAAATTGGATACAACGCTAAAAGAGATATCAAAAAACATAGATTACCTGGATCATCGAATCATTAAAGCTGAAGATGTTTCACTTCAAATTTTCTCAAACAATTTGGCCCAGGTAAGATCCTCCAAAATTAAAAACCGGCTAAGCAACGCAATTGACAGTAAAGGAAAGACGCTTAAAGAAACTACCATCGCAGAAGAAATATTGCTAAGCAAACAAGTGCAAAATGACGATGCCGAAATTTCGAATCTTTCATTGGCTGATCAAATAGATTTTAGTACAATAGATTTATCCATATACCAACGACAAACAATTAAAAGGGAACTGGTGGCCAATGAAAAGAATATTGATGCGTACGAGCCCGGTTTTGCAACTAAAATGTTAGAATCATTTAAATATGGCTGGCGCATTATAGAAACATTGCTAGTTTTCCTGGCAACACTTTGGGCAATATTTTTATTTTCAATTTTAGTATACTTTGCTTACAAATTGTACAGACGCAAAATCAAATCACAGGGCGGCCAGTCTTTCAACAAATAGGTTTCGTGCAAACAACAACATTCATCTTCCATTGCGAATAATATATAATGCCTTATTAACATATTCATTAGGTTAGCCACTTCCGGCGGGCCGTATTTTGTGTGTACAATTGCTAACTGTCGTATGATCTATTTCAATAAAAGTTCGCTTTTTTATTCGGCCCGTTTCTGAAAAGAGCGGTATGCACTTTAATAGCAATTACACAAAAGTTTCCTGCATCGTTTCTTGTCGTATTTCCCTCTTTAAATGTCGGCTTCACACCCTTTACAATTTGCGGCAGCAATATATTTTTGCGATTGATTGTTCATCCTCAAAATTTAAAACCATGGCAAGTGTTAGTACCTATCTCAATTTTCCCCGCAACACAGAGGAAGCATTTAACTTTTACAAAAGTATTTTTGGAGGCGAATTTTTTGGCGGAGGAATTATGCGGTTCAGCGATATGCCTCCTTCTCCGGATAATCCGCCGCTTCCGGAAGAAGATAAAAACCTGGTGATGCATGTTGAGCTGCCTATCCTGGGCAACCACACGTTAATGGGAACTGATGCGCCAGAATCTATGGGGTTCAACGTGATATTTGGCAACAACAGTTATATCAACCTGCAGCCTGATACAAGGGAAGAAACAAAAGTATTATTTGATCAGCTATCAGCCGGGGGAAGAGTCACCATGGAACTCCAGGATATGTTTTGGGGAGACTACTTTGGCAGTTGCACCGATAAGTTTGGCGTACAATGGATGTTTAATTGCGGTGACGAGAAACCTTAGAGTCGGTTGGCCGAAAGTTGCAGCAGGCTACAGCATGTCCATTATTTTGTGGCAATAAACATGAATCTTGATAACCTCCCTTCCGAGGAAAGGGTGTGCACCATTTTGAAGAATTTTTGTAGCCCGTTAAAATTAACTTCACTCTCTATCTTTATCAAATCGTCTTTTCTGCTTTCCCTTGCATTAAACCATTTTATAGAAACAAAAATTATGTTGCCGGTAACGTTGCTTGATTGGATTGCTTTAAAGCCGGCCTCTTGTAGCAGGCGTTCGTTTTCGCCAATGGGTACAAACAGAAAAAATCCAATAGAACTTCTTATGGCTATTTCCTCATTCGATAAAATACCTGTGACAACAACCGGATCGATATAGAGTAACTGCCCCCCTGTTCTCAGCACTCGTTTAAATTCTTTCAATACTTTGTTTCTATCCATTAAATGATTGATGGAATCAATTGAAATAACAACGTCAAAAGACTCATCTTTGAATGGCAAGGCTTCTGAAGCATCTGCTTGCAAAAAAACTATTTGATGATCGACCGCGTTTTCTTTCGCTAATTTTTTACCATTGATCACGCCGCTTTTATTAATGTCTATTCCGGTTAAATGGCAACCTGTTTCTTTTACCATAATAACAGCAGGGCCGCCGGAACCGGTTGCTATTTCTAAAACCTTTTTATCCGGCGTCAATTTTAAAAGAGAAAAAATGTTTCTGTATTCCTCAGCAGTCAGCCAGCTATTTTGACCCATATCTTCTCCAAACGTTTCCTTTCTAATATCACGATACAGGCTTTCCCCATAATTGCTGTAAGTGCCCGAATAGAGTTCAGCTTTAGGCTCCATAATGAAATTTAAATTGTCGAATTTTGCATCAATAAAGATAATCGGCGCAATTTATACTGCTACCAGGTTTTTGCATATGTCACTATTGAATAAAAATATTATTGTAAAAAGATCCAGGTTTACCCTCCTGGAATCAGCCACAAAAATCGTACATCAAACATTAAATCATTCGTGTTAATTTTAGGGTATAACGAAATATTTTATGCCAATACGAAAACCAGAAGTATGGCAGCGGGGCCCATTGCCCGGCGTGCCACCATTGTTGCAGCCAGTAGCGCATGCCTTATTGCAAGCCAGTGAAGAAGTAAACGAGCTGATGCAAAACTTTCCGCCCCTATTGCTTTGGGACCGGCCTGCAGGGCTGGCTTCTACCGGGTTTCACCTGCAGCATCTTACGGGTGTGCTCGACAGGGTATTTACCTATGCCCGCGATGAAAAGCTAAACCAGCAACAATTTGACTGGCTTGCCGCCGAAGGAAAGGACATGGAGCCGGGTTATACACCAGAGGAGCTCGTGAAATTATTCGACATGCAGGTAAGCGAAGCAATGGAACAATTAAAGATAACTGATGAACACATACTAACAGATTATCGTGCGGTCGGCAGGGCTGGCTTACCCTCCACCGTGATCGGGCTTTTGTTTCATGCGGCCGAGCATACCATGCGGCATGTGGGACAATTACTGGTAACTGTGGCGGTGGTGCGAAATGGGTAGGCCATGGGGAAATTTGGAGTTGAGAAAGCAATTTATGCAGTGGGGGATTCGGCACTATTCACAGGCGCACGATCCAGCACCATGTCTTCGATTCAAAATTAGACAGCACATAATCTTGCAACCCGTTTTTTTATTATTTTGCCTTCGCTATTTATCATTAAAATATAAAGTTCTTCAAATTCAAAACTTCAAAAATGAAAAGAATAACTCCGCTATTTGCAACAGTAATACTATTTGTAGTGCTTGTTGCTTTCAACAGCAAAGCACCTGCGCCGTTTGAGTCTGCATTGCTGGAAGGTAATTGGACTTACCGCAGTTTACACAATGCTCCGGCTAACACCCCTTTTTCTAACCTGGAATTTGCAACAGCCATTATGCGGTTTAAAAAAATTTCAGGAGATTCAATTTCCGGGATTCTTGATATGGGTACGGGATATGCTTTACAGCTAAAAGGAAAAATAACCACGTGTAACGGGTCAACGACATTTTACATAGAAGGCAGCGGCATACCCAATAGCAATACTGCCAATTGGCAATACGATTACCAGGGATATGTAGTTCCAAAATGGAAGAATGGAATACAGCAGGCAGATGCTTGTGTAGGATCGGTCATTAGAAGTAAGCCGCATGGAAATGCAAAGGCCGGACAAACCGCTTCTTTCTATATGGTAAGGCAATAGAACTTTAAGCCGGTAGTGATGGCAAACCACAAGAGAAACATTATTTCAGCAATAACCAATTAACTATGACAGAAAACAATAAAATTGAAATTGAATTAAGCAAGTCCAAACTGACAAAACTTTTGATCTATAGTATTCTTTTTCTAATTGCGGGTCTTTGGATGATTATTAAAAATCCACACACGAACAATGCATTATTTAACAACCCTGTTTTTAAAGCCATTGCTTCATATGGCGGCACATTTATGGGAGCGATTGGAATTTATTTTTTTACGAAAAAATTGTTTGACAAAAAGCCTGGCCTTGTGATTGACAAAGATGGCATTTACGACAACACAAGTGCTTTCGATTTTGGTTTAATTCCCTGGAACGACATCTCACAAATCTATGAAAGAACAGTTAGGGCATCAATCACTTCGAAGCAATACTTTGTAACCATTGAACTGATTGATCCGGAGCAATACATTTTGAGGGAAACAAATTTATTGAAGAGAAAATTATTGATTGCTAATGCTAATAGTTATGGATCACCCATTCACATTTCCACCAATGGGCTAAAAATAAACCATACCGAAATACTGAACCTGCTAAATGAATATTTTGAAAAATACAAGCGGTTGGGTTGATAGGCTTCCGCCCAAAAAGTAGGGCTCAAATATTTAAAAGTACCTCGATAATCGCAACCAATTTCTATAAACAATATGGAAAAAGAACTAAGGCCTTTCTGGAATAGAATTTTTCATTTTGACTGGAAATTTGGCCTTTTCTTAATTCTCATCATTTGTATTTCACGGTTCATTTTGGTCTTGCATGCAAATGCGTCGGGAAATTATAGTTACATAGGACTGATAATGATCATCTCCGCCATTCTGCCTTTTATGTTCCTTGGTAAATACGGACGTCAACAAATAGGAATAGCGAAACCTAAAAACCGTTATTGGCTTTTAGCCGCTTTTGTTTCAGGTCTGGCTGTAAGTGTCCTGCTTCACTTCCTGGCACAAAGCCTATACGGAAGTACCTACGAAAATTGGTACTACTATATCGGGAAATCTTATAACATACCCGCAAACATAACCAAAGACGACAGGGCAATCATGTTTGCAATAATGGCAATAACCGGTATGATCTTTAGCCCTATCGGCGAAGAATTATTTTTTAGGGGAATTGTTCACTCAAGTTTTGCGAGATCTATAGGTGATAAAAAAGCGTCTCTCGTTGATAGCTCAGCATTTGCTTTAACGCATATATCCCATTTCGGATGGGTGTTTATAAACGATCAATGGGATTTCTTCACCGTCCCTACTTTAATTTGGGTACTCAGTATGTTTTCAGTGAGTATACTATTTTTCCTGTTTAAGAAATATTCGGGCTCTATTTTAGGTGCAATAATTTGCCACGCTGCATTCAATCTAGGCATGATCTATTGTATATTCTACTTAATGTGATTAAGTATCCCTAAATGAAAAACAATAGTAACGTGACACGATACAAAACTTGTTAATACCGAGGTATTTTTTATGGGGCTTTTGATATCATATATATTTGTGATGCCTGCGATGCTTAAAAAATGGCTCAACTAAATATGAGGGATAGTGGAACAATAGGTATCATTATACTAATTGTAAATGTTATATTTTCTTACAGGGGATTTACTAATGCACGATTCTTTGATGGCTATAAATTTGAGGTTGACAGAATACTAATTTACAAAGATTACAAAAGGCTTGTTACATCCGGGTTTTTACATATTAGCTGGACTCACCTTATATTCAATATGGTGAGCCTTATATTTTTCAGTGGTAGCGTTGAAAGTTACCTCGGTGGAATTAAATTTTTGATCATCTACCTGGCAAGCCTCCTTGGTGGCAATTTATTTACATTACTAATTCATAAAAATCACGGTGATTATAATTCTGTTGGCGCTTCAGGAGCCGTGTGCGGAATTATATTTGCTTCGATCGCATTATTCCCCGGTATGAGCGTTGGTATTTTCTTTATACCAATGTCAATTCCCGGGTGGCTTTATGGACTGCTATATGTACTGTATTCTATCTACGGGATCAAATCAAAGAAAGGAAATATCGGGCATGAAGCTCACCTGGGTGGCGCTTTGATTGGTATGACTGTGGCGCTTTTAATGGAACCTTCTGCTTTTATTGAAAACTATTTGACCATTATAATTATTGCAGTGCCCACATTAGTCTTTATATATATTATCATTACCCGGCCACAGCTTTTATTGATAGACAACTTCTTCTTTAAAACACACCAAAAAGCTTATACGATTGATCAGCGATATAATCTTGAAAAAATTGATCAACAAAAAGAAATTGACAGGATACTCGATAAAATAAATAAAAAGGGCATCAATAGTTTAAGTAAAAGTGAAAGCCAAAAACTAAAAGAATATGCTAAAAAAATGTAAAGGCGAAAATTGGTTTCGGCTTTTTTAAAAGCCTTTGAACAAATTTAAAAGTTGGCATCAATGGACATCTAAATTGACGCAAATACATCACTACATTGTCGCGATAATAAATTTTAGAAAGCTAGCTTTGAATTGTAAAAATATACCCCATGCGAAAATTAATCCTGGAAGAATGGATGTCATTAGACAGTTACGTTGCAGATAAAAATGGCAACCTGGATTTTTTTACAAACCTGACTTCCGAACAAAATAAATATTCAGATGCCGATCAATTAAAGTTTTTGGACACTGTTGACACGATATTACTGGGGCGTAAAACGTATGAATTGTTTGTGGACTTTTGGCCGGATGCCACATCGGATAAAGAAGTGATTGCAGATAAATTGAATGAAACTAAGAAGCTTGTATTCTCTAATACCATTACGGCGGCTCCCTGGGGTAGATGGAAAGAGGCAGAAATAATTGCGGGTGAAGCCGTGCAGGCAATCAAAAAACTTAAATCGTTGCAGGGTAAAAATCTGGTTATGTGGGGAAGCATTTCATTAGCTCAATCTTTGATGAAAGAAAACCTAATAGATGAATATCATATTCAACTTTGCCCGTGTTTAACCGGCGGTGGCAGAAGGCTTTTTCCAGATCAAATGGATTTCAATCAATTGAAACTTATAGACCTCACGCAATTTAACAGCGGTACTGTATTGTTGAAATACACGCCCTTAGCCTATGCCCCACCTGATTGAAATTGGAGGCGCTGAAGTTTTTTGAGTTTGTTTGCAAGCTGACAAATTAATTAGCATCCAGAATAGTTTTTTATCTTTTCAGTAAAACTGTTTTGTGCCGACAATGATTATTACTTCATCAGTTATATAAATGAGTCAATTAAGTTAAAAAAAGCTGGAATATCACCCCGCCATTCTGCAGTGCTTAGGCGACATGCCTGTACACTTCTTAAAATATTTACTGAAGAAAAACTGGTTGCTGAAATTCAATTTATCTGCAACATGTCCAATGGTCAATTCCTGGTTGTGAAGCAATGCCTTTGCTTCGGCCACTACTCTTTCATCAATTATTTCCCGGCAAGGTTTCCCCGTAATTTCCTTTACACACATCGAAAGGTGCTTTGGCGTAACGCATAATAAGTTGGCATAGAAGTTTACGCTTCTTTGTTTTTTGATATGCTCACGCAATAATTTAAAAAACCCGAATGTCAAATATAGTTTCCGGCTACAATGGTAAGGGTTATCTGCTATCTTTTTCTTAGTTGAGGAAATTACCTCCAGCATCAAAAGACTAAATACATGTTGAATTGTCTCACTATGCGATTGCCCCTTTTCATCGGAACTTCCCTTCTTTTGAAGTAGCCAGAACAAAACAGCAACCGTTGCTGCAGTTAAAGTATCAAGAATAACAACAGGATTGTTGGAAGCTATCAAAGTTATCGTCTCGAGGTGTGTTGTAGGCATACCGCCGGCAATTGCAAATTGAGGTGCAAAGCCAAAAATTTTAAAGTGGCAATCTTTACTAAAGCTTAGGAGCTGAAGAGTCACTTTAGGAACCTTTAAAAGAAGCATCCCTTCGGAAAGTACGTACGTCTTAAGGTCATGCGCCAGGGTAACTTCACCTTTTTCAATATATAGCATTGCAGCATCATCTGTTTCCGCAACACTCATGAGTGAAGAAAGCTCCATGTCCGCAGAATCTACTAATATGAAATCGCTATCCTTTCTGTCAATTTGTTTTTGCATCCCGGTAATAGTTTTGCACCGCCCTGACACTGCATGCAGATTTCCTGCGAGGGCGGATAATTGTGAATAGTAAACCTGCGTCATTTTAAAAATATTTTAATTGTGAAACAAAGTCCCAATTAGATAGCTTGTTATTTTTCTAGTCATCTTAAAAAATCGATTTTCTCTTTTAGAGAGCAGATATCTTTCCCAAACCTCGTCACAGCTACTTACCTGCTTTTCTACCTACTTTCTTTCCCAGGGATTTACCATTTTAATTCCTCACTGCTAAATTAGCCGTCTACCAGGGGGTGATCCAAATTTTGAGGCAGACAAAAGTCTGACAAGGACTGGACAAAAAATGGTAAGTAATCTGAAATTTGACTTTTGCCTTCCCTGTCAACAACATAAACAGGATTATGAAATGCCGCTTAATGTTTCCCCGGAGCCGATCAGGATTCCCGATTAGTTCTTGCAAAAAACATAGTATCTCGTAGTACAATCCAAACCTTCTTCCAGGACCTGCCTTATTTTATTGTGATTTTTTAAAAATGTTTGGTTACGAATGTCACAGATATCATTGGTTGCTACAAAAGAGCTGAATGATTCCAAATGAGATAATAGTTTCTTTATTGTCTCAATTTCCATTTCCAGTTTTGTTAAATCGTACTTAGCCTCATTTACAAAAAATAACTCTCGTTCCATAATTTGATATTTAAATTGTTATCTAAAAAATTTCAGATTTAAAGAATTAAGGCCTTATTGCTTCAATAAAGCAGGGCCAACATGCTAATGACACTTACCTGAATTGAGTTTGCTGAATAGTAAAAGGGTGGAAATCACTTTTTTGCCTCATGTCGCCACATATCTGCACTTATTATCGTTGGATAGAGACAGGCGAGGCTTTCATCTTATTTTCAATACGCTCTATTCTTTTAGCATAAATCAAAATAACCGTTGTTATCAGCAGTGCCGCAATAATGATAATAATGATAAGGGTCCAATTTTTTTTCATCATGAAATGACGGGGCTGAATCTTTTTTCCTTAAAGGCTAAATTAGCAGCATACCAGGGGTGATCCAAATTTGGAGGGAGACAAAAGTCTGACAACGACTGGACAAAAATTGGAAATATTGTAACCTGCTTTAGAAGAGGTACTTAGTATGCATTTTTAGGAATAGAAAAACCCAGGGATGAAGGGAACACCCCAGAAAAATCATCCGTGAGCACAAAAAAAGTTTTCAGCTAGATTTTAGTCAGGTACGTTTCCACGGTTACCTCATCGGGTAGCTGCAACCGCTTACGAAGACGTTGCCTGATCTTATAAACGCTGTCAGGAGAAATACCTAGCATACTTGCCATTTGTTTGGTGTTAAGATGCAAACGGGTAAGCGCTGCCATCCGCTGTTCGGCTACTGTAATGTCAGGTATCATTTCTTTGAGTTTCAAAAAGAAGCCCGGATATATTTTTTCGAAAAGTGTCTTGAATTTTTCCCAGTCCTCTTCGGTAAGAATGGTTTGACGGCTTAGCTCGTAGGCAAGCTTATGCTGCTCATCAGTGAGTGGTTTGTTTGCTACCTGCTGCTCCAACTGCTCTATAACCTCTGTTTTTTCAATAATGCTTTGGGTAAACATATCCAATTGCTCTTTTGCTGCTGTCAGTTCCTTTTCGGCAGCAACCTTTTGCTGAAAAGCCAATTGTCGCCGATACCTGGATTTTAAACGCTGGCGATTGAGGATAAGTAAACCAACAATAGCCACTAAAACAATTGCCGCAATAACTGAGTTGCGTTCCCGTGTTTCGGCACGTTTTTGTTTTTGAAGTTCACGAATCTCAGAAACGTTTGACTGATTGTCTAATCTAAGCCGGGAAATTTCCAAACGGCTGTTCACAACCGCACGCTCGATGGAATCGTGGAGATTACTGTATAATTGTGAATAGTGATAAAAGCTGTCGCTGTTGCCCAGCACACGATATACGTCGGCTGTGGCGTAATACACGTCTCGAAGAAAATGGGGTAGCGGTTGAGGTTGTTGTTGAAGCATTCGCAGCGCTTCCTTCACCTGCAGCAATGCACTGTCTTTTTTGCCCTGCATTACATTAATTCTTCCTATCATTTGCAACGAGTGGGCTGCATTGGCAATTTCGTCATGCTGTTTACTGGTCCGGTAGTCGAATTCAAACAACGGTTTAGCGATGTCATATTTTTTTTGCATAAAATAGGAATATCCCTTATTCCCTGAAATAATTCCTTTCCAAACTTCAGAATTTAACGCATTTGCCATTTGCATGGCAATATCGTAATAATGAAATGCAGAATCGTAGTTACCAATTCTTTGCCAGCAAAGTGCGATCGTATTCCAACGGCTCAACGTATTTATTCTGGCATTGCGGGAAGTGTCCTTTTCAGTTTTGATAGACTGGCGAATGTAATGGATGCTTTTATCAAGGTCACGGGTATGATAAAGAAGCTCTCCGAGAAACTGGTATTTATAAGGGTCATTCGTTATTCCCTTTCTATCAAAGATATCAACCGCATTTAAACAATACATTGTCGACAGTTCAATTTGGTTGCAGAAAAACATTGTTTCTCCAAACCACCAGCTCACAGTTGCAGTAAGGTAGTCGTCATTTATTATATAAGCCTGCTGCAGTGCAGGCTTCATGAGTTGTATTATGTAATCCTTTGCCGTCTTGCCCCGTATTTTCCATAACATAGTTGCCTGAAGGTGTTTTATACGCACCTGGAAATACGGCCCCGCCGAAGCACCTTTTTTTTCGAGTTCATTTAAAGTGCGAAAAACAATGGCGGTATCTTTACTAATCAACGTATCCCTGATCTCATTGAAATTTTTGTTTAGCGTATCATCATCCGCATCTAAACTTTTTATCCATTCTTCCAGGGGCAAAGATGTGTTTTGTGCAAATGCTGGGGAATTTGTTTGAAGTAAGACAAATAATATAAATAGCAGATATGGCGTTTTGGAAACGAACATCATTTACTGTCGTTAAGATATTCCACCTGTTAGGGCAATAGCTAGTTTTCCTTTGTGCAATCGTGTGGACTTCCTGACACTTGAAGTTACAACTCTTTAAAGAGGAAAAATATAGAATGTCACAAAAAATTTGCTTAATTACAATAGCGGAATGGCAATTGCGGCTACACGAAATTCCGCACCTCTAAATGAAGAGGCACGGTGTCGTTGCTGTGGTTTATAATGTTGTTCTAATTAATCCTGAATAGTTGGATAGGTGAAAGCGAAGTTGCTGTATGACAAAACATTATCACGCTGTGATGAATATTTCCGTTGGCATGTAGCGCTTTGTAAGATCTCCTTTATTAGAAGAAGTACGTTTAGTTAAATCCTGATAAAATTACAAGGAAAAAAGGAGCACCCCCGCCTGGATAGTGGCAGGGGCACATTTGCTTTAAACGCTTGGATCAAAATCGTTGCAATAAGTTGTTTGGGTGTGCCTGCAGCGGTGCCCCTTTTAAAAAAAAAGCAATAATGGATATAGGAGGTTTTTCATTGTATAATAATCATTAATCTTACAGCCGAACACTTTCCTTTTCTGACTCTTCACGGGTGCCTGCTTCAGCGTTTGCTCTATTTCATCTTCTATAATCTCTTTTTACGAGGAGGCTGGTAATCATTTATATTATTTAGGTACAATAAAATCTTTGTACCCAAAAAACCTGTAAAACGATTAATTGATAACACAAAGTTCAACTAATAAATTCTTTTAGGGAATGCTTGTACTTCTTCATTTAATGTCTGAATGGCGTTTCTTCGTTGACCTGCTCACTGTTAAAGTGTATGGCTGTATTGGCTCTTTTTGTAAATAGTAAAAAATGCTCTGTTAAGAAAAAAGCCCTATAAAAAAAATTATTGACTAGCCGGGACATTACCGGGATACCCACATCGACAAAGCAGACTGTATGCAGTTGCTACTGTTTAAGTAACTACATATTCCTGATGCGCTATTTACCGCATTGTACACATCTCCTGCATTCGCTATCTTCAAAGGAAAGCTGCAATTTTTATTTGGCTAAGCCTTTCCTATCTGGCATTATTCTTATCTTCAAATCTAAATGCTGAAACTTCAAAACACAGCATTGACGAGCTAGGAATGAAAAAAATTAAAATTATTTTTCGTCAATTCCCGTTCCTGTATGCAATAAGGCTGACATTGCAAAAAGCAATAGGCGTACTGTTAAGAGTGAACACAAAACAATATTTTTCCCAAACGGGGGAAGATATAATTATACAATTCCTTATTGAAAAGCAAAGAGGGTTTTATGTAGATGTGGGATGTAATCATCCAATCAGCTTTTCAAATACCTTTGAATTATATAAATCCGGCTGGGTAGGATTAAACATTGATGCCAATCCTGAATTAATTAAAAAGTTTAAAATCAGGCCAAGGGATATTTCTGTTTGTGCCGCAGTATCAGATGAGGTAAAGGAAATGGTATTTTATGAATTTGAACAAAGCGAGGTATCCACGTTAGAAACTACCGTTCTTGATAACTGGAAAAAAAATTGGAACTATAAGAACAGCAGGAAAGTTATTACTAAAACACTTACGCAAATTCTTGAAGAAAATTCAGTACAAACTGAAATAGACTTTTTATCAATCGATGTCGAAGGACATGATTTGCAGGTCTTGAAATCTTTGGACTTTGCAAAATATAAACCCCGGCTAATACTCATAGAAATACACAATTTTGATGTCTCTAACTACCAGACGAACGAGATCGTTCATTTCCTGGATGTCAAGGGGTACGACCTGGTTAGCTTCGCTACAATGAATGGATACTTCAAACGCAGAAAAAATACAGATTCACTATTGAATTGATATCTGGTGAAGGATCGTATTGAGGCATTTAAGGGAAGGTAATTTCTCAGGGTCTCTTTCTCCTGCTACAATAATTAGAGGGGCATGCTATTCCTGACAATGATAATAAATTAAGCTTTACGTCTTCTATTTTGGATAGTAAAAAACCTTTTAAAATTTCGGTTGGATTTAGACTTAAACCTCTATCATTCATTGTCTCGAAAATTGTATAGGCATTATCCATTGAATAAGCTTTTACTTCAACCAGCATAATCTTGTCTAACATCTATTCTATAAATATTGGAAGTTTTTCAAGGGTATTAAAATCCTCTGGAAATAGTTTAGTAATATCTTCAAATCGTTCAATTATATTATGGATAGATTCATCTTTTAAATCTGAATCCATTTCAAAATTTAAATCAGGCGACAGGTAAAGATGTTCAACAACGTCTGTTCTTGATTCAACATTCAACACTAATGCATTGCCAAAAGTTAGGACATTGGAACATCGGCTACTTATCTTGTGCCTCATATTTCCATTTTAGCTTTTAGTCCGGGCGGGACTAGCATCGGATCCCTGCCCTTCGGCAATGCAAAACGTTAGCGGAAATAATATTTTATGACAAACCCTAAAATAGGTTGACTAAAAATTAAACACTTTTAGCAACACTATGGCTTACATTAAAAAGGCAGACCGCCGAAAAAACCAGTATCAAAAAGTCAGTTTCGACTTCAAACTTTCTGTC
>JBDSAA010000210.1:0-62169 GCA_039922375.1 Ferruginibacter sp.
GACAAGGACATCGAAGAGCTGGATGCTTTTATAGCAGGTATCAATGACCGTAAGTCTGTGTTATAATTGTGGTTCTAAATTGTTTACATCCCCCGCCGGGTTCTCCTGGTGGGGCTTTTTTATGAGCATCCCAACGGCTACTGAACGCCCAAATTCACCCACTACCCAAAAGACAAACATCTATCAACAACTTATTTTAAACTTCAGCAACAAATCTTTGCTCAACAGCGAAACAGTTTATAAATTTGACAAATTATGTCAAGATACAATCGTTCAAAATGGACAGCTTAGGCGATACAATACGGAAACTTAGAGAGGAAAAGGAACTGCCCTTGCGGACGGTGGCAGCTTTCCTCGACATTGACCAGGCTATACTTAGTAAAGTTGAAAGAGGACAACGCAAACCGACAAGGGAACAAGTGGTGAAGCTGGCAGCGTTTTTTAAAGTGAAAGAAAACGATTTGCTGGTTATCTGGCTTAGCGACAAATTGGTTTATGAAGTGGAGGACGAAGAAATGGGATTGAGAGCTTTACAGCTTGCAGAAGAGAAAGTACAATATATAATCCAGCCGAAGGCCACTAAAACCAGTGTTATCAATTTAATTAAAAACACTTTAAAAAAAGATGGAAGGGTAGCTGCTGCATGGCTGTTTGGTTCTGTTGCAAGAGGCGATGAAAAACTAACAAGCGATATAGATATAATGGTAGAGATGAACGATTCAAAAAAATATTCCATGTTTGATTTACTGGACATTGCATTTATAATTGAAACTAAAATAAACAGAAAGGTTGATTTGGTAGAGAAAGGATATCTAAAAGATTTTGCCCTGAAAACAGCATCTAACGACTTAATAAAAATTTATGGATAAGCCAACACCAAAAGAAAGAGCAGAACACATATTAGGTGCTATACAGCTAATTAGAGATTTTGTAAATGGTGTGGATGAAGCTACCTTTTTAACCGATATTAAAATACAAAGTGCAGTACAGTACCAGTTTTTAATTATTGGAGAGGCTATTAGATATATTGATGATGACATTTTAGCCAGATATAATTATCCATGGCATATACCACGGTCGTTCAGAAATTTTATTATTCATGTATATCACGGCGTAAAAATGGAAAGAATTTATTATGCCACACAAGATTTGGATGAGTTAGAAAATAAAATCAAGCTCATTTTGAAAAATGAATTTTGAAAATAAAGAATCATAGTAATCACAATCAAAAAAATCATAGTTCAGACTATATGCCAACACTCCAATTTAAAGGAAAAACATTTATGCCCGGCGTTCCCGAGATTGCAGAATTATTTGACGAAATGGTGAAGCGTAAAGAAGATGATTTTTTGCATGCTATTTCCTGCCGCCTCTTTGCCTTGTTGCCATGATATCCCTGTCAAATAAGTATAGGCCGCTTTTATCTTCTCCGATCAGTTCTAATTTATCATTTAGTACCCGGGCACTCTTTTCTTCTTCTATTTGCTCACTTACATACCATTGTAAAAAATTGTGTGTTGCATAATCTTTCTCTCTCAATGCCAGGTCCACCAGGTCATTGATGCTGTTTGATACAGATATTTCCTGGTTCAGAAAATCTTCAAACATATTTTTCAGGCTTTTAAAAGTGATCATGGGTTGTTCCAGTACGGGTACCACGGCAAAGCCCCCTCGCTCATTTATAAAGCGCATCAGCTTTAACATGTGCACACGCTCTTCTTCGCTTTGAAGAAAAAAGTATTCAGCTACACCTTCCAGTCCTGGTTGTATCTCGGCCCAGCTTGCCATGGCGAGGTAAGACTGCGACGATGACGCTTCAAGTTTCACTTGTGTATTTAAAGCTTCCTGCATTGATTTTGATAACATAATGGTTGATTTTTTACAAAAGTAAAATTTATCAACAGCAATAAAAGTTTTGCTGGAATGTATTTATTTTTTGCAGTACTGTTGAGTGCAAATCTGCTAATACCTTCTTGTTTATTCAATGATCTTTTCTTCCCTTGTCAATTGGCCGGCTTCATTTATTCCTTCAATGGTCACCCGTATTTTTTTACCATTATCGCTGTTAAAAAACGGAATAGTTACCCTGCGACTGTTCTTGTCAAAATATAAATTGGCTTTCCAGTAAAGCGTGGTGCGGTAATCTCTCACATCTGGTTCAGGATTTTTTTCATAATCGGGAGAATAAAATTCTTTAACAACCGAATAGCCATTTACTAAAGTAAGGGGTAAGCCTTTTACCTGTGAATTATCATTGCCGCCTTTTTTTGTATAGATAGCAATAGCCCCGCCTGCACCGCCACCCATTGCTCCAAAAAATGGTGGCCGGAATACTTTGATCATCGCCACATCATTCATATTGATCGACTGCAGGTTGCCTACGTCGGTGGTCATTTCATTTAAAAAAAAGCTTGTGCTGCTGCCACGCCAGGTTGCACCACCTTCACCCGTAGTGGATATCTGCAAACCAGGCACCTTTCCCTGCAGATATTGTAATATGCTCATTGCTGATTTAGCAAAAGGGTCATCTTCGGTAGTAAATGTATAGCCGTCGCCGCCTTTAAAAAAGCCCGAAGCATATTCTTCATCCAGTTTTTCCTTTAATGATTTTTGTTTGGTTCTTACCTGTACGGTTTCCAATGTTTTCATCCTGTTATTTTCAACCTGGTTCCGTTGTAATGCAGCCATCGTGCTGCTTTTTTGCACTACCGAACTATCTGTTCTTTCTGGTGCGTATAGGGCTGCAAGCATAGCCGTGGATTGGGCAGGAGGCCGTATAAAGCTGTTGCGGAAGCTAAAACTAGCCGAAGTAGTAAGCGTTTTATCTTTATCGGCGTTTATCTGGTAATGCAATTTTGCGGTATCAAAAAAAACAAGCCCATCCTGTACAAATTCGCCCTCGCTGCTGATCGGCATCATGAAAATATTACTGCCTCCGTTTTTGGTTTTCAAAATACCGGTCAGTTGTTTACCGTGCAATAGTGCTTTGGATATGCCAAGGATTTTGCCACTGACAGAAAGATAGCTTTCAGGAAGATTTTTTATAACCGGCCACTTGCCGGCCAGTACATTCTCCCATTTAAACCTGCGCCATCCATTGGTCATCATTACGAGGTCAAGGTATTCTTTCACAGAATCCTGCGTGGCGGAAAAATACCAGGCAGGATTATAAATATACCCTTTCAAATCGCTGCTTAAAAGCAACTGCGAATAAATGCTTTCTTCGTTTTTTGTAACAGGGTTCAAACCTGCATCTGTGACAGAGATCGATAAATTAGATAAAACCGTTCCTCCCACATCGATCTGTAAAGTATTGCGGCCACGCTTGCCGAGGTTTTTGTCTCCAGAATGCAGATCTGTTATAAAAGAGTAACTATCGTTATTGATAAACACAACCCGCTCAGCAACCGGTATCCGTAAAGCATTGAAAACCGTGAACTGTAATACGCCATTGGGCAGGCTGTCTGTTTCGATAGGTGGGGCAGTAACGGTGGTTTTTTTTGTCATGTTGATCCGGGCACTATACATTAGTCGCTGCTGCATTTGCGCCACCACATAATAGGATGTATTTATATCGTCTACAATGGCTGGCCGTGTAAGTGTGTATTCTAACCGGTTGCCCTCCAAACGTGTACTTAATACTATGCCTTGTTTTTTGGCTTCCGGCAATACGGTTTCGTGCTGCATGCCTTTTTTATCTTTCCATATTGCCCTGTATTTTTCATCAGCCGCAGGCTGTAAAAGAAAATAACCCATTCCGTCGTGTACGGATGAAAAGGATGCAACTTTTTTGTTCTTGCTATCCATCACATCACCTTTTACTACAAACGGTTCACCGCGACTATCATTGGCTTTAAAGGCAACTCTTGATGAAATATCATTTACGAGGTCGCCACCTTCCGGAAAAAATTGTACGCTATAAGTTAAAGCAGGAGGTGTTTTTTTCAGCGCTGTTTTGGCAGGTATTATTTGTATGGATTTCAGGTACAATAAGGAGGAATCAAAATTTAACGTCCACGACGTGTAGGCCCGGATAAAAAGACGGGATGCTGCAACGGTATCCGGCAAATCAAAGTTGCCTTCGCCACCGGACAGTATCACCGGCATTGTTTTTCTTTGCAATAGATTGCCTTTATCATCCAGCAACTCTGCATACATTGTTTTACTGATTGCAGCGGGAAGATTGTCTGCTGTAAGGTATGCCTTGAACCAAATGGTTTCGCCGGCATTGTAAAAAGCTTTGTCCACATGCAGGTGAATCTTTTCCTGTGGATACCTTGTGTCCAGGATATTTAGCAGCGAATCAATTTGCTGTGCCCGGATACATTGGCTGCTTGCCGTAATCAGGAACAAGCATACAATACTTTGAAAGAGTTTATTTTTTATCATACCGGGAATGCAGTTTTTTAAAGAAAACAAAGTAAGTGAGAGATACGGGATAAATCACTTACTAAATGCTAAAATGATTGTAAAAGAAGTGCAAGTATAGATAGAAACATAAAAACCAAACCAACTTAACGGCTGTACGCCTCTTACGCTGTTTTATTTCTGCGGCGGATGAAGATCATCCACGCCTATGCTGTTAATATCCTCATCAAAAGAATCAGGTTTTTTGTCCAGTACAGATTTAACAAACAAGTAGCCACCAAAGGCGCTTACAAGTCCCAGTAACATGATGCCAATTAAGTTCCCTTCACCAAATAGCATTAACCCCAGTGTTACACCTATTATTTCTGTTACCAGCCAGGCCAAGACTGTATACCATTTCCATATGCCTGGCTTAAGCCCTTTTTGTAAAGCTAAATTTCCATTCTTTCTGCAAAGGAAAATAAGAGCAATGATATCTAATAACATGTGTATTTTTTAAATTATGCTTTTTTGGAAACTTTTCTATAACCACTTTATCTTGTATAATTTTAGGTGCAACGTCCTGATCGGATTTAAAAGGCATTTAGTTTTACAAATATAAAAAGAAGCATTTATTATGAATGGTGTTTGGAAATAACAAAAAACCGAAGTCTTTTTCCTTCGGTTTTTTAAAATTCTCATCGGTTATTACACCAGGTCTATATCAAAACTCACCAGTTGCACAAATTCGCTCATCCTGTCGTCTATCTCCTTTTTGGTAATTTCTTTCATGCGGTCCGGGCCAAATTTTTCTACACAAAAGCTGGCCATGGCGCTTCCCACAATGATGGCAGTTTTCATATTTGCAAAACTGATATCCTTTGTTTTGGCAAGGTAACCAATAAAACCACCGGCGAAAGTATCACCGGCTCCGGTCGGGTCGAACACTTCCTCCAACGGTAAAGCCGGTGCAAAGAAAACATGATCTTCGTGAAACAACAAAGCGCCATGCTCACCTTTTTTGATCACCAAAAACTTAGGCCCCATAGACAATATAGCTTTGGCTGCCTTTACTAATGAAAACTCACCGCTCAATTGCCTTGCTTCAGCGTCGTTGATCATCAGCACATCAATTTTTTTCAACACCTCTTTTAATTCTTCCAGCGCAATATCCATCCAAAAATTCATGGTGTCCATTGCAATTAATTTAGGCCTTACTTTTAATTGATTGATCACACTCAATTGTATATTGGGCGACAAATTGCCCAGCATCAAAAACTCTGCGCCCTGGTAGCTTTCCGGCACTATTGGATTAAAATCTGCCAACACGTTCAGGTCGGTTACAAGCGTATCCCGGTTGTTCATATCCATGTGGTACCTGCCACTCCAGAAAAAGGATTTTTTATCAACTACCAGTTCCACGCCGTCCAATTCTACGCCGCGCTTTTTTAGCTGGTCCAGTTCTTCCTGCGGAAAATCGTATCCAATAATAGAAATCTGCTGAATCGGCGTAACGAAGTTGCAGGCTGCATATGCTACATAAGTAGCCGAGCCACCAATAATTTGGTCCACTTTTCCAAAAGGTGTTTCAATGGCATCAAAAGCCATGGTTCCAACTGAGATTAAAGACATAATATTTTGTTTAGTTTTGCGAACGGAAAAAGCCGTTTTAATTTGAAAAAAAATTGTTGCAAAAGTAGTGGTTTATACTGGATGCAGGATGCTTGATATTGGATTGCGGATGCAGGATGATCGTTCTGATATTTAAAGCTTAATGCCCATTCTCAATACTTAATACTTAATCCTTAATACTTTATATGCTGATCAATATACATCCTGAGAATCCTCAGCCGAGATTGGTTAAACAGGTGGTGGAATGTTTAAAAGATGGCGGAGTAATTATCTATCCTACCGATACCATCTACGGCCTGGGCTGTGATATTATGCAACAAAAGGCTATTGAAAGGATCTGTAAAATAAAAAACCTGGAACCTCAAAAGGCGCAACTCTCTTTTATTTGCCGCGACCTAAGCCATTTAAGCGATTATACTAAGAGCATTGATACACCCTTGTACCGGATGCTGAAGAATTATTTACCGGGGCCTTACACATTTATATTGCCTGCCAGTAAACAGGTGCCTAAAATTTTGCAGAGTAAAAAAAGCACCATTGGCCTTCGCATACCCGAAAATATTATCTGCCATCATATTCTAGATCTGCTGGGTAACCCTATTTTAAGTACTTCATTGCCTGGTGAAATGGTGGAAGACAATACTGATCCTGAGATCATCTATGAAGGATTTTCCCACCTTGTTGATTTTGTACTTGATGGTGGCATCGGTGGAATGGTGCCTTCCACTATTGTTGATTGCACTACCGATGATTGGAATATCGTAAGGCAGGGGGAAGGTGCATGGATGGCATAGTCAATCAATCTCTACAAATATCCATGGTGTGTCATGGCAGATTCAATGGATCAGGGCAGAATAAACTTTAGACTGAACCGCTGCCCCCTAGGTGCCATGGTTTGATATTTGTTTCATACAGTAAAAATGAAACGAATGAAATGGATAATCGGCTGTTCCGGTTTTAGTTACAAAACGTGGAAACCTCTTTTTACCCTCCCAAATTACCCACTACAAAATGGTTTGAGTTTTACTGTGAGCATTTTAAAACAGTAGAGCTCAATGTGACATTCTATCGCTTTCCAACGGATCGTACCTTTGTAACCTGGTATAAAAGAAGCCCGGCAGACTTCACTTTTTCTGTAAAAGCACCGCGGCTTATTACCCATTATAAGCAGATGACTGACTGCAAAAAATTGGAAACTGAATTTTACACAGCCTGCACCAGAGGGTTGGGTGAAAAATTGGGCCCGTTACTTTTCCAGTTTCCTGCAAGATTTACTTATACACAAGAAAGGCTGGATAGGCTAATCGGCAATTTTGATCCTGCCTATATCAACGTTGCTGAATTTCGCCACGAAAGCTGGTGGAATGATGAAGAATACACCGTTTTTAAAAAGCATCATATTGTTTTTTGCAGCATGAGTCATCCCCAATTGTCAGATGCAGTGGCCGGCAAAGGTGATTTAATATATTATCGTTTTCACGGAGTGCCGGACCTCTATTCATCTGTGTACAGTGACGAAGAAATGGAGCGCATCACAAAAGCTATTGCAGCCGTAAAAGGCGTAAAAAAAGCCTGGTGCTATTTTAACAATGATATAAATACTGCTGCAATAAAAAATGCAAAATGGCTACAGGCTTATGAAGCAAAGAAATGAACAAATTTTAAAAATTCTTGACGGGGCATGAATGAGGATGGTTACATATCTTAAATGGCCCCTACTTATTTTACCGTCACGTGCAGCAGAAATTCGCCGGTATACGGATCGCCTGCCTTCAGCTTTTGGCCAATAATAAACTGGATTATTCCATTTTTGTCAGCAGTATAGCGCAGGGTATCTCCGAAAGGGCCGTCAAATGTGCCATCGGGCTTCTGCAGCTTGTTAATGCGTACGTTTCCCTTCTTAGCTGCTGGTGTTATTATGGCTGTGATCATTTGATCTTTCCAAACAGGCAGTGTATAGTTGGGTTGTATTTTATCTTTAGCATTAATATGTCCTTTTATAAAAGCCTCACCGTTTATTGGAAGAATGGTGGTATCATGGCTGCCTGCATTAATGGTATCTATTAATTGGGCAGGTAGTTGTCTACCAGGAACGGCAGCGGCTTCATTGGAATTGCTACATCCCCAATTTAATATCACAAAAAGAATACATATTATGTGGCATATTTTTCCCATAAAAATAAATAGGCAAAATAAATGCCATGAAAAATCAATAGAACAGTTGTCACTTGCACCCGTTTATGCCTGGTCTTCCTTGCAGTTTTGCTTCCTAAAAAGGTTTTCACCTGTATAAAATGACATTTGGGATAACGTTTTTTTGAAATGAACCTGCCTTGTATAGGTTTGTATCGTTTTAAAAAACAACCTTAAAAACATACTATTATGAGAGATTTAATTTTTCTGCTTCTTGCATCCTTTTTAGCTTCACAAACTGACGCACAGGTGACCGGCCATGCACGGGATGCTGCCGGCAATACCATTAAAGGAGTTACCCTCAGTTTACTAGCTGCTAAAGACTCAGCTATTGTAAAGCTGGCTATTTCAAAGGAGAACGGCTCTTATAGCTTTTCAGATATTAAGGCTGGCAAGTATTTGGTGAAAGCCAGCTTTGTTGAATACCAGCCGGCATTTTCAGCTCCTTTCGAAGTGACCACCCAGCCGGTTTCTTTACCCGAGTTAAGTCTATCCAAATTGCCGAATAATTTAAAAGGCGTAACGGTAACAGCACAAAAACCAATGATTGAAATGAAAGCGGATAAAATGATCGTAAATGTTGAAGGAACGATCAACTCTGTAGGATCCGATGCATTGGAATTGTTGCGTAAATCACCAGGCGTACTGGTGGATAAAGATGACAACCTGAGTCTTAGCGGCAAAAACGGAGTACAAGTATATATTGATGGCAGGCCCAGCCCGTTGGGCGGCCAGGACCTTAGCAGCTACCTGAAGTCTTTGAATTCTTCGCAGATAGAGGCGATAGAAATTATCACCAACCCATCGGCTAAATACGAGGCTGCCGGCAACGCAGGCATCATCAATATCAGGTTGAAGAAAAACAAATCATTGGGTACCAATGGTTCAGCCAATGCGGGCTGGAACATTGGCACTTACGCAAAATATAATGCCGGTATAAACCTGAACTACCGCAATAAAAAAGTTAACCTGTTCGGTAATTATGGTTTCAACAAAAGCACCAATGAAAATAGCATTAGCCTTCGTCGTACAATAGCCGACAGCCTCTTTGATCAACGGGGCCAGATTATTATGAAAAATCAAAGCCATAATTACAAAGTTGGTATCGATTTTTTTGTCAATAAAAAAAGCACAATCGGGCTTATTATAAACGGTAATATAGCGGATCCTGCTATCAGCAGTAAAAGCACTACGCCTATTTCCTACACACCTGCCAAAAAAATAGACAGGGTATTAGTAGCAGATAATTCAAGCATCATGAGCAGGGACAATGTGAATGTCAACCTTAACTACAGCTATATTGATCCTAACGGGAAAAGCCTTACTGTAAATGGCGATCATGGTACGTATGATATTAATAGCAACCAGCTTCAGCCCAACTATTATTTTGAGGGAACCGGCCAAATTGCTCTCAGTAGCGTAATATATCGTATGATCGCTCCTACAAAGATCAACATCAATTCACTAAAGGCTGATTGGGAACAGCCATTTAAAAAAGGCACTTTGGGATATGGCGGCAAAACAGCTTTTGTAAAAACCGATAATGATTTCCGGCGCTACAATGTAATTAGCGGTAGGGATCAACCAGACAAGGATCGCAGCAATATTTTTAACTACAAAGAGAATATAAACGCTGCATACTTAAACTATAACCGGGCATTAAAAGGCGTTACATTGCAGGCGGGCCTTAGAATGGAAAACACCGTGTCTGAAGGTACATCAACCGGGCAAAAGCCAACTGCCGGAAGCTATGTTACCTACACCGAAGTCTTTAAAAGAAGTTATACCGATTTCTTCCCAAGCGCTGCTGTTACTTTTAATAAAAACCCTAAAAACCAATTCAGTGTAACGTACAGCCGCAGGATTGACCGGCCCAATTACCAGGACCTGAATCCGTTTGAATTTAAACTGGATGAATATACTTTTCAAAAAGGTAATATCAACTTACGTCCGCAGTACACCAACAGCATCGGCCTTAGCAATACGTATAAATATAAATTGACCAGCACATTAAATTACAGCCATGTAAAAGATCTGTTTACCCAGGTATTTGATACAGCCGAGAAATCAAAGGCATTTATTTCCAAAAGGAACCTTGCTACCCAGGATATTGTTAGTTTGAATATCAGTTATCCATTCCGATACAAAGCATATAGCATGTTTGCCAATATCAACAGTTTTTATACCCGCTACAATGCCGACTTTGGAGCTGGCAGAAAGATCAGTGTGAATGCCGGCGGGTTGAGCACCTATATACAAAACAGCATCAAATTTGCCAAAACATGGACAGCCGAAGTAACCGGTTTTTACAATGCTCCGACTGTGTACCAGGGAACGATCAAAGCAAACTCACTGTGGAGCATCGACGCAGGTTTACAAAAGCAGGTAATGAAAGGCAAGGGAACTATCAAGACCTCTGTGGGCGATGTATTCCATACGCTGAAATTTACAGGCGTAAGTGACTTTGCAGGCCAGCGAACTGACCTGACATCGCGGTGGGAAAGCCGGCAGTTTAAATTAAACTTCGTGTATCGCTTCGGGAGCAACCTGGTAAAAGCTGCACGCCAGCGGGGAACAGGCGCTGATGACGAAATGAAAAGAGTACAACAAAGTGGTGGCGCTGCACCGGGCATTGGCCAATAATTGTTTTCGTGATGGCATCTTTAAAAGGTGCCATCACTTTTTACAATTTACTCCTGTAATTGTTTTTATCTAATGCGGCCTATCTTGCAGGTATAACACCAGCTAACCTGGCTGAACAGGGGTCATCCAATTTCAATTTTATCCATGCAAATAAAACAACGATATTCTTTTTTAGCTGTCTTTTGGATAGTGCTTGCATTGAATGTGTTCTTTGTTTTGTTAACTGTTTTTGTAATAGTGGTACTTGACTCTCCCGAACACAAAAGTGCGCTCAATGACTTGAGCACTCTACAAAGCATCGCAAAGCAAGTAATGGGAATTATTTTCCAGTCCGCCTTTTATTATTACGCCCTTAATTATTACAATAAGCTAATGGTGGAAAAAAAAGGCGCTCCTTATTACCTTGGATCTTCACTGCTTATGTGTTTCGTTGTGTTCACCTATTTTTTCTCAATACACTATATTTTACCTTCAAAAACTGGCATCGAAAACAACACACCCAAAGGGATCTTCCTATTTTCCTTTACAATGTCCGCTGTGTTTTTTACCGGCACGGCCTTGCTGCTTGCCTATTTAAATAATCTGCGGGACGAAAAAAAGCATCGCAAAATATTGGAGGCACAAAAAATGCAATTGGAAGTAGATAAGTCCCAGGCCAATTTTAAGTTTTTAAAATCACAGATCAACCCTCATTTCCTGCACAATACCCTCAGTTTTTTGTATGCCAAATCATTGCCTTATTCTCCCGAACTTTCTGAAGGAATCCTGACTTTATCAGACATTATGCGCTATGCCCTGAATGAGGCTACGGGCAGTGATGATAAAGCTCCGCTAAAAGATGAAATTGAACATGTAAGGAATGTTATCAGGATCAACCAGCTTCGTTTCAGTAATAACCTGCACGTAAATTTTGAAGTAAAAGGCGTAGTAAATGGAGTTGAGATCATTCCATTTTTATTGATAACTGTAGTTGAAAATGCTTTTAAGCATGGCGATCTTCAGCGGGTGGAGTATCCAATTATAATTAATTTAACCGTTGAGCATGATCGTTTGTATTTTTATTGCCACAACAAAAAGAAAACAGGCCCAAAAGAAATATCAACCGGACTGGGCCTGGACAATATCCGCAACAGGCTCGACTATGCATATGGCAGTACATATAAATTGCTTATAAAGGATGAGACTGATTTTTATACAACCGAATTAATTATTGACAAATTATGATCAGGTGTTTAATAGTTGACGATGAACAACACGCAATAGATATACTTATTCATTACATAAAGCAAACCACTTACCTTGAACTGGTGAGCAGCACTACAAAGCCCGTGGAGGCATTGCAGATAGTGGCTACCCAAAACATAGACCTGGTTTTTTTGGATATTCAAATGCCCGACCTTTCCGGCATTGATTTTATTAAAGCTATCAATGGTAAATCAAAAGTGGTCTTCACTACGGCTTATCCTGAATTTGCAATTGAGGGATTCGACCTTGATGTGGTAGATTATTTGCTGAAGCCAATTCGTTTTGGAAGGTTTTTAAATGCGGTACAGAAAGCCGTGAAAATAATCTCTGATCCGGAAATGGATGCCAAAATGGAATGGGATTATATTTTTGTAAAAACAGAATCCAAGGGAAAGCTATTAAAAATAAACCTTTCTGAAATTGATTTTATAGAAGGTATGAACAACTATGTGGCCATTTACCAAAGTGGCAAGAAAACGCTTGTGTATACCAACCTGAAAGACCTGGTTAATCACCTGCCTGTGCGGCAATTTATAAGAATACATAAGTCTTTTATCATTCCAATTAATCGCATAACCGGCATCGATGGTAACAGGATCCTATTGAAGGATGTAACGGCCGAGATACTAATAGGAGAAAATTACAAGGCGGACCTGATGGAGATCATTAAGAATAAAATGATCTCGTAACGACGTTCCAATTATTGCAGCTTATGACAGGATCCCCAATCTTTTTCAGGTCATCGTACCAGCATATCACCAGGTAACAGGATGGAGATACTTGTCCCGTTATTGGGCATGCTGTCTGCTTCGATTAAGCCATTGTGATTTTCCACCACCAGTTTACAAAGCGCAAGTCCCACTCCCTTCCTGCGTGAATGATGCAGCTTTTTGAACAATTCAAAGACCATGTTTTCATATTGAGGGTCAAAACCAATGCCTTCATCTTTAATAACAATTTTTATAACATCCTGGTATTCGTACCTGCCTTCCACTGCCTTAAACGTGTTTTTTTTAATCACGGTGGCGCTTATACCAACCACTGCTTTTTCACCTGCCTTTTTATACAAAACCGCATTATATAAAAGCTCATAAAATAATAAATGAAACTGCCGGTGGTCGGCTTTAATTACGGGTAATTTGGCTGTTGTTATTTCTAACTTGTCCTCTCCAAGCTCCCCGGCCAGTTGTTTTTTTACTTTTTGTATTATTTCAAGGCAACTTACAGTTTCAGGTGTAATGGGAGTTTCATATAGCCAAACATACTGCTGTAAACCGGATAAAGTATCGCTCATCACACTTGCTTCTTTAAACAGTTTAGTCAAATTTTCCTGTTGGGTTAAATCCCCACCTGGTGCATCTTTGAGAAGATTTGCAAGAAATATTATTTTTCGTAAGGGCTCCTGCAAATCATGTGTTGCTACCTTATTGAATTGTTTTAATTTATTGTTTTGATTGTTTACCAATTGCATTTGTACATCAAGGGCTTCAGTTTGGCTTTTCAACTCTTCCTGAGCCTTTTTTAACCCGGTATTTTCAGATAAGGCTCGCTCTGCAAGGTTCTTTGCATTTACAAGTTCGTCTTCAAATTGCTTGCGGTTTTGCACAATAATACCCACACAGGCATATCCCGGCACACCGTCATTTTCTCCCTGGCCCGCATTCATCAATAGAGGCAATTGCGAGCCGTTTTTTGCCTGTAAAAAAATAAAGATCTCCTCTGCATGTCCATGCATTTTGAGCAAAGGAAAAAAATGTGTCTGGTAAAATATCTTTGCCGGTATGGAGAAAATTGTTTCAACTTTTTTACCCGTTAATTCCTCCCGGTTGTAACCCAATACGGTGCAAAGCGTTTGGTTAACAAAAAGCAGGGCGCCCGAATCGTTAAATGAAAAATAGCAACAAGGGGCGTTATCAAAATAGTCTGTCATTTATGCTTCTACGCCAAGGTAGTCTTTGATAAGCGTGATGGTTTCCTGGGGCTCGCTTAAATGCGGACAATGGCCGGTCGCCTTCATTATCCGCAGTTCACTGTTGGGCAAATGCTTATGCAGGTATTCGCCTACTTCCAGCGGAGCAATGATATCTTCTGAACATTGTAGTATAAGCGATGAAATGGTAAGGTCTGCAAGGTCGCGGCGGTTATCCGAAAAAAAAGTGGCTTTTGCAAACTGGTGAGCTATTACGGGGTCTGTTGAACAAAAGCTTTCTGTTAGTTCTGAACCAAATTCGGGGCGCTCTGCATTACCCATAATTTTTGGTGCAAGAAAATTTGCCCATCCAATATAATTTTTTTCCATAGTTTCCAATAGCCCCACAATATCCTGCCGCTCAAAACCTCCTACGTATTTTTCATCGTTTATGTAACAGGGCGATGGCCCTATCATAATGATGGAAGCAAAGAGGTCACTTTTTTCAATTGCAGCTAATACACCAATCATGGCGCTAACCGAATGGCCTACAAAAATTACATCCTTTAGTTGCAATGCTTTACAAATATCCAATACATCCTGAGCATATCCATTAAGTGAACTGTATTTTTCGGCATTGTAACTGGCAATATCCGATCTGCCGGCACCGGTATAATCAAACAAGATTATTTTAAAATCATCTTCAAATGCAGGCGTAATATATCGCCACATATTTTGATCGCAGCCGAAGCCATGCGCAAAAAGCATAGGCTGCTGGCCTTTTCCAAACGAATGCACATTGTTTCTGGATACAACGGTTGAATGCATATTTTAATAGTTGATGTAAGCAAATATAAATAGCAGGATTAAAATTGTACGCAATGATCCGAAAGAAACTGACGCACCATTGTATTAAGGGCAGACAGGTTTAAAGGTTTAGTGTGCATTTCAACACCCAGTTTATTAAAATAGGCTTTATCATTAGGATTTTGGCTGTTAGTTAATACCACAACCGATAAATGTTCAAGAGCCTTTTCAGATCTTATTTTTTCAAGTGTTCGTTTTCCATCCATAAAGGGCATGTTAATGTCCAACAAAGTGAGGCATGGCAAGCTATCGTTTATTGTAGCTTCATGCAAATAGGAGATGGCTTCCATACCATTTTTTAATTCAACCACGTTTAGAGCCGGGTTAATGTCGAGAATGACATCCCTTAAAAATAAGAGATCGTCTTCATCATCATCCACACAAAGGATTGTTCCTGCTAAAGAAGCCATAGCTGCAAATTTAAATTTTTATTATGTATTTATTAGGAACGATTAATATGGCAAATATGTTTCCAATTCAAGGGATTTTCTTAATTGCACTTAAGAAAATTGTTCGTTCCAGGTTTGTATTTAAAAAATAATTGAGCTTGCAAACATTGTCAATATGATAAAATAAAAGTCAATTTATGTAAGTTTTTCTCTGCCTTAGTATCTTTTATTTGTGGTATATTACAGTAGCATTTTTCAACCTACACTTACTTCATATTATTGACTTTATGAAGCAGATTATTCTTGCCATCTCATTATTTTTTGCATTGCCATTGCTGACAGCAGGGCAAACAGTGATGTCTATAAAAATTGAGGGTGCTATCAATCCCGTTAAAGCAGATTTTATTCACCAGGCTATTAGCAAGGCATACGAAAAAAAAGCGGAGTGCCTGTTGATCCATTTAAATACACCCGGCGGTTTATTGCAATCCACCAGGGAAATAGTAACAGACCTGCTAAAGAGTAAGGTCCCGGTGATAGTGTATGTTTCGCCAGAGGGCGCCCATGCTGGTTCGGCAGGCGTTTTTATTACTATGGCGGCACATATTGCCGCTATGGCAGAAGCAACCAATATTGGTGCGGCACATCCTGTAAGCATGCAAGGCATGATGGATAGTGTAATGAGTGAAAAAGTGACCAATGATGCCGCCGCTTTTATCCGCGGTATTGCGGCTAAAAGAAACCGAAACCTTGAATGGGCGGAGGATGCAGTGAGAAAAAGCCTTTCCATAACAGCCACTGAGGCGATGCTGAAAAAAGTGGTTGACCTGATGGCTTTCTCCGATAAGGACCTGCTAAACCAGGTGCACGGAAGAGAAATAAAGCTAGGCAGCGGTGCAGTAAGGCTCAACACAAAAAATGCAACCATCGAAACATTTACGATGAGTGCAGCAGATAAGTTCTTTAATATAATAAGCGATCCCAATATTGCATACCTGATGATGATGCTCGGCTTTTTTGGAATTCTATTTGAATTGTTCAACCCCGGTGCAATGCTGCCGGGTATCATTGGCGTGATAGCATTGGTTTTAGCATTTTATTCAATGCATACATTGCCCATTAATTATGCAGGGCTTGCATTGATCATTTTTGGAATCATCCTGTTATTGCTTGAAATAAAAATTATTAGTCACGGCATGCTGGCGATAGGTGGAATAGTCTCGCTGATGCTTGGCTCGATGATGCTGATAAAGGCAAGTTCTCCGTTAGAGATTGCAGGCATATCCAGGGTGTTAATCATTATCACCACGGCGATAACAGCGTTGTTTTTTCTGCTCGTGATAGGAGCAGGGTTAAGGGCCCAGAAACGCAAACCTGTCATTGGCCTGGAAGCTATGGAAGGCATGACAGGAATTGTATTGGAAACACTTGCTCCCACTGGGCAGGTCCGTGTACAGGGCGAAGTATGGAATGCTTCTTCGATTGGTGGCGACATTAATAAAGGCGAAGCGGTGCGGATAAATGCGATCAAAAAGCTGATCCTTTATGTAGAAAAAGTAAACAGTTAAAATAAGATAAAATGCCACAAATACCATTTCTTACGCTACTCCTCCTTTTCTTTTTAATCAGTCTTCTGGCCAGTGCAGTAAAAATTCTCCGGGAATATGAGCGGGGGGTTATTTTTAGATTGGGCAGGCTCATCGGTGGCGATGGCCTCAAAGGGCCAGGGCTGATATTGCTGATTCCGTTTATTGATAAAATGGTAAAAGTGAGTTTACGTACAGTCGTACTGGATGTACCTCCACAAGACATTATTACAAGTGATAATGTTTCCATAAAAGTTAATGCTGTGGTTTACTTCCGTGTGCTGGAACCACAAAAGGCTGTTGTACAAGTTGAGAATTTTTTGTTGGCTACGTCACAAATTTCACAAACTACCCTACGCAGTGTACTCGGCCAATCGGAGCTGGATGACCTGCTATCGCAAAGAGATATTATTAACCACAAGTTGCAACAGATCATTGATTCGCAAACAGAGCCATGGGGCGTAAAAGTGAGCAATGTGGAAGTAAAACAAATTGACCTGCCACAGGAAATGCAACGTGCAATGGCTAAACAGGCCGAAGCAGAAAGGGAACGCCGCAGCAAGGTTATTTCTGCCGAGGGCGAATTCCAGGCTTCACAGCGTTTAGCAGATGCTGCTAAAATACTGGCCTCTGAACCAAGCGCCTTAACACTGCGCTACCTGCAAACACTAAGGGAGATCGCCACTGAAAATAATTCCACCACCATCTTTCCGGTACCGATAGATTTGCTGACGCCGTTTTTAAACAAGGGGGTCAACAAAGTAAACGTCAATGATATTTTGGAAGACTAGGCTTATGGCAGTTTCCATGATTAACAAAAGGAAACGCTGTTGTATTGTTTGTTCTTGCTAACACTAGAGGATAAGTGAAATAGACCACCATTAACGTGATTGCATGAGGCAACGGCGGCTTATATTTATTTTGTAATACGGCGGCAAACTACCTGTCTGTGAGCTTAGATATTTTGCCATGAAACACGTGCTAAACCAACGACCCCCTTTTTTCACAACAAATGGTTGCAGTAACTTTTTTTAGATGCGGCATCAAACTCTTTTCAAAAAGCTTATTTTTACGACAGATTTTTATCAGATATAGACTTTTGCCTGCCATGATTGATCCATTTTGTTATTATGCTTAACATCTGTTAATATGATAATAAATGTAGCTAACATAAAACTTTATCATGACAGCAGAACACCAGCGCTTATCCGTCAATCAAAAGAAACCAATTCCCCTTGAACAGTGGGGCCCCTATCTCAGCGAAAGGCAGTGGGGCACTGTAAGAGAAGATTATGGCCACCACGGCGATGCATGGGGGTACCTCCCTTTCGACCAGTCGCATTATCGTACATACCGTTGGGGTGAAGACGGCATTGCCGGCATTTCCGACTACTTTCAAAACCTTTGTTTTGCCGTTGCTTTTTGGAATGGTAAGGATAAAATCTTGAAGGAACGTTTGTTTGGCCTTGGCAATTATGAAGGCAATCACGGAGAAGATGTAAAGGAGTTGTATTACTACCAGGATAATATTCCAACCCATTATTACATGGAATATTTATACAAGTATCCACAAAATGAGTTTCCGTATGAAAACCTGAAATCAACTAACCGTGGCCGTTCCATGCTGGAGCCTGAATACGAAATACTGGATACGGGCGTTTTTGACAAGGATGAATATTTTGATATAAATATCACTTATGCCAAACAAAACTCCCAGGATATTTTTATAAAAATAGATATCACCAATCGGGGAGACAAAGCTGCACCGATAACCGTACTGCCCACGCTGTGGTTTTACAACCGCTGGGCATTTACACCGGATGAGCCAAAGCCATGCATTACTTATTTAAGTAAAACATCTGTAAAAGCAAAACACAGAAGGCTGGGTAATTATTACTTTTATTTTCAGCATCCGGATGATAACCTTTTCACAGATAACGAAACCAACCTGCAGAAGGCAACCGGTACTGCTAATGAAACACCCTTTGTTAAGGATGCCTTTCATGATGCGATCATTGACGGCACCAATCGGAAGAGGCTACGTACCAGACGAGAGGGTACCAAATTTTCACCGGTGTATGAAATGAAGATAAAAGGCGGTGAAACAAAAACAATTTATTGCCGCCTCACAAGCAACGCCGATGACCGGCCTTTTGCTCCCGGCTTCGCAAAAATATTCACCGTACGTAAACAGGAGGCGGATGATTTTTACAAAACTATTTTACACCCAAATATTTCAGAAGATCTAAAAAATATACAGCGCAAGGCGTTAGCCGGCATGTTGTGGAGCAAGCAATACTATCATTATGATGTGGAACGGTGGCTTACTACCAGTGACGGGATAACGCCGGTAAATGATGGTAAAAAAAGAGGCCGCAATAATGACTGGACCCACTTGAAGAACCAGGATGTTATTGCAATGCCTGATAAGTGGGAATATCCCTGGTATGCTGCATGGGACCTTGCCTTTCATTGTATCTCATTGGTAATGGTAGACCCCGAGTATGCCAAGCACCAGTTGCTGCTAATCATGCGGGAATGGTATATGAAGCCTGATGGGCAATTGCCTGCTTACGAATGGAACTTTAGTGATGTAAACCCGCCAGTGCAGGCCTGGGCAGCTATGGAAGTTTACAGGATAGAAAAAGAGACAAGTGGTACAGGTGATATTATTTTTCTTAAAAAAGTATTTCAGAAACTGCTGATCAATTTTACCTGGTGGATCAACCGGAAAGACCGGAATGGCAACAATATTTTTGAAGGAGGATTTTTGGGGCTTGATAATATTGGCGTATTTAACCGTAGCCATAATTTATCGGGTGAAATGCAACTGGAGCAGGCCGATGGTACCAGTTGGATGGGCATGTATGCTTTGAATATGATGGACATGGCATTGGAAATTGCCAAACATGATATCGCATTCCAGGATAGTGCTACCAAATTTTTCGAACATTTTGTATTGATAGCGGATGCCTTAAATAGCCATAGCTTATGGAATGAAGAAGACAAATTTTATTACGATGTGTTACGCATCGGAAGGGCTGAGCCGATGCCGCTGCGCATTCAAAGCATAGTAGGGTTAACCAGCTTATTTGCAGTAAGCATTATGGATAAAGAAGTATTTGACCGCCTGCCTGATTTTAAAAAACGCATTGATTGGTTTGAAACTTACCGGGCAAAAAATAAACGCTTTTGGCCCAATGAAGAACATGGTGACAGTGATGAGATCTTAATATCACTTGTAAAGAAAGACCGCCTGATTCATTTACTCAACCGCATGCTTAATGAGGATGAATTTTTATCAGGAGGTGGCATCAGGGCACTGTCTAAACACCATGAGGCACATCCTTATTCGGTTACTATTGATGGAAATAAATATGAAATTCAGTATGACCCGGGAGATTCGACCAGTAACCTTTTCGGAGGCAACAGCAATTGGCGGGGGCCGGTATGGATGCCTATCAATTACCTCATTATTCGATCCATTAGAAAGTACGGCGAATTTTATGGCGAACATTTAAAAGTTGAGTGCCCTGTTGGCTCTGGCGTTTATCTAAACCTCGTTGAGGTGTCGAAAGTATTGACGGAAAGAGTAGTGAGCCTGTTGGCAATGGATGATAAAGGAGAGCGAAAGTTAAACGGAAATCAAAATTGGTTTTATAAAAAACCCGGGAATGAAAAACTCGTTTTATTTTTTGAGTATTTTCATGGTGATTCAGGGTCTGGTTTAGGTGCCAGCCATCAAACCGGATGGACATCACTGATCGCGGATTTAATTGGTGGCAGTGAGGTTAAAAAAGAAGAATTCAAAGAAGGCAGCGGCCACGAGATCTTTGTGGATGATGATGAAGACGATGAGATGTGAATGGGAAGGGTGAATGGTCAAAAGTGGATGGTCAAAGGTGAATGGTCAACGGTCAATGGTGAATCAATGTCAGTTAAGGATTGCCGTTTACTTGCCCCTTATTGCTGAAATGTACAAGTGAGTGACACAACGATGCTAAATTGAAAAACAAATGCTTGTAAATAAATAATTTTTTTTAACTACATCTCATTGAATGGTCAATGTTTTTCACCATTCATTATTGACCATTGGCCATTGAACATTCACCATTGACGATTATTCTGCAGCCCGCATTTGGGGAATGTTTTCTACACGAAGCCAATAATTAATTTTAACCCTTTTTAAAAGCTACTGTAATCAGGGATTAAATAGCAGGCATAGATATTTCAGTATATTAAGATTAAAATAGTAATGACCCCCAATAAAGTGCCGGTGGAAATTATGAATTATTAATCTGTATGGTGGCCAATCAATATGACAAGTAAAAATATTTTAAAGCGGGCAGGCAGGATTGTGGTGTATATACTATTGTTTGTATTGGTATTATTAGCGACGGCTTTTATCTTCATCAACACCTCTTACGGAAAAAAAATAGTAAAAAACCAAGTGCAGTCTTTTTTGGTTAAAAAACTAAAAACCCCAGTGCGCATCGGGTCAGTAGATTACAGTTTACCAAAGTGGCTGGAGCTATCCAATGTTTATATTGAAGACCAGCACAAGGATACTTTACTCTATGGCGGAACCCTGGCTGTAGATATGAAAATGCTGAAATTAATCAGTGGGGAGGTAGATATAAACAAGATCGAGCTGAAAAATATAAATGTACATATTAACCGCATTTCCGGCGATACTGTTTTTAATTACCAATTTATAGTAGATGCCTTTGCCGGGACGCCAAAGGATACAACCAAAGTTGATACGTCTGCGGGAACGAAGATCAACATCGACAAAATATTCCTGGACAATATTATTGCTTCTTTTAAAGATGACGTCACAGGAATAGATTTCCTGGTGCGCCTGGGTAAATTTCAAACTGGCTTTAAACAATTTGATATTGATAAGATGGCTTTTTCCATACCGGATATTGTGATGGAAAATGTATCCGGCCATATGTATCAAAATAAGCCGCTGCTGCAGGTGCAACCTACCAGTGTGGTAGAGGCAGAAAGTAATGAACCTTTTGAATTAGCCCTCGCCCTAAAAAATATAAACTTCAAAAATATAAACTTCGATTACAGAAATGATGTATCGCCCATGAGGGCGAAACTTAAACTGGGCGAATTGTCGGGAAAGGTAAGATCAATTGACCTGGCAAGGCTGGATATACAACTCGAAGAAATCAAGTTACATAACACAATCGCCGCCATTGGACTAGGCAAATCGGAACAAACAAAGATTGTGCAAAAAGAGATTGAAAAAGAAGTGGTGGCGCAGGTCAACAATCCGTGGAAGGTCACTATTGATAAGGTTGATTTCGAAAATAATAACCTTGCATTTGAGAATGATAATAATCCACGCATTGGCCGGGGAATGGATTATTCGCATTTAAAGATCAATGATTTTAAACTCAAGATCAATGACCTGGTGGTTACTCCAACGAGGTATACAGGTAATATTACTGAGGGAGGTTTTAAAGAGCAAAGCGGCTTTAACCTCCTGGAGCTTGCAACGGAATTTGCTTATAGCGATACAGGGGCTTATCTCAAAAACCTATACATCCGTACCGATCGCACATTGATCAGGGATAACATAGCGGTTAAATACCCTTCCGTGGAAGCAATAACGAAAGATATAGGCAAGCTTTACCTGGATGCAAATCTTATCAAAACTGATATCGCTGTAAAAGACATGTTGATTTTTGCTCCCCAGCTTCAAGCCAATATGAAAGGGAATGAGCAGGCGGTGATCCATATTAATGGTAATGTAAGAGGTTTTGTAAATGATCTAACCATACCAGCTTTGCAGGTAAGCGGTATAGGTAGTACAATGCTAAGCCTCTCAGGAAAAATAAAAGGATTGCCGGACGCAACTAAAACGTCGTATGACCTGAACATAGATAACTTTCAAACTACCCGGACAGATATAGTTAATATGCTGCCACCAAAAACCATCCCTACCAATGTGAGGATTCCGGAGTCATTAAAATTAAGCGGAAGCTTCAAAGGGCTCGCCACGAATTTCACCACTAACTTGTTGGTGCAAACCAACAAAGGCACAGCCACGCTAAAGGGTTATTTAAATACTGTGAAGGAAGCTTATAATTTAACAGGTACGCTTAATAACCTCGACGTTGGGTACCTGATAAAGCAGGATACGATGATCGGTAAAGTGACAATGAATTTTACAGCAAAAGGATATGGATTTAAACCCGGCACAATGAATACAAACGCTTCTGCCAGGGTAAGGTCTGCATTTATAAAAGGCTATGATTATAAGAACTTAGCATTGACAGCATCTGTCCGTAAACGGAATGCGGTTATAGATGCTGATATGGAGGATAAAAGCCTTGCTTTTACCATGCACGGCGAGGCAATGGTGGATGATAAATTTGCTACCAATATAAAATTGCGACTGGCACTCGATAGTATATTGTTGCAACCGCTTGGATTTAATGCAAATGATATGCGGCTGCACGGCAATGTGGTGGCTGATCTTCCTTCTGTAGATATGAAGGCTCCGAGCGGAACGATACTGATAAATGATTTTGTAATATTTAATGATGGAAAGCGGTTTAAGGCTGATACGATAGCGATTGCCGCTGTCACAACAGATACCGGTAATATCATTACACTCAATTCGCAGATAGCCACCGCCGAGCTAAAGGGAAAGTTTAACCTGAACACTTTTGCTACCGGTGCAATGCAGGTAGTTAATAAATATTATAACCTGGGAATGAAAGATACAGTGATTGCTAAAGATCAGTGGACGCTCAATGCCACTGTGATTCCCGACAGCCTTTTGTTTACGCTTGTGCCTTCCATTGCGGGCACAGACACTATGAGGCTACGTGCAGACTTTGACGGGAGTGCAGAAAAATTAAACCTCGTAGTAAATGCACCGAAGGTTCAAGTAGGTACGCAGGTATTGGACAGCCTCACCATCTCAGCGGGCAATGATGAAACAAAATTTAATTATGCCGCTACGGTTAACAAAGCGGGTACAAAAGATTTCCAATTACAGAAAACAAACCTGTTTGGATATGTAGCAGACGATGAATTATTTGCTACCCTCAATATAAAAGACGCTAACGGAAAAGATAAATACGGGCTGGGTGTAAAAGTAGCCCAGGTTGATAATGGCATCAAAGCGGGTTTATCAGACACGCTAATGCTCGACTATGATAAATGGACGGTAGATAAAACCAACTATATCAGGTATGATAGCAGCGGTATCATTGTTCACAATTTTAACATCAATAACAAGGGCGAATCTCTTAGCATTAATTCCCAAACGGAAAACGTAAAAGCGCCAATTGATGTTGTTTTAAAAAACTTCCATCTTAAGACACTCACTAACCTTGCGGAGCAGGATTCATTGTTCGTAGATGGTACCATCAATGGAAATGTATTGGTTAGAAATGTGACCACCACACCAATTTTTACTTCGAATATAAGGTTAGACAATCTCAGCTATAAAACGGATACCGTAGGAAATATTATTGTAAAAATTGACAATGAAACAGCCAATGCTTACAATGCGGATGTGGCCATTACCGGCAAGGGAAATGATGTAAAGCTGGGTGGTAAATATTATACGGGCGAAGGAAAAATGGACCTGAGGCTGGATATCAATAACCTCAATATGGCCAGCGTTAAACCTTTTACATTTGGCGCTTTAACTGCGGCAGATGGCAGTTTGAAGGGGAATGTAGTAATGAAAGGCACTACTGCAAAGCCGGAAGTATTAGGGGCCGTGCGATTTGAAAATGCAAACATTACACCTGCAGCAACAGGTGAAAAATTACATTTATCCAGTGAAGAAATAGCAATCACAGCAAATGATATTACGCTGGACCGTTTCACGCTAACCGATTCACTGGGCAACATTGCAGTGGTAGATGGTAAAATATATACCGAATATTTTAAAGGTTACCGGTTTGATTTGACTTTAAACGCCGATGATTTTCGTGTGCTGAATACGGCAAAAGCGCAGAATGCATTATACTATGGCAAATTGAATATGGATGCAGATGTGACCTTAAGAGGTACACTTGCTGCTCCTTTGGTGAATGCCGATCTTAAGATCAACAAAAAAACTGACATAACATTTGTACTTCCCACCACCAACCCCGAGATAGAAACCCGTGAAGGTGTGGTAAAATTTGTGGATGTGTACGGCGGCGGTGAAAGCGATAGCGTATTTATCAAGGCAGTGGATACATTGACCAGGTTGCCAAAGATGTTAGGCATGGATATTACCGGTACATTACAATCAGACACGGCTGCCCAAATAACCCTGGTAATAGATGAAAGAAGCGGGGATGCATTAAAGATAAGAGGTGAAGCAAACTTATCCGGCGGCCTGGATAAAAGCGGAAAGATCAGCCTCACAGGCAATTACGAATTGCAGAGCGGCTCTTATCAATTGACCATGAGTATATTGAAAAGGCAATTCCAGATTCAACCCGGAAGTGTGATTACCTGGACAGGTGACCCGTTGAGCGCAACAGTGGATATTACTGCGATATATGTGGCCAATACTCAACCCATCAACCTGTTGCAAAGCGAGTTGTCTAACGTTCCGCCAACTGATATAAACCGGTTCAAGGAAAAAATACCTTTTAATGTGTTTCTTAAAATGAAGGGTGAATTGCTAAAGCCAGTGATCACGTTTGATATAGAATTACCCGATAATGAAAAATCAAGGTGGGCCACAGTGGAGGCTAAGCTGGAACAGATAAGAAGGGATGAGGCTGAACTAAATAAGCAGGTTTTCGCATTATTGTTATTAGGCCGCTTTATCCAGGAAAACCCGCTGCAAAATGCGGCGGAAGGAGCAACATTGGCGGGCAGAGCAAAAGCAAGTGTTAGCCGCCTGCTCACCGAGCAACTCAATAACCTGGCCGGCAGCCTGGTTAAAGGGGTGGATCTGAATTTTGGAGTAAACACAGAAGATGATTATTCATCGGGTACCCGTGCAAGCAGGACTGACTTAACGGTTGGTGTCTCCAAACGGCTTTTGAATGACAGGTTGCGGGTGAGTGTAGGCAGTAACTTCGAACTGGAAGGACCGGCTAATACCAACCAAAATGCCAGTAATATTGCAGGTGATGTAGCATTGGATTATTTGCTGAGTAAGGATGGCCGTTATGCGCTGCGTGCCTACAGGCGCAACCGTTATGAAGGAGTAGTGGAAGGGCAGGTGATAGAATCTGGTGTCTCTTTTTTATTCACCCTGGACTTTAACGAGTTTAAAGAAATATTTTACAAAAAAACAGAAGAGCAAAAGAGGGAGAAAAAAATTAGGGAGGAAAAAGAAAAGGCCTTGAAAAAAGCGAAAAAGGAAAAAGAAAAGGAAGACATAAAAAAGGAAGCAGACAAAAAGGAAGAAGCAGTTGAATTTAAAAAAGCTGAATAAATTAATAATGATTACAGCCATCAAAACCGATCAGGCAATGGGAGTTAATTTTTATGATACGGGGAAGGAAAATGCATACTGGGAGAAATTATTTTTCAGTGTTTGCCTGTTGGCGGGTGTTCTATTTTTATTTTCAGCTTGTAACAATACTAAATATTTACCGAAAAGCGAAACGTTGTATGTTGGTTCCAAAATAAAATATAAATCCCGTGACAGCAGTGCCAAAGCGGAAAAAGCAGTGTTAAAGGATGAATTGAAAGCGATTGTTTTACCCAAGCCAAACAGCAAAATTTTAGGCATGCGCCTAAAACTATGGCTTTACAATATAGCTGGAAAACCTACAGGCAAAGGCCTTCGTTATTTTCTTAAAAAGACGGGCGAGCCCCCTGTATATGCAAGTGCCGTCAACTTTGAAAAGAACCGTGCTATCATGGCCAACCGGTTGGAGAACCGTGGATATTTTAAGGGAAGAGTAGCTTTTGATACTGCTACCAAAAACCTGCGCACTTCCGCCGTTTTTACTGCCAGCCCCGGCGTGCAATACCTTATCGACACCGTTAATTTTCCCAATGATTCAAGCGACCTGAGTAAGGCTATCAGGGCGGTTACACGAAGATCGCCCCTTCGCCGCAACAGGGCTTACGATCTTGATGTTATCAAAGCGGAAAGAGTTCGCATTGATACCCGTTTAAAGCAACGGGGTTATTTTTTCTTTAGCGATAATGACCTTCTTGTAAAGGTAGACAGTACCGTGGGAAACAATAAGGTGAATATGTATGTGCAGGTAAAACCCGAAACCCCGCCACAGGCCACATACCCTTACCACATCGGAGATGTGATCATTTATGCGGATTACGGGTTGGGAAGTGATACCAGTTTTTCCAAGGCAACGGCTAATTTTTATGATAGTTTTTACGTAGTAGATCCTTATAAGAAATTTCATCCAAGGATGTTTAAACGCAACATTCGTTTTCATCCGGGAGACATCTACAATCGAAACGATCACAACCTGACCCTAAGCAGGCTGGTGAGCCTGGGCGTTTATAAATTTGTAAAGGCCCGTTTTGAGGAAGTAGATACGGTGAATGACCATCGGTTGAATGCTTATTATTATCTGTCACCTAATAATAAATATTCCGCCAAAGCGCAGATATCAGGCTTATCGAAATCTAATAACAGCACAGGTTCCAATCTTACGCTAAGTCTTAAAAACAGGAATGCTTTTCGAAGCGCAGAGCAGTTAACACTGAGTGGGTTTGTTGGATTGGAAACACAGATATCAGGGCAGCAAAATTATTCGACTACACGATACGGTGGCAATTTAGATTTAATGATTCCACGGATCATTGGCCCTGTAGGGTTTGGTAAAAACAGTGACTTTGTACCCAACACAAAGATCAATCTCGGCTATGAGTATTTTCGGCGTACCGATCAATACACGCTCAATTCTTTCAAGGGGAGCTTCGGCTGGCTATGGAATTCGTCCATCACAACAGAACACCAGTTCAATCCCATTGCCATCAATTATGTATTGCCTACCAGTATTACTCCGCTGTTTCAAAAAGGCCTCGATACAAGCGTAACCCTGGCTCGCAGCATTGAACGGCAATTCATCATTGGTTCTAATTACAACTTCAATTACAATTCGCAGGCAAAGCCTAATAATAAAAGAAACAATTTATATTTTAACGGCAATGTTGATTTCTCCGGCAACCTGCTTGGGCTGATCACAGGTGCAGATCTGGACAATGGAAAAGAGAAGAAAATATTTGGCACACCATTCTCTCAATACATTCGCGGCGAAGTTGATTTCCGGCATTACATGGCCATCGGAAGGCCCAGGAGACGGGAACGCATAAATGAACTTGCCAGCAGGCTTATTGTTGGAGCCGGCTACGGATACGGCAACAGCAATACCATGCCTTTTATCAAGCAATTTTTTATCGGGGGAACCAATAGTATCAGGGCCTGGCGGGCAAGAAGCCTCGGCCCCGGAACTTACTACGCAGGAAACGCGGCGTTGCTGGATTCAGGTTACCTGCCAGATCAGCCTGGAGATGTAAAAATAGAAATGAATACAGAGTTAAGGTTTAAAATTGTCTCTGTTGTAAGAGGAGCATTCTTTGTAGATGCAGGCAATATTTTTACCATGCGTGAAGATCCGGCGAGGCTGGGGTCCAAATTACCAAAAGATTTTTTTAGTAAGTTGGCTGTGGGTACGGGCGTGGGCATACGTGTAGATATCAATTTCCTTGTGCTAAGGATTGATGCTGCTTTTCCCATTCGGAAACCTTATTTGCAGGGAGGACCGCGATGGGTGATTGACCAGGTCAAATTTGGCGATCCTGACTGGAGAAAAGAAAACCTGGTATTGAACCTGGCGATTGGATATCCTTTTTAACTGAAAAAAAAAGCGGGGTCTTAACAATAAGCATGTCCAGACAAACGATATGAGAAAATCTTTTATAAAAAAATTCGGGAAAGGTTTACGGTACATACTATTTACCGTGCTGTTATTTTTAATGGCTGTCGCGGTGAACGCTCAGCAGAATAATAGTGAACTTATAGCCGGGCACAATTTATCCTCCACCCATATTGGTTTTAAACTTCCAAATAACAAGACGTATTTTCATTCTTCCCATAATAATTTTCAAAAAGTAAATGAAATCAATACTACTATTCATTTACAATACGACGCTCCCCTTGATACGATCTATATTGGGATGAACCTGTTATACCAAACTTTATTTCATGGAAATATTGCTAGTGATACCGTTGTCCTGATCGCATCTTCCAACGATCAAAACAATATTCCACAGTACAGGTTAACAGGTAAATTATATTCCAAAGACAAATATTTTTCATACACAATAACGGATAGCGCATTGCTGAATTATGAAAATTGGAGTGTTTCATCCGGTAACAATATCAGCTACTCTCCGGAAGGGATAGTTGTAAAAGATTTTATACTAAGGAAAGATTCAGCAAGCATATCAATGCTCAGCCAATTGAATAATGCTAACAGCCCATTGGAAATTATCCTGCAAAATTTTAATCTGAGGAATATTGCCTCCGCTTTTAGCAAGGATACTTTACTGTTAGAAGGATTGGCCAATGGCAAAATACAGTTGAGTGAATTGGACAAAAAAGTTCCGGCATTCACTGGCACTATCGAAGTGAACAATATGTCCGTACTGCGCTCTTTTCTTGGCAATGTTCAGCTTGCAGCAGTAAGGCAAAATGATTCTACTATCAACACAACCCTTACTGTATCGGGTAATGAAAATGATTTCAAATGGCAGGGAAATTATTATTTGAATAATACCACGGAACAATTTGACGGCATATTGGATATTAAAAAGTTTCCATTGGCAATGCTGCAGCAATTTACAAAAGGTTATATGAGCCGGGCTACGGGCAATTTAAGCGGGTTGGTAACACTCAATGGTACATTCGGTCAGCCGAGGTGGAAAGGTGAAATTTATTTTGATACAACAAAATTCGGCATCAGCCAGTTTGGTGCAAATTATTCAATCAATAAACAAAAAGTACTGCTCGATTATCCTTTTATACATTTCAGCCAGTTTACAATCCATGACAGTTTAAGCAGCCCGTTGATAATGAATGGCAGGCTGATAGCTTGTTCTGCCAGGGAGTATGAAATCGCCATTGATCTTACGGCCCGCAATTTCAATTTGATCAATGCATCTAAAGCAATTAACAACCAACTGTATGGATCAGCGGTGATCGATGCTGATGTGTCATTAACCGGTACTAACGCAGTGCCTCACATGCAGGGAAACATTTTACTGATTCAAAACAGTGATATCACCATGATACTTCCCGAGAAGAGTGTTGATAAAGATGCCGCCAGAACCCTTGTGCGCTTTATAGATAAGGATAGTTTTTCTTTTTCTGAAAAAGAAACGTTCAGGCCTTTACGGGAACCTGTTGCAAACTATGCGGCTTTTCTAAATCCTGACCTGCATATAAATATCAACAAAGAAGCTGCGTTAACAATTGTAATTGATCCATCTGCCGGGGATGAACTAAAAGTGCAGGGTGAAGCCAATCTTACCACCGGGTTGGACTCGGGTAAAAACATATTGGCCGCCGGAAAATATCTGTTGGGTAAAGGCTATTATGAATTGAATTATGAATTTTTTAAAAAAAGATTTAACCTGCTCGAGGGTAGCGCCATTCAATTTGATGGAACGCCTGACAATGCTCAAATAAATATCAAAGCAGAATATGTAGCCAACACTTCTCCAAAAGAATTATTGGGCAACGAAGTAGGATCGGTAGATCCAAGGATCGAAAAATCATTTAACCAGTCCATTCCGTTTCGGGTGATATTGTATTTAAATGGATCACTGATGAAACCGCTGGTGCGGTTCGATATTCAATTGGCTTACCAGGAACAAATAAGCAGCCACTTAAGGTCTACCATTCAAAATAAATTAATTCAACTACGTGCCGATACGGCTGCTACAAACAAGCAGGTATTTGCATTGCTTGCACTGGATCGTTTTGTAGGAGAGCAAAGCACTGATTTTTTTAAAGGAAATGGCGGCAGCTTTAATGACCTTGCCAGCGAAAGTGTTAGCAGGTTCCTCTCCGATGCTTTGGACCAAATAGCATCTGATCTTTTTAAAGGGATCAATATTGACCTCAACTTAAACTCTTACAAAGATTTTGCGAAAAACAGTGACGAACAAAAGACGGACCTTAATGTGGAAGTATCAAAGAGCTTTTTAAACGATCGTTTAAACGTAACTGTTGGAAAGAACTTTGGTATAGAAGGACAGGATGGTTCGGCTAAAGCGGCCAAACAAAAGGGAAGCAGGTTTTTGCCGGACGTTACTACGAATTATAAATTATCAAAAGATGGAAAATATATGATGAAGGGATATTCTAAAAACCAGTTGGAAGTAATACTGGATGGCTATGTGGTAGAGACGGGCCTGGGATTTATTGTTACCCTGGATTATGACAAATTCAACGAATTATTTCTTGGGCAAAAAAAAGGTGTTCTGTAGCATATGATAAAGAATACGCTGTACTATATTATTGTGTTGCTAGCTATAACCAGTTGTAGTGTAAGAAGGTATTTGCCGGAAGGCGAAAGATTATATAAAGGCGCTGTTATAAAAATTGAAAGGGAAGAAGGAGTGAAATCCTCATCCAGGTATATCCGAAAGCAATTGGAACTCGCTTTAAAGCCAAGGGGTAGCAAACTTTTTTTTGGCAGGGCTTATAAAGTATGGTGGTGGTATGTGATAGGTGAACCGAAACATCCAAATGGCATCCGGGCATTTTTCCGAAATAAATTAGGCGAACCACCCATACTAAGCAGTAAGGTAAATGCAAAAGTGACGGCAGAAAATATGCAGGCTTTTCTTGCTAACCGTGGGTATTTTCATTCTGTGGTAACAGGAGATACAATTAACCAGGAGTATTTCACAACGGCCTTGTACACAGCAAAAGTTTTTCCGCAGTATACCATAAAAAATATAAGCTGGGTAGATGATAGTTCTGCATTGATAAAATTATTGCGGACGCGGCAGCAGGGAGGAATACTAAAAGAAGGCAATGGATATCGCTTAAGTGATATAGAAGCGGAAACCGACCGGCTGGATTCCTATGTTAAAACAATGGGTTATTATAACTTTCGCCCAAGTTATATTATGGCTTATGTTGACAGCACCATTGGAAACAACCAGGTAGATATTTTTCTTAATGTAAAAAGATCGGCTCCTGAAAATGCAAAGCACGCATACACTATCAACCGCATTACTGTTTTCCCAAATTATACTTTACTGCTGCCGCCACCGGATACCAGCACAAGGGGTACGGTAAATGTGGATGGATTACTGATCAGGGATACAGTCCAAAAATTTAGATCCACCGTTTTTAAAAATATGATCACATACCGGCCAAGTCAAATGTATAGCAGCCGTGATCAAAATGCAACATTGAACCGGTTGATTAACCTGGGCAGTTTTAAATTTGTGAAGAACCGTTTTGAGCCCGTAAGGGATAGCGGTGATGCATATAGGCTAAATGTTTTTTACTATATAACACCAGCAAAAAAGAAATCAATAAAGACAGAGCTGGATGGTTTTTCAAAAGAGAATAAATTTATAGGCTCTCAATTAAGCCTTACCTGGAAAAACAGGAACACATTCAGGGGCGCTGAGCAATTGATCTTTAAAGCCTATGGTGGGTTTGAAGTATCCTTTTCCGATTCGTTAAAAGCTACGAATGTTTTCAGGATAGGAGGAGAAGCTTCTATTAATTTCCCTGGCTTTTATTTCCCTTATTTTAAAATACCAGAAAGCAATTTGTATCCTACCCGTACAAGATTGTTGCTCGGGTATGAGCTATTTAGAAAACAACTTTTTTACACAAAAAATGTGTATCGTCTCCAATATGAATTCAACTGGAAACCAACTACCAACCAGGAACATATTTTATCACCTGTGGCGCTTACTTATATTAATGCAAGTAATCTTACAGATTCATTCCGCAAGCAAACGCTCATCAACCCATCGTTGCAGGCCAACATTTATTCTGAAGTAATCGTTGGCTCTTTCTACTCTTACATATTTAATACAGCAAACCCTTTTGCTAAAAACCAATGGTATTTTCTAGGCAGCCTGGATTTTTCCGGAAATATTGCCGGCCTTATCAGTGGTGCAAAACAACCGAGACAAAAAAAGATATTCAACACACCATTTTCGCAATACGCAAAAGCGGACATCGATATCCGTTATAAAAAGAAGCTGACCAACAATTTTGAGTGGGCCAACAGGCTGCAGATAGGCATTGGCATACCGTATAATAATTCCAATATTCTGCCTTTTTCAAAGCAGTACGTTATTGGAGGCTCGGGCTCCCTGCGTGGATTTCAGATGAGGCAGATAGGGCCGGGTTCGTATTTGCCCTCCCTTGCAGACCAGCGGTATTTCCAGGTGATCGGCGGTGATTACCGTTTGCAGTTGAATACTGAAATGCGGATGCCCATATTTGCCAAACTTAGCGGAGTGGCGTTTGTAGATGCCGGCAATATCTGGACGAAGGACACCCTATTGTTTGGCAAGGCTGGCAAGCTAAAAAAAGAATCTTTGAACGAACTTGCGATTGCCGCAGGTCTGGGGCTAAGGTTTGATGCCAGCTTGATCCTGATAAGAATAGACCTGGGCGTACCCATTCGTAAGCCGTATTTACCCGTAGGGCAAAGATGGGTTATTGATAAAATTGCGCTGGGAGATAAAGACTGGCGTCAAAAAAACCTGATCGTAAATATTGCTTTAGGATATCCTTTTTAATAAAATTTATGCAAACACTTAACGGCATATTTATCATCTAATTTAAATTCCCCTATGAAAAAGGCGATAAAGATTCTGCTGGTTGTAATTTTAGTAGCCGCTCTTGGGGGTCTTACTTACTGGCAGTATTATAAAAAAGGATTTATAAAAAAATCTATTGAAAAAGCCATTACAAAAAAAACAGACAGCCTCTACTATTTGCATTACGATAGTTCATTTGTTGATGAATTAAATGGTAACGCTACCTTTTATAATGTGGTGTTACAATCAGACTCGGCCCAAAAGCAATTGTTGAACAGCACGGATAGTTTGCCCAATGCCTTGTACAATATTAGGATAGAGCAGGTAACAGCCAGCGGTGTAGATATTGTGGGTTTATTGCAGAAGGACAATGTTTCGGCAAAAAAAATAGTCCTCTTTAAACCCGTTATCCAGATCATCAATACGGGCTCAGACAATCCCAAAACGTTTACAATGAAAGATACGCTGGAACTGTACCAGAAGATCTTAGGAAAATTTGAAAGTATAAAAGCAGATACCATTCGCATCACCAACGGAACGCTTTTGATGACGAACAAAACCGGTAAGGCACAAACCACTTTTGAAAACATAAATATTTCACTGAATAATTTTCTTGTTGATAGTACAAAAGATTACCAGAGCATCGTCAGCTATTTTATAAAAGATGTTAGGGTTACCGTAGAGAATGTGCAGTTGCCCACTTCAAAAAACAATACCCGGATCAACCTGGAGAAAGTGGATTACAATGCCAATAAAAGATACCTGCATATTGCTTCGGTGAAACAATACCTGGATAATAACATGAACCCGGTGATCGACCTTAAAAAAATACAGGTCAATGAATTAAATACCGACGCGTTTATATTACAACAGCGGTTGAAAGCAGGACAAATAAGTTGTGATGGAGGAGTGGTAACGATCTATGTAAAGAAGAACGCAGATGACAAGAAAGCCAGTAGGGGAAAATCCCTTGAGTTGTCGAGTGATATCATTGACCAGGCCCAGGTAGGAGGAATAAATTTGGGGAGCACAAAGATTATCATAGCCGACAAATCCCAGCCAGGCAAACCTCCCTTTATATTAAACAACGCACGTTTTAAGCTCACAAAAATGCTTAAGATTGATGAAGGAGCTTCTATCAACAATATTATTAATAATGCTGAGTGGGAGTTATCAGCCAATGGCTTTTCTTTTAACACCAACAACAAGATGTATAAGATAAGCGTGGGTAATTTTGTTATCAATACGGCCACCTCCATTGTAAAAATCAATAACTTTTTATTGAAGCCATTGCTCACGGAACAACAGTTTGTAAAACAAAGCCGTCACCAGAACGATCAGTATAACTTTACCATAAATGATATAATTCTTTCCGGGGTAAATACTAAAAAGCTTTTGATCAACGAAGAGTTAGAAGTGGACAAAGCCTCTTTTCAGCCCATTCTAAAAATATATAATGATCGCACATTACCGCCTGGTACTGAAAGTAAAGTGGGTAAATATCCTTTTCAATCTTTATTAAAATTGTCACTACCGGTTTATATACGTACAGCGACTATTCAAAATGCCTCCGTTTTTTATAGGGAAAGAGCTTTAAAATCGAAGCTTATAGGGAATGTCTTTTTCAATAACATCAATGCCACGCTGGCAAATATTACCAATATGCCAGATCGCATTAAGGCCAACCCGTTATTAAAATTAAATGCTACCGCTAAATTTTTAAATGCGGGTAACGTATCTACCGAATGGCGTTTTCCATTGAATGATAACAATGGTGCATTCAGTATAAAGGGCCAGCTAAAGGATATGGATGCTTTGGCCTTAAATTCCATTATTGAACCACTGGCAATGGCTTCAATTAAATCTGGCCATATTAGCGAAGTGGAGTTTACGATCAATGGAACAGACACAAAAGGCACGGGCAATATCCTGTTTCTTTATGAAGATTTAAAACTCAATATTTTGAAGAAGGGAGATGAGGCTGAATTAAAAAAGAAAGGCCTCGTAAGTTTATTTGCCAACACGCTGATTAAAAATGACAACACCAGCAGGTCCAATAGTAAAGACGTCATTTACGATAGGGATATTACAAAATCATTTTTTAACCTGGTTTGGAAAACAATTTTCACAGGCGCAAAGAATACTGCTATTGGGAAAAAGTAAGGCGGACGGTTAATGGTTGAAGGTTGGAGGTTGATGGTTGAGGGTTGAAGGTTGATGCTTTACTTAATTTTACATTGAGCCACCTTCCACTAATATTGATTCGGAGGTAAGTTCCTGAATGAATGTGCTGCCGGCGAGTGAATTCATCATGCATGTAAATGCAAGCTTCCCAAGTTTGTAGCCACTGGTTTCTACGTAAGTAATTTCGGGGAAATACAACCTGGGAATAAAGCCATTACTAATTGCTATTACTGCAATATCATCCGGAACTTTCAATGACGATCTTTGTATTGCTTTCATTACTCCTGTAAGAATCTCATCACTCATGCAGAAAACAGTATCAGGCTTGCTGGAAAGATGTTCAAGCGTCAAAGCTTCAGCTTCTTCAGCGCTATTTGCATGCTGAACAGATAACTTGATTTTATTGTCAATGGTTTTGGTAAAAGCGGATAATCTTTTCCTTGTAATTGATAAGTTATAATTGCCAAACAGCGCCAGTACTTTTTTCTTTTTCTTATTTAAAATTGTTGACGCAGCCGAGGTAGCAGACGCTTCATCTGCCACACATACTTTATTGCAGTTGCTTATATCAGGAACCTTATCAAAAAATATTACAGGGGTATCCAGTTCCTTCAATTTTAAAAAAGGCTCTATGTTTTTTGTTTGCGTGGCTATGCACGCAAATAAGCCACTGATGCGGTTTTGACGGCACAATTTTAAGTTAGCTATTTCTATGAGAGGGTCATCTCCCGACTGCAGTATCATCAATGAATAGTTGTGCCGGCGGCTTTCTTCTTCCACCGAAGCAATAAAAGAATGATAAAAGAAATTTGAAATAGACGGAACTATCAGGCCAAATAAATTGCTTTTGTTGGTACGCAATTGAATGGCATTGGCGTTGGGTTCATAATCAAGCGCATTGGCCAATTCAGTAACCCGCAATTTTGTTTTTTCTGAAATGTCAGGGTGGTTTTTTAATGCTCTCGATACAGTAGAAATGCTAAGTCCTAATACGCCGGATATTTCTTTGAGTGTTGTATTGTTCATGTGCTAAGTTAAATATATCTAAATATTAACCGCAAACCATTCCGCAAACATTTCCGCAAACGGTTGCGGTAAATTTATTGTTATTTGTTGTTTTTTCAATGTTTTCCGAAATAACTTTATTTTGTAAATAGTGTAAATAGTACACGTTTTATTTTATTATATTTAGGTAAAGTATTAAATTGCTATAGATTGCGCCCCTTTGTTTATAAACAATTTTTTTATAAATCAAAACTAACGATTATGCTTGCTACTATTAAAAAATCTGCTATGCTATTGCTGGCAGTGTTTGGGTTTACTGTAATGGCACTCGCTCAAACACAAACGGTTACAGGTACGGTAACGGACAAAAAAGGGGAACCCATCCCTGGAGTAACAGTCAGTATTAAAGGCAGCAAAACTGCCACTTCCACTAATGCCCAGGGAGTTTACACGCTAACAAATGTTCCATCTGATGCGGTACTGGTTTTCACCGGTGTCGGCGTTACCTCCAGGGAAGAAAATGTGAATGGAAAGTCAAGTTTAAATGTCGATGTTGAAACAAGTGTGGGTAATTTAAATGAGGTGATTGTGGTGGGTTATGGCACCGCCAGGAAAAGGGATTTAACAGGTTCTGTTGCCTCCGTTAAAGCAAAGGATTTCAATAAGGGTTTGGTAACTGGTGCCGATCAGTTGATACAGGGTAAGGTGGCAGGTGTTCAAATAATTAACACAAGCGGTGCCCCAGGCGGTGCAACTACTGTCAGGATCAGAGGTAACTCTTCTGTGAGATCGGGCAACCAGCCTTTATTTGTTATCGATGGGGTACCGCTGGATGGAAGATCGGCAAGGCCTGGTGTAGATATTAATCTAACGGATGCTCCCGGACGAACACCAGATGCTAACCCATTAAATTTCATAAATCCGAATGATATCGCATCAATGGATGTTTTAAAAGACGCATCCGCCACTGCTATTTATGGCTCACGAGGTGCAAATGGTGTGGTATTAATAACCACTAAAAAAGGATTAAGCGGCGCCAGTAAAATCGATTTTAGCGCATCTGCCGGCGTGAGTAATCTTTTCAGGAATTACAAAGTGTTGGATGCAAGCCAATACCGTGCTGCATTAAAAGAGTATGGATTGACAAGTGGGGATTTCGGAGGTAACGTAGATGCTATGGATGAAATCACAAGGACAGCCATTTCTCAAAATTATAATATAGCTATTGGCGGAGGCAACGAAAGTGGTAAATACCGCTTATCTGCGGGCTATCAGAATCTAGAAGGTATTATTAAAAAGTCAGGGTTCAAAAAATACACTGCTAATCTAAATACTAATTTTAAATTTCTCGAGAGTAAAAAGCTTGGCCTTGATATAAATGTTTTGACTTCTCAAACTACTGAGAATATTGCTCCTATTGCCAACACATCCGGATTTACCGGTAGTTTAATTTCGCAAGCTATTTCATGGAATCCAACTCACCCTCTGCGCAATCCTGATGGAACAATTTGGATCAAGGATGCTGCCATAGGGCAAACAACCATCAACCCGTTAACCACACTGGAAGCTTATAGTGATGTATCTAATTTAACAGGTGTTCTTGCAAGTGTTTCTCCTTATTATAAATTTAATAACGATTTGGAATACCGCTTTTTATACAGCGTCAATCATTCCGTAGGTACCCGGAGAACATCATTGAAATCGTACATTAATATTCAATCAATAGAAGGGAAAGGCTGGGCAAATTATGGTAATAATGAACTGACGACACAGTTGGCCCAACATACTTTGAATTATAATAAAAAGATTTCATCTTCCTTAAATTTAAATGCAGTTGTGGGGTATGAATATCAAAAGTTTGATAGTAAAGGTACTGGCCAATCAGGCCAGGGATTCCTTACTACAGATGTTGATTACACTAATTACTTGCAGGGCTCGACTCAGGACAGCAGGAGATCAACTTCATTTGCTGACCCGATCTCCGAGTTGCAATCTTTTTTTGGAAGGGTAGCCTTTAATTTAGAAGATAAATATTTGCTTACAGCGACTATGCGGGCGGATGGTTCAAGTAAATTTGGTACAAATAACAGGTATGGTTATTTCCCATCCGTTGCAGGAGCCTGGAATATTTCAAATGAGGATTTTATGAAAGACGGTTTGTTTGATAATTTTAAACTACGCGTAGGCTGGGGTAAGACAGGTAACCAGGAGTTTCCTGCTGGTTCAGCCCAGGAGCGTTATAGTTTTTCACAAGGCTCTTATCAGCAAAGTAATGTAGCCAATCCTGATTTAAAATGGGAAACCTCCACTACTACAAATGCCGGGATTGACTTTGGATTATTTAAAGGAAGGCTTTCCGGTACAGTAGATTATTTTAATAAACAGACTTCTGATCTACTATTCAATTTTGATGCAATTCAACCTGCACCTGCAACTAAATATTGGGTGAACCTTGGTGGAGATGTGATTAACAAAGGCTGGGAAGTTGCTTTAAATGCGCTGATAGTTAAATCAAGGGATCTTAACTGGAACCTCGGAGTAAACGCTGCTTTCTTACAAAATGAATTACAGAACTATGTTGGCCCGGCAGTGTTAACAGGTGAACTGAGCGGCCAGGGTATTTCAGGAACCCGTGTACAAAAATTGGAAAATGGCTACCCACTCAACTCTTTTTACGTAAGGCGTTTTCTTGGCCTGGATAAATCATCCGGCATAAGCACTTATACAGACAATGGTAATTCATTTTTCTACATAGGTAATCCCAATCCCAGCACTTTGCTGGGTATCAGCACGGATGTTACATATAAAAACCTGAGTTTGTCAGTTAATTTGAACGGGGCATTTGGTCATGAAATATATAATAACACTTTAAATTCTGTATTGAACATTGGTAATTTGGGATCAAGGAATATTGCGGCTTCTTTATTAGAAGGAGATATCCAGGAAAATAAAAGCAATGGGCTTGCAGCTTCTTCCCGCTACCTTGAAAATGGGAACTACCTTAAAGTTGCCAATGCTACATTAAGCTATGGCGTAGGAAATATCGGCAGGAGTATCAAGAACCTGAATATTTTTATTACTGGCCAAAATCTTGCGGTTATAACTAAATTTACAGGGTTTGATCCGGAAGTGAATACAGATAAGCAGATTGATGGAGTACCTTCCTTTGGGATCGAATACATTCCTTATCCTTCGCCAAGAACGTTCTTACTTGGTGTAACTTTTTCTTTATAATAATTAAAAAAAGATGTTATGAAATATAAAATAATTATATCCAGCATATTTCTTGTGGGCAGTGTGACGAGTTGCACTAAGCTCGATGAAACATTGAGAGACAATGTGACTTTCGAACAGGCTACAAAAATTGTTGATCCTGTTGCCTTACTCAAATCTTCTTATGATGGATTAAATGATGCATACGTAAACCAGGATAATGTATGGGCTCTTTCGGAGTTTCCTACCGACGAGGCCATACCGCCATCAAGAGGTAAAGATTGGGATGATAATGGGGTTTGGCGTGTATTACATACCCAGACATGGGATGCCGATAATGCAAAAATGCTAAGCTCATTTAATGCTTTATTAAAGATCGTTTATAACGCATCCAATACACTCAATTTCAATCCTCCGGCCGGAATAGCGGCGGAAGCCAAATTTTTAAGGGCATTTGCTATGTTTTCGGTGGTGGATTTATTTGGGCAGGTGCCGTATAGGGTGCCTGGTAGTGCTTTGCTAAAAGCGCCGGATGTATTAACTGCTGCACAGGCCCTGGATACAATTATTGCGCAGGTAACTGCCATTTTACCGCAATTACCTGATGGGCCCGCTATCAAAGCAAACAAAGATGCTGCAAGGGTTTTGCTGATGAAGTGTTATCTAAACAGGGGAACTTTTTTAAACAGGGAAACACCAACCTTTGCCGCAGCAGATATGTCTAAAGTAATCTCATTAGCGGATGAAATCAAAGCCAGCACGAGGAATTATGTGCTTACAACTAACTTTTATGACAACTTTGCGCCAAAAAATGATATTCTTTCTAAAGAAAATATTTTTACCCTTGATGATGGTCCGGGAAAAACCGGGACCCGGACTGGGAATAAAGTTTTAAAAAACTGGCATGCTTCTATGCATTATAACCAAAAACCAAGTGGATGGAATGGTTTTACCACGTTAGCGGAATTATACGATAAGTTCGAGCCAATTGATCAAAGAATCGGAGCTGCCTATCCGGGCGTTACTGATGTCGTCGGTACCAGGGTAGGATTATTGATCGGTCAGCAATTTAATCAGACAGGGGCGAAATTAAAAGATGGGTTAGGAAACGACCTGGTATTTACTAAAGCAGTAACGCTGATTGCCTCCGGCGCCACATTGGAAACATCGGGCATACGGGTAGTTAAATATCCTCCTGATCTTGTCAACGACAATGATGATGCTGACAATGATTTTGTATTTTACAGGTATGCTGACGTATTGCTCATGAAAGCAGAGGCTATTTTAAGAGGAGGGACAGGAACGGGCGCTTTGGCATTGGTAAACGAAGTGCGTGCCAGGGCAAAAGCCACTCCTTTACTTGCGGTAACACTAAATACTATATTAGACGAGCGGGCAAGGGAATTCTATTGGGAATCTTACAGAAGATTAGACAACCAACGTTTCGGAAGATTTTTAGCCGCTTACTCAGAAAAGCCTACTGTTTCCGACAAAAAATATTTATTGTACCCCATACCAAACAATGCTTTAGCTGTTAACCCTAATCTTAAACAGAATCCCGGCTACTAAGATTTAATTATTAACTTATTTTTGTTTAAAAGGTCATTTCTTTGAATGGCCTTTTTTTTTATGAAAAGGAATATTCAATATTTTATTATAATGGGATTGGGTGTAGTATTGTTTTCTTTATCCTGTAGCCATAAGAAAGATATTGCCATTTTTGAATTAATGGAAAATACTGGTATCAATTTTTCCAATACAGTTAAAAGCACCCGTGATTTTAATGTGTTCACCTTTCGCAATTTTTATAATGGTGGTGGAGTAGCAGTGGGCGATGTTAACAATGATGGGTTGGCAGATGTTTTTCTTACGGCCAATATGGGAAGCAATAAACTCTATATAAATAAGGGCAACTGGAAGTTTGAAGATGCTTCGGCAAAAGCTGGATTTGTTGACAAGCCGCAATGGAGTACTGGTGTGGTAATGGTTGATATAAATAATGATGGCTGGTTGGATATATACGTATCAAACTCTGCACATTTGGAAGACAGCACGCAAAGAGCTAACCAGCTCTTCATCAATAACCATGATCTTTCTTTCACCGAATCTGCAAAACAGTATGGCTTGGCCGATAAGGGGTATTCTACCCAAGCTTCTTTTTTTGACTACGACCAGGATGGCGATTTGGATTGTTTTATCATCAACAATAGCCCGATACCTGTTAATACATTAAATTATGTGAGTAAGCGAAATTTGTTGGCTGAGAACTGGCCGGTAGCGGGTTTTCTTAAGGGTGGCGGAGATCATTTGTTGCGAAATGATAACGGTAAATTTATTGAGGTAACTGCCAACGCCGGCATTCATGGAACTTTGATAAGTCTTGGATTGGGTGTTTCTGTTGGAGATATCAATGGTGATGCATACCCTGATATTTACGTTTCAAACGATTTTTTTGAAAGAGATTATTTATATGTGAATCAGAAGAACGGAACCTTCAAAGATGAATTTGAAGAATGGATGGGCCACGGAAGCCTTGCGTCAATGGGTGCTGATATCGGGGACATTAATAATGATGACTATCCTGATATATTTACAACTGACATGTTGCCAAAGGATGAATTGCGCATAAAAACCACCTCTTCATTCGATAATATCGATGTGTACCAACTGAAAGTTAAATCGGGCTTTCATCACCAGTTTATGCAAAATACTTTGCAGGTAAATAACAAGACTAACAAATTTTTGGAGACTGCATTTTATAGTGGGGTTGCTGCCTCCGATTGGAGTTGGGGGGCTTTGTTATTTGATGCAGACAATGATGGCCTTACAGATATTTATGTTTGCAATGGAATTAACCTCGATGTTACAGACCAGGACTTCATAGATTTTTTTGCAAACGATGTTGTTCAAAAAATGGCTGTCACCGGAAAGAAAGAACAGGTGGACTCAATCATTCAAAGAATGCCTTCTAACAGCCTTGCCAATAAAGCGTTTAAAAATATGGGCAACCTTAAGTTTGCTGATGTTGGGGATGATTGGGGTTTTACTCAAAAAACTTTTTCAAATGGTGCGGCATATGCAGACCTGGATAATGATGGAGACCTGGATATGATCGTTAATAATGTCAATCAACCGACGTCTGTTTATCGAAACAATTCCCAGGAAAAATATAAAAATAATTATATCGGTGTAACATTGAAGGGAAATGATAAGAATACATTTGCTATAGGAAGTAAAATAAAAATTTATAAAGGCGAACAAATATTTTCCCGTGAAGTAATTCCGTGCCGGGGCTTTCAGTCCAGCATGGATTATAAACAAATAGTTGGTTTGGGAAATATTACCCAGGTAGATTCCATGATAGTTATATGGCCAGACAGAAGCCATAGTAAATATGAAAATGTGGGGTTAAACAAAGTACACGTGTTGCAACAACCCAAAAAGGGAATTCCTGTTATTGAAAAAGGCATTTCAATAACACCTCTTCTTCAACCAGTGCCTGTAACAATGGATAAACATGTTGAAGATGATTACCTGGATTTTTATTACGAGCGCAATTTACCTGAGCTCTTATCCAGGGAAGGTCCGCATATTGCCAAAGGAGATGTAAATGGTGATGGTTTGGAGGATATATACCTGGCAGGTGCTAAAGGGCAGGCTGGGCAATTGTATTTTCAAACAGCAGATGGCTTTGCAAAGCATGACCAACCAGTATTTAAACAATTTGCTGATTTTGAAGATATAGCTGTGTTATTTTTTGATGCAGATAAGGACGGAGACCTCGATTTGTATATTGGCGCAGGCGGTAACAATGTACAACAAGGTAGCCCGGAATTACAACACCGTTTATATAAAAATGATGGCAAGGGAAATTTTGAAATTGATACCAATGCCTTCCCTTCAAATGATATGAATATATCCGTAGCAGTAAATTATGATTATGATGATGACGGAGATGAGGATCTGTTTATTGGCAGCGGTTGTGTGTCGCTTAATTATGGAATTACACCGCAGAGTTACATCTATCAAAATGATGGTAGTGGACATTTTAAGGAGCTAACACAATTGATAGCCCCGGCGATTGCAAAGGCCGGTATGATAACAAGTGCAACCTGGGCAAATGTATCAGGTGATACATCGAGGGAATTAATTATTACGGGCAAATGGATGAGTACAAGAATTTTCAGCTATAACAAAGGCAAACGCTTTTTTGATGAATTAAAACAGACCAATTTGGAGAACTTATATGGGTGGTGGCAAACTATTACCGCTGCAGACTTGAATGGCGATGGTAAAGAAGATCTTGTAATAGGCAATATTGGCGAAAACTTTTACTTAAAGGCTGATTCAAAAAATCCGGTAAAATTATGGTTGAATGACTTTGATAAGAACGGGACTACAGATCAGTTTCTTACCCGTAGTATTGATGGGAAGGATGTTCCGGTGTTTCTGAAAAAAGAAGTCACTGACCAATTTCCGGGATTAAAAAAGGAGAATTTGAAACATAGCGATTATGCAAAAAAATCGATACAAGATCTGTTCAACAAAGAGGTGATTGGGAGGTCGTCTGTAAAACAACTTAATTATTGTAGCAGCATTGTAGCGATCAATAATGGCAAAGGTGGTTTTACCATAGAGCCATTACCTGCCATGATTCAGTTATCAAGCGTGAATGCCATCGCCGTTACAGATATCAATAATGATAAAAAACCTGATCTGATTATGGGCGGCAACAAGTTTGGTTTTCAACCACAGTTTGGCAGACTTGATGCCAGTTATGGTCATGTTTTGCTTAACAATGGAAAAGGATTCAACTGGGTGGAACCAAAGCTATCAGGGTTAATTCAAGTGAACGAGATCAGAGATATTAAGGTAATTAATAAAAAAGACAAAAGGTTCCTGCTCATAGTTCAGAATGATCAGTACCCAGTTATGTATCAATTTAAAAAATAAACGTATCACAAGATCATTTGAATGATAAAGTTGAACAGGCGATATTTTTGTATGAAGTCAGGTATTATATTACTGATCATTTTTCTAACTGCATGCAATGCAAAAAAAAGGGAAGAGCTGATTTTGTTTAAAGCTTTAGGCAATACCAGCACTGGCCTAAATTTCAGCAATACATTATCTTATAACAAAGAATTTAATCTCTTCAAATACATTTATTTTTACAATGGAAGTGGCGTAGGCGCAGGTGATTTTAATGAAGATGGATTAACCGATTTGTTTTTTGCATCCAATCAGCAAGAGAACAAATTGTACCTCAATACAGGAAATCTAAAATTCAAGGATGTAACAATTGAAGCAAAGATTCCCCAGGATAATGGATGGTCAACAGGTGTTTCAGTAGTTGATATTAATAACGATGGGCTACTGGATATTTATGTGTGCAGGGTTGGGAAATACGAAATTTTACATAGTCAGAATCAGCTGCTGATCAACCAGGGAATTGAAAAGAATGGTTCTCCTTCATTTGTAGATAAAGCCAGCGAGTATGGGCTAAATTTTTCAGGCTTTAGCACACAAGCTGCTTTTTTGGATTATGATAATGATGGTGATCTCGATATGTTTTTGTTAAATCACTCTGTACATGAAAACGGAACCTTTCGGCCACGCAAAGAATTTTTGGGAACGAATCATCCTTTATCCGGGGACAAGATTTTTCGAAATGATGGCAACATATTTCATGATGTAACAATCGAAACCGGGATCAATAGTTCTGCCATCGGATATGGGCTTGGAATCGCTATTGCAGATATCAATCTGGACGGCTTTCCCGACATTTATATTGGAAATGATTTTCACGAAAATGATTATTTGTACATCAATCAAGGCAACGGCACTTTTAAGGAAGAAGGTGAGCAATACCTCATGCACACCAGCCAGTTTTCTATGGGCGTGGATGTTGCTGATATAAATAATGATGCTAATCCCGAAGTCATTTCCGTGGATATGCTGCCGCTGGATCCGTATATTTTAAAACGTTCTCTTGGAGAAGACACCTATGATATTTTTAATTATAAAATAAGCGTTGGTTATTCATACCAGTATACCCGTAATAATCTTCAATACAATCGCGGTACTCAATCTTTTAGCGAAACAGGATTATACAGCGGTATTGCCGCCACTGACTGGAGCTGGTCACCGTTATGGATGGACTTTAACAATGATGGGATGAAAGACCTGTTTATTTCCAATGGCATTCCAAAACGAATGAATGACATTGATTACATCAACTACATTTCAAATGGTGAAATTCAACAAAAGATCCGTACGGATAATATGGCAGAGAAGGATATGGTGCTGATAGAAAAATTCCCTGAAATAAAGTTGCCCAATAAATTTTACCTCAATAAAGGAAATCTTTTATTCGATGATATTGCCAATACCATTGATGGTAATATGCCATCCTTTTCAAATGGTGCAGCTTATGCTGACCTGGACAATGATGGTGATTTGGATATTGTGGTCAATAACATCGATGCTCCTGTTGTACTTTACGAAAATAAAAGCAGCTCTGCCGGAAGTAAAAACTATTTGAAAATAAAGTTAAATGGCCCTGCTACGAACATAAACGCCGTGGGTGCAAGGGTGATAGTATATGCAAATAATGAAGTACGAACGTACGACAAATATCCTGTAAGGGGATTTATGTCGGCCATGGAAACGCCTTTATTAATTGGCCTCGCAAATACTAAAGTTGATTCAATGTTATTGGTATGGCCAGATAAAACCTATGAATCACTGCCGGTAAACACCACCATTACTATTGAAATAAATTATCGGAAAGGCCTGCCCTCTTTTGATTTCAACCGGCTTTCGGTTTACAAAAATGAATCGAGGCCGATGATAGAAATTAGCAAAGATGCCGGCCTTGACTTTCATCATGAAGAAAACGTTTTTGCTGAATTTAACCGGGAGCCATTGATTCCACATATGATGTCGACAGAGGGCCCGGCTGTGGCAACAGCGGATATTAATAACGATGGCTTGGAAGATGTTTTTATCGGCTCGGCACGGGATAAAAAAAGCGTTCTTTTTCTTCAGCAATCTTCAGGGAAGTTTATCAGAAATTTTCAGCCTGCTTTAGACAATGATAGTGCTTATGAAGATGTGGACGCCTGTTGGACAGATGTAAATAATGATGGCAATATTGACCTGGTTGTTGCTAGTGGTGGAAATGAATTTTATGGCCAAGATAAGCATAATAACCCACGCCTTTATTTAAACGACGGCAGAGGAAATCTAAGCAAGCTTGATAAAGCGTTCAGCGATTTGTATATGACAGCTTCCTGCGTTGTTCCTGCCGATGTTAATGGCGATGGGTACACTGATTTATTTATAGGGGGTAGGGCAGTGCCTTATGATTATGGACAGATCCCGCAATCGTACTTATTGATCAATGATAAATCAGGGCGGTTTAAAGATGAAACATTAAAGTACAGCAAGGAACTCGCAAATGTTGGATTTGTTACCAATGCTTTGTGGTTTGATATTGATAAGGATGGAGATAAAGATTTACTGTTGTCTTTGGAGTGGGGTAGCATAACTGCATTTATCAACAACAAAACCGGGTTTACAAAAAAGGTATTATCGGATAAAAAAGGTTGGTGGAATTTTATACTGCCCTGTGATGTAGACAATGATGGTAATATAGACCTGGTCTGTGGTAACCTGGGATTAAACAGCAAACTGAAGGCATCAGATAAAGAACCTGTCCGGCTATACCATAATGATTTTGATGACAATGATAAAAAAGAACAGGTGTTAACATATTACCTTAATGGCAAAGAAATCGTGTTTGCAAATAAGGCTGAACTGGAGAAGCAAATGCCTAATTTAAAAAAGAAATTTTTGTATGCAGAAGATTTTGCAAAAGCTTCTTTGCTTCAACTTTTTACCGCTAACAAATTAGAAAATGCTGAAAAGCTAACAGCAAATTATTTTGCCAATGCGATATTGATGAACAAAGGCAACCTGCAGTTTGAGTTAAAAGCATTGCCCTGGAAAGCGCAACTAACACCATTTAAAGATGCTGTTGTTATTAATGCGAACAACGACAACTTACCAGATATTATGCTATGCGGAAATTATTACAATAACAATATTGAAATGGGAAGGTATGATGCTGATTATGGAACAATATTAATCAATAAGGGAAAAGGAAATTTTATTACATCACCCTTCAATGGCTTGCAGGTAAAAGGCCAAGTGCGCCGCATCAAGTCAATAATGATCGGCAAAAAACAAGCGTATATTTTAGGTATGAATTCAGCCGATACAAAATTGATACAATTTGCAGATGGCAAAAAGTAGTGTCATTACATTACGGGGAAATATAGTCTTGTGATCCATTGGGCCGTGTCTTTCTGAATTCTTCTATCTGTTACAAGCGATTCATAGGGGATTGCCGGTGCAGAATAATGATGATCGTTGACATAATATTCCATTTGCTGATAGGCATGTTTTATTGTAGCCGGTCCGCCTTTTATTTCAGACATAAGTATTTTTCCGCCGCCAAGCATTCGTTTGACAAATATGTCTCCAGCGGATTGCAATTCTTTATCAGTAGGAATGGCTACTTTTAAAACCCAGGCGGCGCTGTCTTTTTGAAATATGTTTAACATTGGGTATCCAACAGATTTACCCGATTGACTATCGATGTGTTTTTGTAGTTTATCTATCTGTGCATATACTTCATCAATTGAAGGATAATTTTTTAATTCAACAAAAGTCGAAATAAGGAGTGGGTATTCTACCAGTTCATTATGAATCTGCATACCATATGTATGCTGCTGTTTATCGAAATGCGTTTTTATTTTTTCGAGTATCGTTGTAATATTTTTATCCAGTTGTTTGAACCCTAAATATACCTGCAAACGTTTGACAGGATTATATGAGGTTGGAATAACACTGCTCCATGATAGCTTTAATGAATCTGCTTTTAACGGGATAGAGATGAGGGAGGTTTTAGCGAAAAAATTTGTTCCGGAAATAGAGATTAACATTTGGCCAAAGTCTCTTCCCGTAATGTGGTACTGGTAATCTTTATATTCCAGGGTAGTGCTGTTAATACTATCCCCCGTATGGAAGTTGCCCGGCCACCAATGGCTCCAATCTTTGTTATTAACGAGTGTTCTATATAAAGCTTCTTGCGTAATATTGAGCACAACAGAATGGTTAATAGATATTGAATTAGGAATAAAAAGAAAAACACTTGCTACGAACAAAAAAAAGATCAACAGGAATCCAACAAGTATTTTCTTCATAAGTCAAAAATTATAAAATGCAACCAAAGTTATTGGCAAATAAAGGTAAATTCACTGAGCATACTTCATCAAATCAATTTTTATTTATGCAACGCTTAGCTATATTTTTTACACTGCTTTTATCTTCCATTTTTTCCCTCGCCCAGGATCCATGGAAAATCAACACCACCAAAATCAACCCGGCCAATTATTATGGCATTACGGTTGCCAACGGTATGTTGGGCATAGTCAGCAGCCCCGAAGCGTTTAAAGTAAAAGACGTAGTGCTTGCGGGTGCCTATGATCTCTACGGGCGGGGGCGGGTAAGCAACTTTATACGCAGTTTTAATCTGCTCAATATGTACATGGAAATTGATGGCAGGCGGCTGGCCAACAGCAATGTTACCAATATGATGCAATCGCTCGACATGCAACATGCAAGCTTCACCACCAGCTTCGATTATAAAGATATGGCCACGGTCCGTTATACTTATTACTCATTGCGCCAACTGCCCTATTCTGTTTTAATGGATATAACAGTTACGTCAAAAAAAGATTGCAACCTCAGCAGCGCAAGTATTATGGAGGCGCCCGATGCACTGAAGGACGTTCAAAATTATTACAATGAAATTGACCGCCCGCATACTACCATCAGCTTGTTAACCTCAACAGCAAAAAGTCCGACCGGTAAACTATTGATGTGTGCATCCAATGCATTTATTTTCAGCGAAGCACATGGCAATGAGCCAAGGGTAATTCATGAAATGTGGGACAATAACCAACACCTGATGAAATTTACAAAAAAATTAAAGGCAGGTGAATCGTATAGGTATTCAATGGTGGGTTCATCAATTACCTCCGCTCATCATGATGATCCATTGAACGAAGCCGAACGCCTCACCATTTTTGCAAAATTGCAGGGACGGGAAAGGCTGATTGAGATGCACAACAAAGCATGGGATGATTTGTGGACAAGTGACATAGTAATTGAAAGCGATGCACAAAGCCAACAGGATGTCCACAGCATGCTTTACCATCTGTATTCTTTTGTACGGGAGGGTTCAACCAACAGCCCTTCACCCATGGGCTTAAGCGGATTGGGTTACAACGGTCATGTATTTTGGGATACCGAACTATGGATGTTTCCCGCCATTTTACAAATGCACCCTGAGCTGGCAAAAGGTATGATCGAATACCGTTTTCAGCGACTGGAAGCAGCTAAAAGAAACGCATTTGGCAAAGGTTACAAAGGAGCCATGTATCCCTGGGAAAGTGCGGAGACGGGGGTGGAAGAAACGCCGGTATGGGCATTGAGTGGCCCGTTTGAACATCACATAACCGCATGCGTTGGTTTTACAGCATGGAATTATTATTCAGTTACCCAGGATAAAAACTGGCTGAGGGAAAAGGGTTGGCCCATCTTAAAAAATACCGCGGATTTTTGGGCAAGCAGGGTAGAAAGAAATGGCCCCGGAAAATATGATATTAAAAATGTGGTAGCCGCCGATGAGTGGGCCGAGAATGTAGATAACAATGCTTTCACTAACGCCGCCGCCAAAGCGAATTTAAAATATGCTACCGAAGCGGCAAAGATATTAGGCATTGCTGCTGATCCGGATTGGATGAATGTTGCAGCCAATATTCCCATTTTAAAATTGGCAGATGGCACTACTAATGAACATGCCACGTACAAAGGTGAAGGTATTAAACAGGCCGATGTAAATTTATTGGCTTATCCTCTAAAAGAGATTATAGATACAAAGCAAATAAAAAAAGATCTTGATTATTATTCAGTGCGTGTTCCCAATGAAGGTACGCCCGCAATGACGCAGGCCATCTTTGCATTGTTGTATGCCCGCATTGGCGACACTGAAAAAGCGTTTCATTTTTTTAAAGATGCGTATGTCCCCAATTTATTACCACCCTTCAACGTAATAGCGGAAACCAAAGGCGGCACCAATCCCTATTTCGCCACCGGCGCAGGCGGTATTTTGCAGGCGGTGCTAAATGGTTTCGGCGGCCTGGAAATTACACCCACAGGCATCACTCAAATAAAATCAACTTTGCCAAAACAATGGAAAAGCCTTACGCTGAAAGGCATTGGAGTCGAGAAGAAAACTTTTTTGGTGAAGTAAGTTTTTAAAGTTTTATCTGCAGTCAATCATATTATTAACCTCAGCTTCACAGTGTATTGTTTTAAATTTTTTCAGGCAGGTATTGAAGCCCTGAATAAACATCGTATTAAATCACTTGTGTACAACATACCTACGGGGAACTTGGATTGTGTTGTGTGAAAAAAGTGGGTTTTAAGTTAATAAAATTGTCGTTAAAAATATTTGCTTTTTGTAATATCTTTTTTGTAGGGATAAATACTTAATAATATGATACTATCTTTTTCAATTGTAAAAAGACGACATTTTTCCTATCTAATTTTACCATCTGAACATTTGGTTAGAAGTAAACCTTGGGATTACATAAGGTACGTCGGCCAATTTTTCCAATTTACTCATTGTCTTGTCTGCAAATTTTTCAGTGGAAGAACCAGACCAATGTTCTTTTAAATAAATAATTATTGAGTGAAAGTCAGCATCCGCTTCAGCAGTCCAGATTATTTGATAAGCCATTGATGTACTTTTTGTTTCATCTCTTCATGCGTTATATAATTTCCGGTTTTATAATCATCAAGTGCTTTATTTATTTTTTCCCGAAGTGGTGATGGTAGTTGTTCAACGTTAACCTGGTCTATTGTTTCGGGTATATGCAGCATATCGTACACTTCTTCTATAAGGGCAGGGTCATTTGTAGTGCTTAGCAAAGCCAATACCTCTTTCTTTTTTTCATCAATATTCATCGTTTTGTATTTGTATAAAGTTAGGAAATATTTTTAACCGGGTTTTGTATCTGTTGGAGCCTGTAATGGCTGATGGTAAAAGGTTGGTGGTTAAAGATAGTTGTGCAATTAAATGCTATTTCTTTACTTTTAAAGCATGAAAAAATGTACCCTTCTGTTAGCAGCCCTCCTGTTTTGTTTTGTTGCCTCCTGGTCGCAAAAAATTAATTACCAAAAATCTTTCGAAGAAGCCAAAAGATTATCCCTTGAACAGGACAAACCGATGGCAATACTATTCACCATGCAGCCTCCGGCCTACGCGAATAATAATTTAGCTGTGTTAACCAGCCCCGAAGTTGTGGCTACATTTAACGGCAGCTTTATCAATTATAAAATAGCCAGGGAAGACTCGGCAAGTAAAAGAATTATAATGCAATACCGGGTGACTCGTTTTCCTTCACTTGTTTTTCTGGACAGTAAAGGTGGGCTTATGTTTAAAGATATAAATGTGGTCCCTATCCCATCCCACCTGGTAGCCAATGTCCAGCAGGCAATAGATGCCAATAAGGAAAAGTCGCTCATAGATTTTGATAAAGAATATTTATCCGGCAATTATGACAGCAATTTTTTAAAAGAATATATCAATAAAAGAAAAATGGCCGGCATTAGGGATAACAGCGAATTGATAGAAAAGTATGTTGATTTTTTAACGATAGCCGACCTGGATAATTATAGCCAGGTATTATATATACTTCAGGCTGGCCCGGTCGCAGATGGCAAGGCATACAGGTTAGCCTATACGAATAAAAAGATCATTGACAGTATTTACAAAACTGAACCTTTAGAAATACGAACCGCTATCAACAATGGTATAATAGCCAATACGATGAACAGCGCCGTTATCAATAAAAATTTGACACGGGCTTATGCTGCTGCCAATTTTGCCAGGACCAGCTGGGGCAAATCTTACCAGGAAGGGCAGAAAAATTACACACTAAATATGCTTCGATATTACAGAGCCATAAAAGATACGGTCAACTACTTGAGGGAAGCAAGTATTTTTTATGATGCATATTACATGAGTGTAACTGCCGACTCATTGAAAAGAAGAGACGAGAACAATAAAGAGAAGGCAAAAAATAGTGCACTGCAACGGGCATTATCAGGTGTGCCGGAAGGAGGCGCCTTAAAGTCATTTTCCTATGCTTATGCCACAGAGAATTTCGCAAATGAACTAAACAACGCCGCCTGGTCCTTTTATGACATAGGAACTAAAGATGGAACATATCTTACAAAAGCAATGCTATGGAGCAAACGTTCTATTGAACTAAATCCGATAAGTGCATATTACGATACATTGGCGCATTTGCTTTATCGCCTCGGTTTGTTTGCAGAGGCGGAAAGCACACAGAAAAAAGCTGTTGACTTATCAAAAACAGAAAAGAGAAATATGGAGGACATGCAGGAAGCCCTTACCAAAATTAAAAAAAGAACTTTATGAGTTTTCAATATTAATAATCCTGCGGAGGGTTAGCTTTTGCCTGTTAGGTTTAATTTAAATTTATCACCAAGTCGTAAAAATCGCAAACGATTGCAGCCCTTTTGTTTTTAGAACCTCATTTATTTTTTTTGAAAATGCTTGAAAATTAAAGTATTTTGCAATCTCTATTAATGAAAAAACTTGCTGCTATATTACTTTTGGGGATTTTCTCCTTTAATCTATTTGGATATAGACTGGTTGCATCCTTCTTTGAAATGAGGGAAAATGAAAAAATGGAACTCGCATTTGATGAAAACAATTACTCCGATCAACAGTTAATTTCTATTAAGCAACCAACCAATTTACCTTACTATAACAACTCCAGCGCCTTTCACAGAATTGACGGGGAAGTGAATATCGATGGTGTTATTTACAAATACGTAAAGTGCCGCATCTACAACGATTCCCTTGAAATGCTTTGTATCCCTAACAGGGCTAAAATGAAGATACAGGCCGCAAAGGCTGATTTTTCTAAACTGGCAACCGATTTTCAGCAATCCAATGACAAAAAGAAATCCGGTTCCGATTCAAAATCATTTCACAAAACAGTCAGCGAATTTGAAGAATATCAATCTGCTGACGCTTTTAAATCAGAGGCACGCCATTTAAAATATTTTATACAACACACATTTTTTGTAATCACCTCATTTACAAAATCGTCTGAACAGCCTCCCGATTATTCTGCTATCATTTCTTAATGACATTTTCACAACTTCTATAATATGCACTTTGTTTAGCTGCGTGCATATCAATCCACACTGCACAAATGTGGACCATCGCTGCGGTTCATCTGGCATAGCGGGGAGTTGATTTTTTCACTTTCTTTACTTTTATTATGAAGAAACTATTGATGATAATAGGTGTGTCTTTACTTGTTTGTTCGTGCAAGCAAAACAAGCCCGTTCCGGCAACCTATTTTTCGGATCCATTCTCGTATTGTAAAACGGTGAAACAATTGAACGAGGTCGTAAAGTTTAATAATTTTTCGCCTATTGTGGCCTGCCGAAATTATACCTATGCCAATATCGCGGCGTACGAATGTATCGCGGCAGCATGGCCACACAAATACCAATCACTTGCCGGCCAAATAAAAGGGCTCACCTCATTGCCATCACTGGATACTTCAAAAAAAGTGGATGTAGAGTTTGCTGCACTGCTGGCTTTTTGCAGAGTGGGCGAAGCGGTCACATTTCCCGAAGGCAGTATGAAGGATTATGTGGACAGTTTAAAGAGCCTTGTAAAAAACGAAGGGATGCCTGATGATATGTTTGACAATTCGCTGGCATTTTCCGACACGATTGCAAAATCCATTTTAGCATGGAGCAAAAAAGATAATTACCTGCAAACAAGAAGCGCACCCAAATACACAGTAGTAGACACGCCCGGTCGCTGGGTACCCACCCCGCCCGCCTACACAAGTGCGATAGAGCCGCATTGGAATGAAATACGAAGTATTGTATTGGACAGTGCCTCGCAATATAAGCCGCCAAGGCCGGTGCCTTTTAATATGAAGGACAAGAATGGCCCTTATTATAAACAGGTGATGCTTACTAAAAATGCAATCGACAGCCTTACAGATGACCAAAAACATATAGCTATGTTTTGGAACGACCTGCCCAACGAATTGCATGTGAGCGGCCATGTACAATTCATGACCAAAAAGTTTTCTCCGCCTGGCCATTGGATGAATATTGTAGGCATTGCATCTATGAAGGCAAAAGCTGATTTTGCCAAAACAGTAGCTGCTTATACACTTACTTCGATCTGCATGTTTGATGCGTTTATCCAATGCTGGGACGAAAAGTTCAGGAGCAATATGGCAAGGCCCGAGACAGTGATCAACAAATACATTGATCCTGAGTGGAGGCCTTATTTGCAAACACCCCCATTCCCCGAATATACCTGTGGCCATAGTACTGTCTCTTCTGCAGCTGCCGAAGCGTTAACAAAAATGTATGGGGATCATTTCAATTATTCGGATACCAGCGAACTTGAATTTGGTATTCCTAACCGTTCATTCAGTTCTTTCCGGCAGGCTTCTGATGAGAATAATATGGCGAGGTTTTATGGCGGTATACATTTTCACCCAACCTGCCTGGTTAGTACTGTATATGGCAAAAAGGTGGGAGATTTTATTGTAGGTAAATTGAAATTGGAAAGGAATGCCAATGAAGTATCTACAGCCTTAAATGAAAAGGCATCAAAAAAATAATTACATTCTTTGAACGAAAACAAACAAACTAACAAACAAAAACTAACTAAATGAAAAAGATATTTATAGTACTGATAATAGCTTTAACAGCACAATACAATGTAAGTGCACAGGGTTGTGTAGCAGTCCGCCAAATGGGCGGTGTAGGAATGTGTTCCTCCAATGGCTACAACTTATCCAAAGGCGATTTACAGGCAGGCGTTAATTACCGTTACTTCCATTCATGGAGGCATTTTGTGGGAAAAGAAGAACAACCCGAGCGCCAGAAAACAGGTGGTGGCCATGACGCCAGTGGCAAGGAATTGGGCAACGCGGTTAACATTTATTCGCATGCTGTGGACCTTAATTTATCCTATGGCATTACAAACCGCCTTCAGTTTAATTTAAGTATCCCATGGGTACACAACGAACGCTCCCAGGTATTGAGGCAGGCAACTCCCGTAAAGGATACCTTTCGGTACAGCGTATATGCAAAAGGATTGGGCGATGTACGTTTTGGATTAAATTACTGGGTGATTGATCCGGCAAAAGCGCATATGGGTAACCTGATGATTGGTGGCGGCATAAAATTACGCACCGGCAGCTACGCTGAAACAGATGAAGCGCCACAGACCGACGGAACTACTAAAACAGTAATGATGGACCAGGCGATTCAGCCAGGCGATGGCGGCGTAGGGTTTTCATTGGAAATGCAAGGCTTCACCCATTTATACAAAAGCATTTACGGTTTTGTAAATGCATACTATTTGTTTAATCCCAAAGAATCAAATGGCACTTATAAATCAGCTCCCTCAGCGGGCCTCGCAGGATATAATATTTATGCATGTCCTGATCAGTATTTGGCACGTGCAGGATTTATGACTGCTGTGGGCAAAGCACAAAAGTTAACTGTATCGCTGGCCGGCAGAATTGAAGGTATCCCTGCTTATGATGTGTTAGGTGGCCAGGTAGCCTACCGCCGCCCAGGCTACGTTGTAGCTGTTGAGCCCGGCGTTTCTTATCGTACGGGGCAGCATAGCGTTAGCTTATTTGTTCCTTATAATGTTGTAAAGGACCGCATTCAAAGCGCTGCTGATATAGCCACCCAAAATTTAAGAAATGCCAACGTTACGGATGCTGCTAAAATGGTACACGTACAAGGCGATGCTGCTTTTGCTGACTATTCAATTAGCTTAGGCTACTCTTACAGGTTTGTAAAAAAAGGGAAAGCGCTCAAGCATTTCGATCCAAAAATGTAACCTGCCTTTTGTAATTTTTTTTTAACCCGGCTACAGATCCCTGATTAAGCTTCATTGGCGTCGCACTCTTGTACAGCGTATCAATGGGGATCTTTAATGGTGTTTTGCCGGGGTGCAAAATAATTGAGGCCCGTTTTTAATCTTCCACCCTTTATAACATTATAATTTTAATATTCTGCCGTAACTGTATTGCTATAAAAAGCAATGCAGGTGCGGCAGAAAAAAATTGTTGAAAACAATCTGCTGCCTCAGCGTCCCTACCGTTCCAAAGCCAACGGGAAGGAGACGCTGAGGGAAGTAGAATAGTTATTAAACTTCAATAGGAGTTTCCACTTTGTAGCAACCAATATCCAAGAAGTATTTGCTCCATAAGAGCAACCCGTACTTTGTGGGGTCGTAGAGTTGGGGCCAATTGCATATCAAACTCCTGCTTAAAAAACCGTAGTAGCATCAGATTAGGTATATCAATCTGTCGCAGCCGTTCCGGACAAAACATAATAAAAGATCCACAATGGTATGTGGCAGAAGGGATTGACACAACGATGATGACCATGACTCCTTGTGCCTGGACAACAATAAATGAAGTTTTAAAAAACGACAACAATGAATTAAATAATACGGCTAACACACACATTATTAAATCATAAAAACTACTGCAACCATTACAAACAAAAAACTGCGTTATGAAACTAAAATTTAAAGCAACCGCATTGTTGATCCTGCTGTTTGCCGGTAAACAAACGCTGTTTGCTCAAACGGATATGGATGCCATTATGATGGGCAAAAACCGCCTTTGCATTGGCCCAATGTACAGCTACAGCAACTGGAAAAATTACTGGGAAGGTGAATTGAAAAGAAACAACCTTAACCTGGGGACCGTGTCCACACAAACTTTCAGCGTGATGGGCAATTACGGCATTACATCAAAATTGAACCTGCTGTTTAATGTGCCGTATGTAAAAACAAAAGCTTCTGCAGGTACTATGAAAGGTATGCAAGGCGTGCAGGACCTTAGCCTTTTTGTAAAATGGATGCCACTGGAAAAAGAAATGATGGGTGGGGTATTTTCTGTTTATGGCATTGCAGGCGCATCGGTACCGCTCACCAATTATGTGGCCGATTATCTTCCGCTATCAATAGGCCTGCGCAGTAAAACAGCCTCTGCCAGGTTGATGGCCGATTACCAAACCGGTAGTTTTTTTGTTACCGCTTCCGGCACTTATGTATTGCGGGATAATATTAAAATTGACCGCACAGCTTATTACACAACTGAGATGCATATTACCAACGAAGTAAACGTTCCCAACGGCGGCAACCTCAACGTACGTGCAGGTTTCAGGAACGAACGGGTGATTGCGGAAGCGGTGCTTAACAGTTGGAAAACCTTCGGCGGCTTTGATATTACACGCAACAATATGCCCTTCCCCGGCAACAGAATGAATGCTACTACAATTGGAGCCAATTTTAAATATGTACTGCCTTCAAAAAATCACGAAGTATCGCTGGTGGCCGGTGGCAATACTACTGTGGCTGGCAGAAATGTTGGGCAGTCAGCCACCGTATATGGCTCCGTATTTTATGTGTTTGATTTTACTCACAAAACAAAAACAACTGCAGCACCTGCTAAAACTAACTGATATGAAAAAGATAATTTCCGCGGTCTGTTTACTGATTGCCTCATCCGCAATATTAATTGTAAGCTGTAATAAAGATATTGTGGGCCGCACAGATAATACGCCCGCACTAACACCGGCAAATATTGATTTAAACGCCGGCACCTGGAAGCCCATTTTACTGACCGGCCCGTCAGAATTTGCCATCGCTGCCCCAGTTGCCACCACCACACCAGATTACATTGCGCAGGTAAACGAAATAAAATCGTACCAGGCAAATTTAACCAGCGATGAAAAAGCAATGGTGAAATACTGGAGTGCCGGCGCCGTACTAAGGTGGAACGAAATTTTACGGGAGCTGGTAGCCAAACATAACTTGCCGCCGTACCAAAATGATGATGGCACTTACCCCATACCAAGCGCCAACAACCCCCTGGCCTATCCAACATTTCCCTTCTCCAATCCACCGTATGCGGCACGTGCCTATGGATATGTAAGCGCCGCCACTTACGATGCGCTGGTGGCAACCTGGTACTACAAAAAATTATACAACCGGGCAGCGCCATACAAAATAGATGCAACGGTAACTGCATTGATACCACAATCCGACCTGCCTTCTTACCCGTCAGAAGATGGAGCGGTAGCCGGCACAATGGTAGAGATGATGAAATTATTGTTTCCCGGCGACCAGGATTTTATTCAGCAAAAAGCTGAAGAACATAAGCGGGCACGCATAATAAGCGGCGCCAATGTACGAAGCGATATGGAGGCTGGCGAAGCACTTGGCCGGTTAATCGCACAAAAATTTGTAGCCCGTGCAAGGGGCGACAGAGCTGGCGCTGCGGTTGGTAACCAAACCATTTGGACCAAACTGGAAACAGATTGCATGGCCCGTGGCGAAACCCCCTGGTATAGTTTGGAGTTGCCAAAGCGCCCGCCAATGCTGCCAGTGTTTGGCAATGTTAAAACTTTTTTGTTCGATTCGCTGGCATGTATTGCTTTAAGGCCAGGCCCTCCGCCCCCGGTAAACAGCCAGCAAATGAAAGACGAAACCGAAGAAATTTACCAGCTGATTAAAAACCCCACCCGTGAAAGAACAGCCACCGTTCATTTTTGGGCGGATGGCGTAGGCACGTACACGCCACCGGGTCATTGGGACGCAATAGCAGCCGAAGATTTTATTACAAAAAATTTTAGCGAAGTAAGATGGGCAAGAAATATGGCGCTGGTAAATATGGCATTGAGCGATGCGGCGATTGTGTGCTGGCAAACAAAATATTTTTACTTTAACCCACGCCCTACACAATTAAACCCCAATATTAAAACGCTTACTGGTATCCCAAATTTTCCGGCATATATTTCAGGGCACTCTACTTTTAGCGGTGCGGCGGCAGCAATATTGGGCCACATCATCCCGGAGCGTGCTGCGCAATATGATGCCATGGCCATGGAAGCCTCGCTTTCCAGAATGTACGGCGGCATACATTACAAAAGTGATTGTACAGTAGGGTTAGTAGTAGGAAAAAACGTAGGGAATTATGCGGTGCAAAGGGCGAGGACGGATGGTGCGGAGTAAGCTTTTCATTTTGCAAAAGGCTGCGAACTTTCAAAAAGTTCGCAGCCTTTTTTTATCAGTGCTGATGCTTCCAAGTGGTTCGTGTCATTCACGAACTATTCAATTAAAATACTATTACGTATTTTTTTCAGCGGCCGCCTGAGGCACATTAAGTTTATCCGGGCATCGAAGTTCGTACGGCCCGAACCTGGCGAAGTTTTTGAAACCCAAACAAATAACTAGCTTTAGCAAATAAAATAATAACGATGCTGTCAAAAATAACAATGTTCTCAATGCTTGCGCTAATGGGCATTCATATTTGCAATGCGCAGCTACCAGCCTCTCCAGATAAAGTATATGGGCAGTTATTCCAGGATGTACAATTGCAAAAAATATTTCCTGATGGAAAAACCTTTGTTGATTGTATCCCCAAGCGTAATCCAAAGGATATCGTAGCTGATTATGAGAAACGCAAAGGAGCCGGTCTTGAGCTTAGTAAGTTTGTAGAGGATAATTTTAGTCTGCCCGCTGCCATGCCACAGTTGAATAATATTCAGCAGGAAAAAGACCTGTCAATGCATGTTAAAAATCTTTGGAGCATCCTAAAAAGAAATGCCGATTCAAAACCACTCGCCGGCAGTTCATTGTTGCCATTGCCTTTTCCATATATTGTTCCGGGAGGCAGGTTTAGGGAAGTTTATTATTGGGACAGCTACTTTACTATGCTGGGTTTAAAGGAAAGCGGCCAGGGTGCAATGATTGAAAATATGGTAAAGAATTTTGCTTACCTCATTAATACTTACGGGCATATTCCCAATGGTAACCGGAGCTATTATTTAAGCAGAAGCCAACCTCCATATTTTAGTTTGATGGTTGAATTATTAGCCGGCATAAAAGGAAACGCTGTTTATAAAACCTATATGCCAGCTATGGAAAAAGAATATGCTTACTGGATGCAGGGAACTGACAAGATAAAGAACGGGGAACGCTTAAAACACCTGGCAAAGCTGAACGACGGAACACTCTTAAACCGTTATTGCGATGAAGCCAGCACCCCGCGACCGGAAAGTTATAAGGAAGATTATGAAATATCAGACGCCGTGGCAAAAGAGCTTGCAATGCGTATAAAGGTAAGCTCACCGGAAGCATTGAAGAGAGTATTGGATACAAGAAAAGCGGAAGTAAATACTCACCTTCGCTCCAGCGCAGAAAGTGGCTGGGACTTTAGCAGCAGGTGGTTTGCCGATGGACAAAATATCCAAAGCATACAAACAACCGATATTATTCCTGTTGATCTCAATTGTTTGCTATATGCTTTGGAGATGAATATCGCAAAGGCAAAAAATTTAAGTGGGCTGCAAAGCGCTGGGGATGTTTATTTACAAAAAGCGAACAAAAGAAAAGCGGCTATTTTGAAGTATTGCTGGAACGGGCAAACAAATTTTTTTCATGACTATAATGCCGTGGCGCAAAGCCAAACGGAAGATATTACAGAAGCAGGCTTGTTTCCTTTGTTTGTAAAAATTGCTACACCGGCTCAGGCTACGGGAGTGGAAGCAACTACCAGAAAAAGTTTGCTGAAAGATGGGGGAATAGTAACCACCACAAAAAATACCGGTCAGCAATGGGATGCACCGAATGGCTGGGCACCACTGCAATGGATCAGTGTAATTGGATTAAAAAATTACGGCAAAAACGAAACTGCAAGATTGATCGCCACAAGATGGTTATCATTGAATGAGAAAGTATATGCAGCCACAGGCAAAATGATGGAGAAGTATAACGTGGAAGACCTGAGCAAAGAAGCTGGAGGAGGTGAGTATGAATCACAGGATGGCTTTGGCTGGACGAACGGCGTGTACCTTGCACTCAAAAAAATATACGGCGGGAAATAATGGTGAATGGTGAATGGTGAATATTTCCACTATTGCCCATTCACCATTC